>DFEO01000139.1 GCA_002368715.1 Ruminococcus sp. UBA3800
TTGCCGTCTCTCAGGTCAACAGAGCACCATATAGGTGCCTTGTCTATATACTCCTTGTCAGCCCAGTCCATACATCTCTCGGGCGGCATAAAATAGCCTCTCTGATACTTGTCAAAGTTTTTCATAATGCTTCCTCCTAAGTAAATTTGTGTTCACATAGCTAAAAGCATTCCTCTGATGGAATGGAAAAACAAAAAACCCGTCTCTGTTTCTAGAGACGAGCAATCACCCGTGTTACCACTCCGATTCACGCACAGCTCACACCATGCGCCTTAGCCGCATCCAACAATGCGTATCTCTGTAACGGGAGAACACCGTGCAAAGCTACTGTGATTTCGCTCTGCAAGCTCAAGGACGAGTTATAGCGCAGCCCTCATACCGTTTCACACCTGCCAACGGCTCTCTGAAAATCGTGAAAGCGCCTTGCTTCCTATCAACGCCTTTAAACTATGTTACAACAATTATAACACAGTTACAGGATTTGTCAAGACCCCTTTCCTTGGTTTAATACAATATTCACAATTATTTCTTTGTATGTCCTTGCCAATTGATTGACAAAAACTGAGAGGTATTATATAATTATATTGAATAAAGGCTTGTCGAAAGGAGTATCATCATTATGATATATGAAAGTATAAAAAAGCTTATCACCTACGCTATGGATACCGGGCTTATAGCCGAGCCCGACAGAGTATACTGCACCAACCGCCTGCTGGAGGCGCTGGGTCTGGACGAGTATGAGGAGCCGCAGGAGGGATATAAGGATATTGACCTTGAAAAAACGCTTTGCGAGCTTCTTGACTATGCTGTGCAGAAAGGCATCTGCGAGGACACGAGCGTTCACCGTGACCTTTTTGACACCAAGCTTATGGGGCTGCTGACACCGAGACCCTCCGAGGTGGAGCGTGAGTTTGCGGCTCTTTATGAGAGCTCTCCCGAGCAGGCGACCGACTATTTCTACAAGCTCTCGCAGGACACCGATTACATCCGCCGCTACCGTATAAAGAAAGATATGCGCTGGATAGCGCCGACGGAATACGGCGACCTTGACATTACGATCAACCTCTCGAAGCCCGAAAAAGACCCCAAGGCTATCGCTGCGGCAAAGCTTGCAAAACAGACGGGCTACCCGAAGTGTCTTCTGTGCTATGAGAATGTGGGCTATGCAGGCCGTGTCAATTCTCCCGCAAGGCAGAACCACCGCATCATCTCCGTGACTATCGACGGCGCAGATTGGGGCTTCCAGTATTCGCCCTATGTTTATTATAATGAACACTGCATAGTCTTCAACAAGAAGCACACTCCTATGGTGATAGACAAGTCCGCATTCAGAAAGCTGTTTGATTTTGTTGAAAAGTTTCCCCACTACTTCGTGGGTTCAAATGCAGACCTTCCCATAGTCGGCGGCTCTATCCTTTCACACGAGCATTTTCAGGGCGGCCACTACACCTTTGCAATGGCAAAGGCACCCGTAGAAACGAAGCTGAGCTTCGATGGCTTTGAAAACGTTTCGGCAGGCATAGTAAAGTGGCCGATGTCTGTTATAAGACTTGACAGTGAGGACAAGCTGGCTCTTATCGACCTTGCCGACAGGATACTCACAAAATGGAGAGGCTATACCGATGAAGCGGCCTTTATCTTTGCCGAGACTCAGGGCGAGCCCCACAATACCATAACTCCTATCGCCAGGATGAGAGACGGCAGGTTCGAGCTTGATCTTGTTCTGAGAAACAATATAACCACCGAGCAGTATCCTCTTGGGGTCTATCATCCCCACCAGGAGCTGCACCACATAAAGAAAGAGAACATAGGCCTTATCGAGGTCATGGGTCTTGCGGTGCTGCCGTCGAGGCTCAAAAACGAGATGGCTCTGCTTTCCGAAGCTCTTGTCAGCGGTGCTGATATCAGAGCTGACGAGAGGATAAGCGCACACGCCGACTGGGCGCAGGAGCTTAAAGAAAAATACAGCTTCACCGAAGAGAACGTCAGTGAGATACTCAGAAAAGAGATAGGCATCGTATTCTCAAAGGTCTTAGAGCACGCAGGCGTCTATAAGAGGACCGACGAAGGCAAGGCTGCATTTCTCAGGTTCATCGGCTATGTGAATGAAAAATAAGGTGTGATCGCAAATGATAAAAACGCAGCGCCCGAGTTTGACGAGGAGGTCTTTCTCGCATCGCTTGAACTGAAAGAGCCGGAATGTATGGAAGAGGGATCGCCGGAATCTATGTATTTTGGGTCTTACGAGTACAGACAGAACAAATAAACAACAGATCAGGAGTTGATAAGATGGCAAGAGCTGCCGACTTTATAAACGGACAGAGCACAAGAGCCTATGAGCTGCTGGGAGCACATATAAGGGGCGGCGAGGTGGATTTTTCGACCTATGCGCCGAATGCGAAGGATGTAAGGCTTTGTCTTGGCGGAACGTGCTATCCTATGGAGCGTGACGATAACGGCGTGTGGCACACCACCCACCCTGCTCGTGAGGGCGACATCTATCAGTTCGTCATCACAACGCAGACGGGCGAGGAGCATTACCGCTCGGATCCCTTTGCATTTTACAGCGAGGTAAGGCCGAAAAACGCATCCATCGTCTACGACCTCGACACCTTTGAGTGGAGCGACAGCGAGTGGCTCTCAAAAAGAACGAAGAATTATGACAGGCCGCTCAATATCTATGAGATGCACTTCGGATCGTGGAGGATAAAGCCGGGAAAAGAAGAGGACGAGCGCTTTTATACCTATGATGAGATGGCAGACCTGCTCATCCCCTATGTCAAGGATATGGGCTATACTCATATCGAGATACTCCCGCTTATGGAGCACCCCTTTGACGGCTCGTGGGGCTATCAGGTGTCGGGCTATTTTTCGGCCACCAGCCGCTACGGCGAGCCGAGAGGCCTTATGCGCTTTATAAATGCCTGCCACAAAAACGGCATAGGCGTTATACTTGACTTTGTCCCTGTCCATTTTGTGCGTGATTTTTTTGCGCTCCATATCTATGACGGAGGCTTCGTTTTCGAGAGCGACAGCGAGAACGAGCGCTATTCCGAATGGAACACGGCACTGTTCGATTTTTCCAAGGCTCACGTGCTCAGTTTTATGAAGTCGGCGGTCAATTTCTGGATAGAGAAATACCATGTGGACGGTCTGCGCTATGATGCGGTGGCCTGCCTTATCTATAAATATGGCAAAAAGGAAAACTCTATAAACGATCCGGGCATATGGTTTTTGAAAAACACGAATTATGCTATCGGAAAGCTTCACCCGGATGTTATGCTCTTTGCCGAGGACTCCACAGACTATATCAAGGTGACGGCTCCCGTCGAGTTCGGTGGGCTGGGATTTGATTATAAATGGAACCTCGGTTATATGCACGACACCCTCAATTACATCAAAACACCGCCCGACCAGCGCCGTGCCCACCACAACAAGATGACTTTTGCGATGAGCTATTTTTACAACGACCTGTTCATCCTGCCCTATTCCCACGACGAGGTCGTTCACGGCAAATACTCGATGATAGACAAGGCTTCGGGACTGAGAGAGCAGAAGCAGGCAACGATGAAGGTGCTCTACACCTTCCAGATGGCTCACCCGGGAAAGAAGCTCAACTTCATGGGCAACGAGCTTGGCGAGTATATGGAATGGGACGAAAAAAAGGAGCTTGGCTGGAACCTTTTGACATATCCCGAGCATGATTCGCTCCATGAGTATATCAAGGCTCTCAACCACATCTATCTGAACGAGCCGGCTCTTAGCTGCTGCGATTATAATTCGCTGTCCTTCCGCTGGCTGGAGGCCGACAACCGCAATCAGTGCCTTTACTCCTTCGTAAGAAACGACCTTCACGGCAGAAAGATATACTGCGTCTTCAATTTCTCGGCAAACTATCAGAACTGCTCGCTGAATGTCGAGGATGACGGTCAGTATTATGAGCTGCTCAATTCCGACCGTGACATTTACAGCGGTTCAAATTGCCTGAACGGCGAGCCCTGGGCACAGGGCAGAAGGGTGAACCTGCGCCTTGCCCCGCTCAGCTGTGTTCTTCTGGCAAGAAAATGATGATCTCCGACATCCCTTTTAATATCCTCCGTCTTATGCGACGGGGGATATTTTTGCAATATTCCCACGGCAGGATGCCCCCTGCTGTTTACTTTTTTGATAGAATATCATATTCTTTTCTTGAAGTCGGTCTGCATTTATGGTATAATTACATAAACACGACCAAAATGACCAAAGAGGGGGAACGGCCATGATAAAAACGATAGATATCAGCGGAAAATGGAAGCTTTTTATGGACAAGAGCTGCAAGGTGAAAAAGCCTGAGTTCGATGACGAGATGACCCTTCCGGGAACGACCTCGGATCAGAGAAAGGGCGAGCAGAATGACGAGCGCCCCGACGGCTATCTGACAGACACATACAAGTTTGAGGGAAATGCCTGGTTCGGAAGACAGATCGACTTTGATAAGGCTGATGCAAAAAATGTCAGACTGTTTCTTGAGCGGACAAGGATCACCGAGGTGTTTGTTGACGGCGAGAGCCTTGGCGTTATGGACAGCCTTGTGGCACCGCATATCTATGACCTGTCCGCATATGCGAAAACAGGCGTTCACGAGCTTGTGATAAGATGCTGCAATGTGGGCTATAAAACAGGCGGCGGACACCTGACCTCTCAGGACACACAGACCAACTGGAACGGTATAACGGGCAGGCTGGAGCTTGTGCTCTTTGGCGATGTGTTCCTTGAAAATGTTATGATATCCACCGACGCAAAAAACAGGCGCCTTCACATAACGGCTGACGTTTCGGGTGCGGACGAAGCGGATGTCCAGATCAGCGCCGAGAGCTTCAACACCGACACCACACATATCCCCGAGCCTGTCTGCGTCAGAGCATCGGGCGCAAAGCTTGACTGCGTTTATGAGATGGGCGCTGACGCTCTTCTCTGGAGCGAGCATCACCCTGCTCTTTACAAGCTCAGGCTCACGACAGGCGATGATGTCAGCGAGCATATCATAGGCATCCGGGACTTTGAGCAGAGAAACGGAAAGTTTCTGATAAACGGTGTCACCACCTTTCTCAGAGGAAAGCATGACGGACTTATCTTTCCGAAAACAGGCTTTGCGCCGACAGACCTTGACAGCTGGCTGAAGGTGCTCTCGATATCAAGATCCTACGGCATCAACCACTACCGCTATCACACCTGCTGTCCGCCCGAAGCAGCCTTTACCGCTGCGGATATGCTGGGCATCTATATGGAGCCGCAGCTGCCTTTCTGGGGCACCATAACCACCCCCGAGGACGACAACCACGACCAGGCCGAGCAGGACTTTCTTGTGTCGGAGGGCTTTGCTATGCTGCGCTTTTTCGGAAACCACCCGTCATTCTGTATGATGTCGCTCGGAAACGAGCTGTGGGGCTCAAAGGAAAGGCTCAATGAGATCCTCGGCCGCTACAAGGCTTTCGACAGCAGGCATCTTTACACACAGGGCTCGAACAACTTCCAGTGGTTCCCGAATGTGGTGGAGAACGATGATTTCTTTGTGGGTGTGCGTCTTGCAAACGACAGGCTTATAAGAGGCAGCTATGCTATGTGCGACGCACCCCTCGGACATATACAGACTGACAAGCCTTCGACAACACATGACTACGACAGTCTCATACATCCTGCAAAAAAGGCACACGAGACCGAGGTCTCCGAGGACGGAACCGTCCAGATACAGTATGGCACGACTATGAAGACCGTCAAGGCTTCGGAAGCTGATGCGGATTTCATCCCGGAGGTGCCTATCGTTACCCATGAGATAGGCCAGTTCGAGTGCTATCCTAACTACGATGAGATAGAAAAATACACCGGCTCGCTCAAGCCCCGCAACCTTGAGATATTCAGAGACCGCCTTGACAAAAAAGGCCTTCTGCCCCTGTGGAAGGACTATTTCGAGTGCTCGGGAGCGCTGGCTGTGGAGTGCTATAAGGAGGAGCTGGAGGCGGCTCACCGCTCGAAGCTGGTGGCCGGCTATCAGATACTCGACATCCAGGACTTTACAGGTCAGGGGACAGCGCTTGTGGGCATCCTTGATGCGTTTATGGACAGCAAGGGTATCGTCACCGGGAAAAAGTGGCGTGGCTTCTGCAATGATATAGTTCTGCTCGCAAGGTTTGAGGATTACGTCCTTGAGGAGCAGAGCGTATTTGAAGCTAAGATACAGTGCTCAGCTTTCCGTGAGGGCTTTGAGGGCGGCACATTGAAGTGGTCTCTTTGCGACGGCGAAAAGGTGCTTGCGCAGGGCAGCAGTGATTTTTCGATGAACGGCGGGAACTATGCTGACATCTGTGTTGCAAAGGCGGAGCTTCCGAAGGTCGAGAAGATAACCTATCTTACACTCAGGCTGGCGCTTGAAGGCGCCGATATAGAGAACGAATATGAGCTGACAGTTGTTCCTGCTGTGGAGCAGGCAGAGCTTGACGGAGTATATCTTTTCCGTGAGGCGGACAGCAAGGCAGAGGAGCTTTTGAGACAGGGCAAGACTGTGCTTGTGGTGCCGGACCTTGAAAAGATAAAGGATGAGTCAATAGAGGGAATGTACTGCCAGGACTTCTGGAACTATCCTATGTTCAAGACCATTTCCGACATGATGAAAAAGCCCAGACCTGTGGGAACTATGGGTCTTGTCATCGATACGGAGCATCCTGCTCTTTCGGGCTTTGCTTCAAAGAAATATTCCACTCCCCAGTGGTTCGAGATAGTTCAGAATTCTCGTCCCGTGATACTTGACGGGCGCACCGAGGATATAAGAGTGATAGTGCGCACCATCGACAATGTGGAGCGCAATCACAGTCTGTCGATGCTTTACGAATATGAAAAGGACGGCGGCAAGGTGGTCGTCTGCTCCTGCGATATCGAAAAGCTCGCCCGGAGCCCCGAGGGCAGAGCGTTTGTGAAATCACTTTTCGATTATGTAAGAAACTAAAAACATCGTGTGAGCGTCTGCCGTGGTCGGCGGGCGCTCTTTTTGTTGCAATTGCATAAAGGAAATCTGTCGGTTTTGGTCGAATGAACGAAAGTGAAAACGATTTGGATATAAATCGTTCACAAGTGACTTTTTTTGTGCTATAATCTATAAGGATGATAGTATCTGATTTTTTTGGCGAAGGGATGATCTTTGTGCAGTTTCCGTCATTTCCGAATATAAATAAACACTATAAGTTCAAGAACATAGCAGCTGCACTTGCAGTGTGTCTGCTTCTTATAGTCTGGCTCACAGCCTCCTGCAGCAACAGGGTGCTCGAGCGAAACAAGCCCCAGAACAAGACGAACGTCGTTGCTTCTTCGGATAAGAAGACAGCAAAGAAAAAAAACGAACAAAAGCAAAAGAGAAGCTTCCGCTATGAAGAGGTGGACAACAGGCAGGTGTCAAAGGGCAGCCTTGTGCTTGTCAACAGCGACCACAAGCTTTCCACCACCGAGATAGAGTCCGATACGCTCTACTCCTATCTGTTCAGCGAGAGCGGCACTCAGATAATGTCAGCAAGCACCACCGAGCTCATTGCCGATGCCGATGCGCTCGAAGCGCTCCGGAAGATGATGACCGACTACTATGCAAAGACCTCGGATAATTCTGTCATCGTATATTCGACCACCGAAAACCCCGACGGTTCGGCAACAGGCTTTACCGAGAGCCCCACAGGGCTGTGCTTCGATCTGCTGGGCTATGATGCCGCATCGGGCAGCTATCCTCCTTTCACGGGCGAGGGCTCATCCGCATGGGTGCCCGAAAACTGTGCAAAGTATGGGATGATACTCAGATATCCTGATGACAAGGTCAAAAAAACGGGTCAGGAATACGCTTCCGGCCATTACAGATATGTCGGCGAGCCTCATTCCGAGATAATGGCAGAAAAGTCTATGTGCCTTGAGGAGTACCTTGAGTTTATAAAGAAATACAGCTTTGAAAAGCCGCTGTCCTATACAACATATGACGGAAGATCCTATGAGGTCTGGTATGTCAAGGAGGGCAAGGACAGAACGACAAAGCTGCCCATTCTCCAGAAGGCTGACGGCAAGGATTATGCTTATACCGTATCCGGGAACAACTATGACGGGTTCATAGTTACTGTTTGTCTCAGTGAGGAGGCTCCCGAGGTAAAGACAGGCGAGGACAATGATGACAGCTCTTCGCTTGCGGACGGTGAGCAGGACGCACAGGACGGCACCGGGCAGGCACAGACAGATGATTACACTTATGACTACACCGAGGATTACACAGCGGAGGAACAGGTATGGTAAACGAGAGCGTCAGACTTGATGTGGATTATGAGAGCGCAGGTCTTTCTGCTGAGGGCTGTGCGCCGGCGCTGGATTGTCTTTACAACACCTTTTCCGAGGAGATAGGCCCAAAGAACAGAAGAGCAGTCATAATCTGCCCCGGCGGAGGATATGACTTTCTGTCAGACCGTGAGGCTGACCCTGTGGCTTTTCGCTTTCTTGCGGCAGGCTGTGCGGCCTTTGTGCTGAGATATTCCGTTTATAAGAAAAAATTCCCGACCGACCTGCTCGAATGTGCGGCGGCGGTGAAGTATGTAAGAGAAAACGCAGAGCGCTTTGATGTTGACCCCGACAAGATATTTGTCTGCGGCTTTTCGGCAGGCGGACACCTTGCGGCGAGCATAGCGAATTTTTACGGCTCGGATATCGTAACAAAGACGCTTGGCTGCACAGCAGCGCAAACAAAGGTCAATGGCTCGGTGCTGTGCTATCCGGTCATCACCTCCGACCCGAGGTTTACCCACGAGGGCTCGATACAGAACCTTATCGGCGAGGAGCAGAGCGAAGAGCTCCGGGCTCTTGTAAGCCTTGAGGACAGGGTGTCGGCCGACACTCCGCCGACCTTTATCTGGCACTGTGCCGATGACGGCTGTGTGAGGGTCGAGAACAGCCTGCGCTATATGCTGGCTCTTTCCCAGAACAACATCCCCTACGAGGCTCACATCTATGAATACGGCGGCCACGGTGCATCGCTGTGCGATGAAACGACCTCTACTAATGACTGGCATATCCAGCCCGTTGCGGCACACTGGGTGCAGGCAGCGATAGACTGGGTGCTGAGACATTAGTAAGCTTTGATCCCCTGACAGGAAACTGTCGGGGGCTTTTTATGCTTTATGTATACAGGCATAAATGCAGCGAATAATAATATGGTCATATGCTTTACACACCACACAGATCCCCGTTAGCAAACACTTTGATCTTTCCGTGCTGAAGGGACAGCTATAATGATTCACAGCGTAATGCCCTTTTGCATAGTATATGTCAGGAGGGATAGCTATGCAAAAACATACCGAACACTATTTTCTCGGAACGAGGACAGCTCACGGCTTTGATAACCTTTTCTGGCAGGAGATGTCGCAAACAGGCTTTCAGGGCTATCTTCTGAAGGGCGGCCCGGGAACAGGAAAGTCCTCGCTTATGAAGCGGATAGGCGAGACATTTGAAAAAAGCGGCAGGGTGACATATTATCACTGTTCCTCGGACCCCGAGTCACTGGATGCGGTCGTACTCCGGGATAAGGGCGCATACATCTGTGATGCCACGGCTCCCCACGTTATGGAGTGCCGCTATCCGGGAGTTACGGAGCGGATCGTTGACCTCGGCCGCTTCTGGAATGAGGAGAAGCTTTCCGCTCACAAAGAAGCGATCGTATCTGCCGCTGACCGGAACGCTTCGCTCCAGCAGGCGGCAGGGAGGACACAGCTCTCACTTTCGCAAAGCTGCAGGGCGGTCTCGGACATCGCTGCCGGGTGCTGCGATGAAAAAAGGCTGAGAGCGTTTGCCGCCCGCCTTGCCGCAAGGCTTATGGGCGGTGTGCGCTTCGGTTCAAGCGGCAGCACCGTAAGGCGCCAGCTCACCGCTCTGACAGAGTACGGCTGTATGACCTATGAGAACACAGCCGAAACTCAGAGAGAGGTGATAGTTCTGTCGGACAGCTGCTTTTATGCTTCGTCACTTCTTTGCGCCTTTCTGAAGGCCGAGGCCGTTTCACGGGGGCTCAGTGTTGTCGAATGCCCCTCGGCAGCCTTTGACAACGAGCGCACCGAGCACCTGCTGATACCATCGCTCGGCATCGCAGTTCTCAGCGACACACCGCTGACTCTGCTTGCAAACGAGGACACCCGCATAGACCTTGACACCTTTTACGACGCAAGAAGGCTGGAGCAAAAGAGCGAGGTCATCTCACTTGAACACCGCCTGATAAACGACCTTTCCGAGCACCTGTATAAAACGATGTCGGCAGCAAAGGCCGTCCACGACGAGCTGGAGGAGCACTATATCGGCGCTATGGATTTTGAGGGCGTGAGCGGCGTGTTCACACAGCTGACAGAGAAGATAAACAAGGCCTGAAACAAAACCGCAATACCTCCGTCAGGACAGTCAGGAGAGCCGCCCCTGACTGTCTTTTTGTAAGTCGGAGGGTCGGCTCTTTGCCTAAAATACGTTGTTTTGTGGTTTGAATGTTGTACTTTTTAACAAAATCGGTAAAAATGGGTCGGCTGTCCTTTACTTTTGGGAGGATGTGTGTTATAATTTTACTTTGGTGGAATGTGTTATGATCTTTTTTTGAAAGGAAATGTGATATGCTGACTCCCGAGATCTCAGATGATTACAGGAGCGACCGCATCGACAGATGTGCGGCGTCCGAAAGCATAGATCTGATGCAGCTCCGTGAACGGGGAGTTTTCCTCGTGGGCAGCGAGAACTGTTTATATATAAGCGAGCTTGAGACCATCCTGACTCAGATCAGGGTCCCTGTCAATGAAGCGGCAATTACACAGCAAGAGGTGCTCATAGCCTTTGATATGAAGGATGCGCCTCTTGATGATGAGCAGAGAGCCGAGCTTGAGAGCTGTGCGGGCAGAAGACTGCTTGTCACGGACAAGCGTGATGATGTGAGGGTGATGAGCGCCATAATGCCTGTTCTTTATGCGCCCCGTGTCTATGGCGCAGGGCTGGACAACGGCGAGGATGCACACACCAACGAGAGCACGAACATCACCGACCTTTACGGTGCTGTGCTGTTTCTGGTGTCAAGAAAAAAACAGCTGCGCTTCTGCGTTTATTATACAGGTCACGGCGGCTGTACCGTCAAGGGCGCAAAGAGCGTGACCAGCGGCGGCTATGAGAGGATAATGTCTTATGAGGACGGACGGGCTATGCTGGAGTTCTCGAAGGCTCATCCCGACAGGATGTTTTATTTTGGCGACAGCTATGACGGACAGCTAGAAAAGCTGCACGAAAGGCTTTTCGAGTGCCTTGATGAATTTGACCGCATTTGCCGTGAGAACGATATAAGCTATTTTCTGGGCGGCGGTTCGCTGCTGGGGGCTGTCAGGTATGCGGATATCATACCCTGGGATGACGACATCGACGTTATGATGACAAGGGAGGAATATGAAAAGTTCCTTTCGGTGGTTGGCACCACGATAAACAAGGAGCGCTTTTTCTTCCAGTCCTCCGAGACCGATCCCAGCTACCACAGCATTTTCACAAAGCTCAGGCTGGAGGGCACACTTTTTGCCACAGACTTTTCGAGCAGGTTTGCCCATATGCACCAGGGCGTGTTCATAGACATTTTCGTTCACGACAAGACCTCCGATATAAAGGCGATAAGAAAGCTCCACGTTTTTCTTACGCTGTTTGCAAGGTCGCTCGTGTTCAATAAATGGGCCCAAAGACCCATGCACTTCTACGGCAGGCTAAAACCGATCTGTAAGGCTGCCACATGGGTGATGAACAGGTGCAGTATGAAAACGCTCGAACGTTTTCAGCACAGGGTCGTGACCTTCTTCGATAAAAGAGACACACATTATCTCTATGACGGAACAGGCGAGCACCTCAGACACGGCGGCTTTCCTGCCGGATGGCTCTCGCAGACCGAGTTTATCAGGTTCGGCAAAAGGAGCTTTCCCGTTCCAAAGGATGCCGACAGGTATCTTTCCTATTCCTACGGCGAATATAAAAAGCCCGTCCCCGCAAGCCTTAGGCGGTCGGGTCATGATATAGTTGATTTTGACTTTGATATAAAGTAAAGGTGAATTTTCAAAATGCTTGATATTATTCTTTTCGGCACCGATGCCGACGTGATGCGCAGTCAGATATCGTCGATCACTGCCGCAGAGAGCTTTGAAGACAAGGGTGTGCTCGTCCATGTTATGGATCACACGGGCTCATTCGGCGTCAAGGACGAATACTCAGGGGTCAGCGGTGCTGTCATTTATTATGACGTAAGCGAGCTCAACGAGCCCGAGGCTTATAATTATGCACTGTCGCAGACAAGCGGCGATAACATTATGTTCATCACCGATGACGGTATCATCCCGCCTGATTCTCTCGACCATGCAGTAAGGCATATAACCAGACATCCGATAGTTTCTCTCGATCCGTACACAAAGGATGAGAACGGTGTGTTCAAGTCTACGCTCACCTTCAAGATGACCTTTGACCGCAAGCACAGATACAGAGTGGATCTGAGGATGTTCCCGGAAAGGTTCCACACCTGTTTTTCGGCCTTCATCTTCAAAAGAGACCTTTTTGAAGGGCTTACCTTCGATGAGCGTATGCCTCTTGATTCCGACATCAAGATACTGATGAAGCTTCTTGATGAAAACGGGGGTTATCTTCTTTCCCAAAAGCCCTATAACTGCGGCCACCCCAACGAGAGGGACTTCTTTAATTACCCTCTTCAGTTTGAAAAGGCATGGTATGAGGAGTCTATGGACTTCTTCCTTATAGATGCCGTAAAGCCGGATTCCTCTGTTTTTGTAAACCACTTCGTTCTCTATCAGCTGTGCTGCCGTTATGCGTGCAATATGAACGAGCGTGACAAGAGCATCCTCTCTCCCGATGAGGCTCAGCAGTTTTTTGACAAGACCGGAAGGGCGCTCAAAAACATCGACGATATAACTATCTCCAGCTGTCACCTGCTGACAGGCAAGGGGATAATCCCGAGGTTTTTTGTCCTGAACCTTTTAAGGCTCAAGCATGATAACTACGAGCTTATGCCGACGATCAGCGCTACCGCTGCCGAGATATCGGCTCACATAGACGACAGCCAGATATGGTCGCTGGGCTCCTCAAAGCTTGAATTCAAGGTGCTCTACTATGACGGAGCCAACCTTGTTATGGACGGCTTCTATCCCGGAAGCTATGTATTTAAAGAAGGCGATATAGAGATATTCGCCGTTCTCGACCAGAGCAGGGAATATCCTGTGGTGAGAACACATATCTATGCGCTCAACAAGTTTTTCAATGTTTCCGCCAAAGGCAATTACACCTTCCGCTTTATGATACCCGAGGAGAGACTGAGAAGACACAGCACGTTCTCCTTCTGGCTCAGATACAGAGGCAGGAACTATCCGCTTGCTGTGACGTTCATAAGAGCAGAAACAAAGCTGAGCACCGTTAAGAATTCCTATTGGATATGCGGCAAGTCGATCATCCAGTATGACAGCGGTATGAGATGCTTTACTGTGGAGAAGCTTACCAGAGGCGCACACATAAAGCACGAGCTGAGCTTTATAAGGTCGATATCACGATCCACACACGGTATGTGGAAGATAAAAATGGTCGGCAACCGCCTGCTTTACTGGGCTTCAAAACCGTTCTTCCGCAAGAAGATATGGCTGACGATGGACAAGATATTCAAAGCAGGCGACAACGGAGAATACTTCTACCGCTATGTGAAACAGAGAGCTCCCGAGGGAGTAAAGATATACTACGTTGTGGCCAAGGATTCTCCCGACTATGAGAGACTCAAGGCCGAGTATGACACCATACTCAAGTTCAACACCATCAAGCACAAGATGATCGCTCTTCATACCGACCTTATGCTTGCCACCCATGTTGATACCATGAACTGCAACGGCTATTATGCTGCGACGCAGAAATATTTCAAGGACCTGTATAACGCAAGGGTCGTATGCCTTGCACACGGCCTGACTATCCAGAAGATAGCTCAGTACCAGAACAGGACCTTCGACAATACCGTGCTTTATTTCTTTGCTTCTAAGTATGAGATAAAGAACGTCAGTCACGAGATATATGACTACTATGACAAGTCGATGCTCTGCCTTACAGGCCACGCAAGATATGACGGCCTTGTTTCAAACGACAAGAAGATCATTCTTATAACCCCCACCTGGAGAAGAGGCACAACGACAGGCAAGGCGAAGAAGGGTGCGACCTATGCCCACAGCTCCAGCTTCATCCACAGCGATTATTATAAGATATATAACGGTCTTATAAATGACGAGAGGCTGATAAGCACAGCCAAGGAGTACGGCTACCGGATAGTTTATCTGCTCCACCCTGCAATGAGCTCTCAGCTAGTGGACTTTGAAAAGAGCGACGGAGTCGATATCATCGCAGCTGCCGGAGATATGAGCTATGAGAAGATACTCACCGAGTCGAGCCTTATGGTCACCGATTATTCGGGAGTGCAGTTTGATTTTGCTTATATGAAAAAGCCGCTGGTCTACTATCACCCGGATGTCCTGCCGCCCCAGTATGAGGCAGGAGGGCTGGACTATGAAACGATGGGCTTCGGACCTATCTGCCGCAACCACGAGCAGATAGTCGCAGAGCTGTGCGAGTATATCAAAAACAGCTGTGTAATGAAGGATATGTATAAAGAGAGAGTAGATGACTTCTTCGAGTATTCCGACCACAACAACTGTGCAAGGATATATGAAAAGGTCATCGAATTCCAGGATAAGTTCGACAAGGTCAATAAGGACGATTACAGCGAATAAAAATGCTTGATTGAGAATAATGGAGGAATGAAAATGAATATTGCAGTAATTTTCGCAGGCGGTGTCGGTGTGAGGATGGGAGCAGGCGTTCCCAAGCAGTTTCTTGAGATAAACGGCAAGCCTGTCATAATCCACACGCTCGAGCTTTTTGAAAATCACCGTGAGATAGATAAGATCTACATCTCTATGCTTGAGGATTACATCCCCTATATGTGGAAGCTGGTGTCAAAGTTTATGATCTCGAAGGTCATAGATATAATCCCCGGCGGAGAAACAGGTCAGGATTCTATCTACAACGGCCTGAAAAGAGCACAGAAGGACAATGACGACGACAGCATAGTTCTTATCCACGACGGCGTTCGTCCCTGGGTGACCTATGACACCATTTCAAGAAACATCAAGGGCGCTAAGGAAAACGGCAACGCTATCACCTGCACGCCATGCTATGAGACTATCCTTATGAGCACCACAGGCAAAACGGTCGAGACCGTTCCTTACAGAAAGGACACCTATGCGGCTCAGGCTCCGCAGAGCTTCCGTCTCGGCGAGATCATCGCAGATCACGAGATCGTCCGTGCAAGAGAGTCAAGATATGACAACCTTGTTGACTCCTGCACCCTTATCAAGAGCGTCGGCAAGGAAGCATACATGGTCGAGGGAAACCGTGGAAACATCAAGGTAACAACACCTGAGGACGTTTATATGTACCGTGCTCTTATCCAGTTCAGAGAGAACGAGCAGGCCTTC
Source organism: Ruminococcus sp. UBA3800 (assembly GCA_002368715.1). Lineage (GTDB taxonomy): Bacteria > Bacillota > Clostridia > Oscillospirales > Ruminococcaceae > Hominimerdicola. The sequence goes on from DFEO01000139.1 coordinate 15,561, forward strand.
GGCATAGGTTCTACACCTCATATCCCCGATCTCAAATAGGAGCGTTTTATGAATTTTCTGGGTTATACTTCAAAAGAATATCAGGACGAAAATGGAAGGGATCACTACTTTGACAATGCAAAGTTTCTCCTTATACTGCTCGTCGTTATTGCACACGCTATCTCGCCGCTGAAGACCGATATGAAAAAGGTCAGAGCTATATGGATGATAATAAACACCATGCATATGCCGTGCCTTATCTTTATCTCGGGCTACTTTGCAAAGGGCTATATCAAAAACGGAGTGATCAAGACCAGACGACTTATCACTTATGTAGTCTATTATCTTGCGGCACAGCTGACCGTTTCATTGTTTGAATACTATGTTCTGGGATACAGCGAAACGATGGAACGAAGCGTTTTTGCACCAAGATCATCGCTATGGTATCTTATGTGCCTGATCTGGTGGTTCATGCTCATGCCATTCCTTTACAAGCTGAAGCCTCAGTTCATTATCCCTGCGTCTATCGTGGTCGCCTGCCTTATAGGCTATGACACGAAGGCGAGCGATTTTCTGAGTGTAGCGAGAATGGTGAACCATTTCCCGTTCTTCATCATAGGCTACCACTTCAAAAAAGATTGGCTGTTCAAATTCAGAAAAGTCCCTGTCCAGATCGCAGCGATAGCTGTCGGCTGTTCGATAACGATACTTTGCTATTATAATATATCTGACATTGCCGAGAGGATAATAACCAGCAATTACAATTACTACAACAGTGAGCTCAGCGTGCTGACGGACGAGCCCGTTATGTTCGTTCACAGACTGATATTCTATCTTGCTGCGGCAACGCTCTGCTTCTGTTTCCTGCTGCTGGTCCCCAGAGGAAAAGCTTTCTTCACACGCTTCGGATCGAGGACCTTGCAGGTCTACATACTGCACCGTTTCCTCTATCTTGCAGACCTGGAGTTCGGCTGGTATGAGCCGTTCCTCCACACACGCAAGGGAGTTGCTGAGATGACGCTGATAGCCATAGCCATAACCTTTATCCTGGCGCTCAAGCCCTTTGAATATCCGTTCAAGTGGCTCAGCAAGCTCAGCCTCAGACGCTTTGAGCGTGACCCGGAAGAACAGGTCAAGGCATAAGATCACGATAAAAAACAATTACCCTCGTCAAAAGGCGGGGGTAAAGTCGCATAGAGAAGGAGATAGTTTTATGAAGGTTTCAGATAACAGGTTTTTTCAGGAGGACATTGAAAACGCCGCAAAGAGCACCTCTGTTGACTGGGATGCGCTCAAAGGCAAGGGAGTTTTCGTGACAGGAGCCACAGGGCTTCTTGGCAGCCAGATAGTTATGACGCTGCTTATGGCAAACGAGCAGAAGGACCTCGGGCTTACGGTGTATGCTCTTGTGAGGAGCGAGGAGAAGGCAAAGACTGTTTTTTCAAATGTTGAGGGCAAAGGCCTTGTGTTTGTCAAGGGCGATGTTATGAAGCCCTTCGAGCTGGATGCCGATATCGACTTTGTTATCCATGCAGCAAACCCCACCAGTTCAAAGTTCTTTGTCGAGCATCCCGTGGAGACCATAACCACAACAGTCTGCGGCACAAGAAAGATGCTCCAGCTGGCTTATGAGAAGAACGTAAGCTCCTTTGTTTTCCTCTCATCCCTCGAGGTCTACGGTATACCCTCCGCCGAGGACGGCAGAGTTTCCGAGAAGGATTATGGCTATATCGACCCCATGAGCGTGCGCAGCAGCTATTCCGAGGGGAAGAGAATGGCCGAGACTATGTGTGTGGCTTATGCTTCACAGTACGGTGTGCCTGTCAAGGTGGCAAGGCTTTGCCAGTCGCTGGGCTCGGGTGTTGACTATAACGACGGCAGAGTGTTTGCTCAGTTTGCAAGGGCAGCTATCGAGGGTACGGACATCGTCCTCAAGACCGACGGCTCCACAGAGCGTAACTATTCTTATATCAGCGATGCTGTTGCCGGCATCCTCACAGTTCTTACAAAGGGCGAGACAGCCCAGGCTTACAACATCGCAAACGAAGCCTCGGGCATAACCATAAAGGATCTGGCTCTGCTTTTCTGCAATGAGTTCTCAGGCGGCAGGTCAAAGGTCGTGTTCGATATAGCTGAGGACGCAACGAAGCTCGGATATAACCCGAAAATGAAGATACTGCTTGACACCTCAAAGCTGAGAGCTCTCGGCTGGGAGCCGAAGGTCGGACTGAAAAAGACATTCCAAAGGCTTGTCGAGAGTATGAAGCTTGACAGAAAGGTCTGATATGGAGCTGAAAAAAAGGCTGAAGCAGGAGCTTAAATACATCCTCCACAGGTTTGTTCTGCCGCTCGTTTATAACAGGTACAGGCATCTTCCGACAGTCAAGGGCAGAGTGGTGTTTGCCGACTCGAACACCGACACGCTCCCCGAGAGTATGCGCCTTGTTTATGAGCGCCTGAGCGAAAGGGAGGATATGGACATAAAGCTGTGCCTGTGTGATCTGAGAAAGGCAGGGCTCAGGCATAAGCTTTCGTTTATCACGGGCTTTATGAAAGAATACGCCCGGGCAGAGTATGTGTTTATCTGCAATTATTTTCTGCCCGTCACATCCTGCCGTAAGAAAAAGGACACAAAGGTCATCCAGCTGTGGCATTCCTGCGGCCTGCTGAAAAAGTTTGCTTACGACACCCCTGATGATATCTCACCCTATTACCGTGGCAATGTCAACCGCAACATCTCGATGATAACCGTCAGCTCTCCCGCTGTAAAAGAGGTGTTCGAGAGCGCATACCGCCTGGAGGGGATACACAGGAAAATGGTGCGTGCTGTTGGCGTGAGCAGGACGGACGTGTTCTTCGACAAGGCATATCTTGAGCGCTGCCGTGAGGAGCTTTTTGAAAGATACCCGCAGTTTAAGGGAAAGAAGATAGCTCTTTATGCGCCCACCTTCAGAGGAACGGCAGCTGATGCAAGGCTTGCAGGCCAGGAGCATATCAGCGCCTTACAGCAAAAGCTTGGCGATGACTGGGCAGTGATAATGAAGCCGCACCCACACATCAGAGGCGCTGAGTCAAACTGCGACATCCCAACTTCCGAGCTGTTTTCGGCGGCAGATGTTCTTATCAGCGATTATTCCTCTCTCATTTTCGAGTACGCACTTCTGAGAAAGCCGTTTGTGCTTTTTATGCCCGACTATGAGGAGTATGTGAAGAGCCGTGGCTTTTATGTCGACCCTGCTGGTTTCCCGTGTGAGATCATTAAAAACGGCGAAGAGCTTGCTGACAGTGTTCTGCGTGCTTACGGCAGGGAAGCAGGAGAGGACTATGAACAGTTTCTGCGTTATCACATGAGCGCCTGCGACGGCCACGCAACAGACAGGATACTGAGAGTTGTAAAATAAAAACAAGGCCCCAAAACAGAGTAAACTGTTTTGGGGCTTTTGTGTGTTCAGAGAAAGATCAGAAAAGCTGTCCCGGAAGCTTCAGCTTCTCCTTGTAAGGGAAGCCTTTGTCAAACTCCTCGACCTCCTTGTCGCTTACATAGTAGCCCTGCGGTGTCTGATAAACGCCGGTGACACCGTCGAGCCAGCCGCTAATAAGCTCCTTGCACAGGAAGAACGAAGAGTCGGCATCCTCGGGCAGATCGTGATATCTTATGCCGGATCTTGAGGCATAGTCAAAACCGCTCTTGCCGTAAAAGCCGATATCGCCTTCAAACAGCACAGCCCCGAAGCCGAGCTCACGGGCTTTTTCAAGGGAGCAGTCCAGAAGCTTTTTCCCATACCCCTTGCGTTTTAACTCAGGCGCAATGCAGATAGGTCCCATTGTGAGAACGTCGATGATCCTTCCGTCATCGGTTTCAATAACAGTTTTCATAAACATATTCTGACCGATGATAACGCCGTCCTTTTCCATAACGAGGTCCAGCTCTTTTACAAAAGCCGGGTCATCTCTCAGCCTGTGGATAACATAGTGCTCATAACAGCCCGGACGGTAGACGTTCCAGAACGAATCTCTTATAAGGCTTTCGACCTCTCTGTGATCTTTTTTCTTCTCCAAACGGATGATACAGTCATTTTTATTCATTATTTTACCTCCTGAAAATTGTTGACATCAACAGCCCTCGGGCGGGAGGTCTGACAGATCGCAAGCAGACCTCCCGGTCAGCCCGCTATCTCCAATGTGTTGTACTTTTTCAAACAGCACTCTCCTGAATATAATATTGTTCAGACCCTTTCCAGCCTGACAGCTTTATTATACACCGCCGGGCACCTGTTGTCAATTGCTGTAAAACAAAAACCGCTGTATTTTAAAAATACAGCGGTATGATCTATTATGTTTTATTTTTTCAGCTTGCTCTCTCTGTAAATAATGTCCTCTCTCTTAGGACCGTTTGAGACCATCGTTATCGGGAACCCGATCTGCTCCTCCACAAAGTCTATGTAAGCCTTGCACTTCTCGGGAAGCTCCTCATAATTTCTTATGCCTCTTATGTCTTCCTTCCAGCCGTCGAGCTCCTTGAGAACAGGCTTTGCCTTTTCGAGCTTCTGAGTAGTCGGGAAGTCCTTGGTCACCTCGCCGTCTATCTCATAGCCTACACAAACCGGGATCTTATCAAGATAGCCCAGAACGTCAAGCACAGTGAAAGCGACATCGGTCGTTCCCTGTATACGGCAGCCGTATCTCGAAGCAACACAGTCGAACCAGCCCATTCTTC
>DFEO01000075.1 GCA_002368715.1 Ruminococcus sp. UBA3800
TCTATCTGCATAGTAACGTTATCCTTTGTGATAACCGACTGCGGCTTGAAATCTACGACCTGCTCCTTAATTGATACCTTCTTAGCGATCCTGTCGATTATAGGGAATTTAAGATGAAGTCCCGTTCCCCACGATGCGTGGAAGGTTCCCAGTCTTTCTACGACATAAACATATGCCTGCGGAACGATCCTTACATTTCTGATAAGACCGATTACGATAACAACAATAACTCCAAGAGCTATATATACTCCTACATTATCCATTCTAACTCCTCCGTTCAGTTCTTTTTACAGACTACAAGCTTTGAACCATCGACCTTTCTGACCACAACATCAAGGCCCTCACCGATAATATCGCCGCCTTCAGACCTTGCCGACCAGAAAGTTCCGTCCAGCTTGACTCTGCCTGTGTTTTTTACATTGTCGATCTGCTCGATCACCTGGGCAGTTTTTCCGACATCCAGCTCATAATTTGTGGGCACCTTTTTGTTATTTATCTTCTTTGCCAGCGGTCTTGTCAATATCAGGACAACGACCGATGTCACTACAAAAACGATGCACTGAGTGAGGAATGTCGTCTTTGCGATAGCAAAGAAAAGCGCCACAAGTGCGCCTGCCGCAAACCATACCGATACGAGCGCAGCAGTTGATGCTTCAACAACAAGGAAGAACACAAATGCAACCGCCCATACCACCATCATTGCGGTGGAGCTGAGATCTGCGATAAAGCTTGGCATATCAAAAACCTCCGTTCCATATACCTTCAAGGTCTTAAACGTTTTCTACGACCTTGAAACACATTATAGCACACTTTTTCCTATTTTTCAATAGTTTCATAAATTATTTTTGATTACAAATCATCAACAATTATTACAGTTCTTAACCTGTGCTTTTTATTAGAAAAAACAAAACAGGCAGCCCTGAGACTGCCTGTAAATCATCATACGGGATGGACCTTGTTCTCGGCATCAGAGTGCTTTGTGTCGATGCCGTACTTGCGGTCACGTCTTTCCTTGAAGAACTTGGGCGCTACCTTCGGGAACATAGCATAGGTGAGAACATCCTCTTCCTGCTCTGTCCACTCGGAAGCCTCTGCCTTCATAGTCTCGAACTCAGGCTCCAGGAGGTCAGCGGGACGGCAGGTTATAGGCTCCTCGTCTCCGAGTATCTTCTTCTGGAACTCGGGGTCGATGTCAACAGGGGTCTTTCCGTATTCGCCCTTGACCATACCCTTGAACTCCTTGGTAACGGTCTTATATCTCTCGCCCATGATAACATTGAACACTGCCTGTGTTCCGACGATCTGGGATGTAGGAGTAACGAGAGGCGGATAACCGGAATCCTTTCTTACTCTCGGAACTTCCTTGAGGACCTCATCAAGCTGATCTGCCTTGCCGGCCTGCTTGAGCTGGGAAAGCAGATTTGAGAGCATTCCGCCGGGAACCTGATAAAGAAGTGCATTTGTATTGGTGGCAAGCATGGAAGGATCCAGCAGGCCGCTGTCTATGTACTTCTTTCTGAGCTTCATAAAGTAATCTCTTACCTCATTGAGCTTTACAAGGTCAAGGCCTGTATCATACTCTGTGCCCTGGAATGTAGCGACTATCGACTCTGTCGGAGCATGGGATGTTCCCAGTGCCAGCGGTGAAAGTGCAGTGTCAACAGCGTCAACGCCGGCCTCAACAGCCTTGATTATACACATTGAAGCAAGACCGGAGGTATAGTGTGTGTGGAGCTGGATCGGTATATTTACTGCGGATTTAAGGTCACGAACCAGGCTCTCAGCCTCATAGGGAGTGAGCAATGCCGCCATATCCTTTATACAGATAGAATCAGCTCCTGCCTCCTCTATCCTCTTTGCATAATCCATATAATACTGATGTGTGAACACTTCACCGAGAGTATACGAGATAGCTACCTGAGCGTGTCCCTTTTCCTTCTTGGCAGCCTTGATAGCTGTCTGAAGGTTTCTGATATCGTTGAGCGCATCAAAGATACGGATAATATCTATACCGTTTGCGATAGACTTCTGAACGAAATACTCGACCAGGTCATCCGCATAATGACGGTAGCCCAGCATATTCTGTCCTCTGAAAAGCATCTGGAGCTTGGTGTTCGGCATCTCTTTTCTTATCACCCTCAGTCTCTCCCAGGGGTCCTCGTTAAGGAATCTGATGCAGGAGTCAAAAGTAGCTCCGCCCCAGCACTCTGAGGAGTAAAAGCCGATCTTATCTATCTCGGGCAGGATCGGTCTCATATCGTCAAGTGACATTCTTGTCGCAAGAAGCGACTGATGAGCGTCACGAAGAACTGTCTCTGTTATTTTAAGCTTTGCCATTCGTAAGTTCAATCCTTTCAGATAATTTAGCTATCAGCCGATAACTGCCAGAACAGCGCCTGTATCTACGGAAGAGCCCTTTGTGGTGTTTATGCTGAGCACCTTTCCGTCACAGGGAGCGTTGACGTCGTTCTCCATCTTCATAGCTTCGAGAACACAGATAGCCTGACCTGACTTTACACTGTCGCCGACAGCGACCTTAATGTCAAGGATAGTTCCGGGCATAGGAGCTGTGACCTTTGTACCCTCAGCCACAGGTGCGGCAGCGGGGGCAGCAGCTGCCGGAGCAGCAGGTGCAGCAGCCACAGGTGCAGCAGCAGGAGCAGAACCTGCATCTACCTCTTCAACTGCAACGTCATAAGCTTTTCCGTTTACGGTTATGTTATATCTTTTCATATCAGTTTACCACCTATCTATGTATTTTATCAAAGCTGGATGTTGCTGTGCTTCTTGGGAAGTCTTGAAACACGCTTTCCTGCAAGGATGTCAAGCGAATCAACGATCAGCTTTCTCAGCGATGCCGCATCAGCAACACCGTCAACATTTCCGTTCGCAGCAGCTGCCGCTGCACCTGCCTGAGTCTTTGCAAACTCATCTGCAAGCACTGCTCTTGCAGCAGCGGTGTCGGAAGAGCCCTTGAGCTTGTCGTGCTCCATAAACTCAACAGCTGTAACAGGAGCCAGAGCAGAGATAACAGCACCGTCAAGTGCATAGCACAGATCGGAATTAGCTCCTCTGCCTGCAAGGGCGATGAACGCAGGACCGTAAGCCTTGCCTGTGACAACGGAGATCTTAACTGTTGTTGCCTCGGCATAAGCGTGGCAAAGCTTGGCCATAGATCTTACAGCACCGCAGCTGTCTGTATCGAAGCCCTCGGTATCGACCAGTGTTATAACAGGTACCGAGAAGCTGTCGCAGAGTCTTACGAACTTAGCGATCTTTGTGCAGTCATCATCTGTAAGCTTGTCGCCTGTCTTATTTGTTGCAACTATTCCTGCAGCTGTGCCGTTCACGCTTGCAACAGCCGTATAGGAAGCTGTTCCGAAGCCTTCAAACAGCTCGATCACGCTCTCAGCGTCAGCTATCGACTTTGCAGCGGACTCAGCGTCATTTGCAAATGCAGTGTCAGGCTCTGCAAACTCATAAAGAGGTGCAGGAGAAAGGTTGTTCTGCGGAAGCTTTGTCAAAAGCTTTGCAGCACACTCCATAGCAGCCTTGTCATCATCACATACAACGGCAGCAGTTCCGTTCTTGGCAGCAGCTTCTGCGCTGTCATCATCGCTGTTCACAGCAACAAAGAGCGAAGCGTCCTTAGCCATAACGGTAATGTCGGCTGTCTCTGCGAGCATAGCCGCACAGCCTGCACAGGTGCCTGCCACAACAGCTATCTGGAGAACCACACCCGAAAGGTTGGAAGCAAGAGCCAGCAGCTGGCCGTAAGCATTGAGAGCCTTTGAGCCGTCGCTGACATCAGCTCCGAAAGAATCATAGACCGCTACAACAGGCACACCTGTCTTTGCGGCAAGGTCATAGACCTTTGCGATCTTCTTGGACTGAGCCTCGGTCATTGCGCCGTTTTTAACGCTGATATCCTGAGAGAAAGCATAAACTGGGTTCCCGTCCACATAGCCGAAGGCTGTAACGACACCCGTTAGCTCGCTGCCTGCAAGCGCAAGAGCGTCAAGCTCGGTAAAGCTTCCCTCATCGAAAAGATATGTAAGTCTTTTTCTAGCATCGCTGTCGGCAGATGCCATCTGCCTGAGCTTTGCAAGATCAGAAAAAGTTTCAGACATAAGATTTCCTCCATTCACTATAAAATCAAAATATACACATATTATTATACTCTTTTCCGCTCACTTTTACAAGAGCTTTTTTAACATATTGCGATTATTTACTTTTTTGTAATAATTACTACACTTTTTAAAGCATAAGCAGAGGTATCCTCACCAACAAGAGGATACCCGAACCGATATCACTGTCTTTTCTGCATAGCTGTCCTTATGGCTCTGAGCTCATCGGGCTTCAATTCTCTGAACTCTCCCGGCTTGAGCATACCGAGCTTTACAGGCCCCACAGCAGTTCGCTTGAGCCTTGCGACCTCAAGGCCCACAGCCTCGCACATCCTTCTTATCTGTCTGTTTCTGCCCTCGTGTATAGTCATTTGCAGCACTACTCTTCCCTGCTGCTTATCAAGAACTACCACCGAGCACTCAGCTGTCATCCTGCCGTCAAGCTCGACACCCGAGGCAAGCTTGACCAGCTGGTCATCATTTATATCAGGCCTTACAGTTACTCTGTAAGTCTTGGATATATGATGAGATGGGTGCATTATCTCGTTGGCAAAATCGCCGTCATTTGTAAAGAGGAGCAGTCCCTCGGAGTTTTTGTCAAGCCTGCCAACAGGATAAACGCCCTCATAACCGCTTCCAAGAAGGTCGGTCACACATTTTCTTCCACGCTCGTCCTTCATCGTTGTCACATAGCCGCGGGGCTTGTGCATCATTATGTAGTAGAGCCGTCTTTTTCTGACAGCTCCTATCCTCACTCCGTCAACGGTGATGATATCCTTGTCGGGAACGGCCTTGTCCCCAAGAGTGCATTTTCTTCCGTTTATGAGCACCCTGCCGCTCTCTATATACTCCTCGGCCTTTCTGCGTGAGCAAAGACCGCTCTGAGCGATTAGTTTCTGAATGCGTACCTTTTCCATGCTATCTCCTTACTTCTATCCGTTTTTTTGTACAGTTATCAAAACAGCAGCGATAACACATCATCAATACCAAAGCCGCTGTCATCTTTTTTTGCTTCAAGCACAGGGGCTGTGCTCAGGGCACAGATCTTTCGTCTGCCGATAAAGCTGCCCATATAGTAGTGATCGACATAGCCGAGCACATCACCTTTTCTCACCGGCGCATATGCAAAGGGCAGCACATACACCCTCGTTTCAAGCTTTCCTGCTCTTCCTGACAAAAGAACAGCCGTCGGGTCAGTTACCCTTGCCTTCACACTCTCACACTCAGAGCCCACAACAGGAACATCCAGCTCCCTATCCGAAAAAGGCAGGGCCTGTTCTTTGTAAAGGGCAAAGCAGGCATCATAAAGTGCTTTATGATCCGCCCAGTCATCCCTGTCATCAAGGGTGACGCAAACAAGTGTCTTGCCCTTTCTTTCGCAGGCCGAAACAAGGCATCTCCCTGCCTTATCGGTAAAGCCTGTCTTCACGCCAAAAACGCCCTCACAGCTGTCAAGGAGCTTATTTGTGTTATAAAGCTTCTTTCCGCTTACGGGCAGGCTCATACTGCCTTTCGAGCAGACAGCTCTGAAATCCTCGTTCTTCACGGCAAAGGCCGCAAGCGAGGCCATATCAGCCGCAGACGAATAATGGTCGTCGGTATAGTCATCAAGACCTGAGGGCGTGGCAAAATGAGTGTCCGAAAGACCCAGCTCTTTGGCCCTTTCATTCATAAGGCCGACAAAGCCCTCGATACTCCCCGAGACACGGTAAGCAGCAGCGTTAGCGGCATCATTCCCGCTCGGCAGGAGCATACCTGCACACAGCTCTCTGAGCGTGACTCTGTCGCCCTTTTCAAGACCCATAGTCGAGCCCTCGGTATCTACCGCTCTGACGTCCACAGTAAACGGCTCGTCAAGGCCGTCCTGCTCCAGAACGATAAGTGCCGACATTATCTTTGTCGTGCTTGCCATAGGCAGACGAAGCGCTGCGTTTTTTGAAAAGACGAGCTCGCCGCTTTCGGCATCCATAACAACAGCCGCTTTTGCGCTGACATCGGGCATATCATCTGCAAAGGCACATAAATGCGCCGCAGACAAAGCCGTGACCGAGGCCGCCAGCAGAGACAGTAACCTCATAAAAACACATCCTTTGTAATATAATAAGGATAGTATACGCAAAGGATGTGTAAAAATTCAAAGCTTATTCTTCTTCGCTTTCAGATGAAGACTTTTTATCGAGAAATTCCTTGACCTTGTCAAGCACCTCGGGCACCATATTAACGATAGCGTTCTCCTTGGGAGCATTGGCTGTGAGCTGTAAAAGCTTGACTTCGCCCTTGTAGATCGCTATAAATGCCACAGGGGAAATGGTTATCCCTGCGCCGGAACCGCCGCCGAAGTTTCCGGGGTTCTTGGTGGGAAGATCCGATCCGCCGGAAGCAAAGCCCACCGACACCTTGGAAACAGGTATGATAGTGGTGCCGTCCGAAGTTTCCACGGGCTTGCCCACGATAGTCTCCGAATCAACGAGCTCTCTGATCTTTTCGGTCGCAGTCTTCACCAGAGATTCGATCTTGCTGTTTTCGTTCATTTTTCTTCAACCTTTCTGTATTTTGATATTTAAGGAACTTTTTCTTCTGTTATCAAACCGCCGCAGCCGCAGCCTTTTTTGCAGCCTTGCCGGCTTTCTTCTGTGCTTTGAGAGCCTTTTTCCGCTCTCTTCTTCTCTTCCACCATCCCGGCAGGAATATCCGCAGCAGTCTTACACCCAGACCCACCGCAATAGCGATGACCGTGCTGGGTCTTATAAGCACCTTGGTCTCCACCCTGAAATCAAGCTTTTTTTCAAAAAAGCCGCAGGTGATATCGCAGCGTTTGAGCTTTACCGTGAACACTGCCCCCAGCAGGCTTATCCCGCTGAAAACTATGGGCTGGAGCTTTCCGTAAAAGATCGCAGCCTCCGAGGGGTCTTCTTTTGCGGAGTAGATATCTATCTCCAGACCCTTGAAGCGTATCTTTTTGAGAAGCTTCCTTACCGCCTTCAGGGTCGGCGCAACATAGGGCTTATAGAACCTTATCTTTGCTTTGAGCTTGTCAAGCTTGCTGCCCTCGGCTTTTTTCTCCGCCTTTTCAAGAGCCTTCTGCTCTTTTCTGAGCTGATCTTCCAGCTTTTTCTTCTCTTTAAGCGCTTTTTTCTGCTGCTTTGTCAAAGGCTTCTCGGGCTTTGGCTCTTCTTTTTCGGTCTGCTTTTCGCCCTCGGGCTTGGGCTCGGGCTCTGGCTCGGTTTTCAGATCAGGCTCATCCTCGGCCTTTTTTTCCTCCTCATCAAGCCTGTCAAGCTCCTCAAGCGTGACCTCCAGATTATCCTCAAAAGCCTTTTCCTCGCTCGCTTTTTCATTGCTATCTTCTTTTTTCTTCTTCGGCGGAGGTTCAGCGCTTTGTTCATCTTTTTTCTCGGCGGTATTCATTTTATACACCGTAAAGAACAGGTATTTCACCTTTATGTCTGCACCCTTCATATCTGCGCTGACATATATCCTCAGCGAAAAATGGAGCAGGATAACTATAAAGGCTATGATACCGAGAATTATCCACAAGGCAATTATAGCTATCAACTCCTTTCAAAGCGATCTTATCTTTACTCCCTGCTTGTCTGCTCGTTTTCAAGCAGCTCGTCAAAGGATATCTGCTGTTTCTGCTCGGGCAGCTCGGGCAGATCCTTTATCGACGACAGCCTGAAAGCTCTCAGAAAGCTGTCCGTTGTCTTATAGGCTATTGGTCTTCCGGGCAGATCAAGTCTTCCTGCCTCGGCAAGCAGGCCCTTTTCGACAAGCGAATTGACCACACCCGAGGAATCAACTCCTCTCACTTGCTCGACAAAGCCCTTAGTCACAGGCTGATTATATGCAACGATAGTGAGCGCCTCCATAGCCGCAGGAGAAAGAACAGAATTCTTTTTTATCTCCAGTGCTGCCTTGATAAAAGGAGCATACTCTTCCTTGGCAGCCAGCTGATAAGCGTTTTCAAGCTTCAAAAGCGTGAGCGCACTGTCATCGGAGCCATATTTTTGTCTGAGGACCTCTATTGCCTCATCAAGCTCCTGACCGGTGGCTCCTGCGGCTTCGCTCAGCTTTTCCTCTTCGATAGGCTCGCCCGAAGCAAAGAGTATCGCTTCTATAACTGCCGATATCTTTTTATTGTCCATATTTACCTCTTTATCCAAATCTCCAATATCCGCATCTTACCTGTGAGCCCACCGGCGAATATCCCCAGTGATATCTTCGCCTTGACCAGAAATTCGGAACATAAGCCTGTTCGCTGATGCTGTCATCCACAGGCTGCGCCGCTGCATTGTCCGAGACTGCTTTGGCAGATGCTGCTGATCCTTCCGTCCTCGGCGCCTTTTCGGGCTCCTCATTCTCCTGCCCTGAAACGGCCGCAGGGATATTTATAACATACGGTGTCATCCTTGCCGGCATAGCCTTTTCTTCACGCTTTTTAAGCACCGGCACAGGTGCGGACGGCTTTTCGTCCCTTTCCTCCGGATGATCCTCTTCTAATTCCGAAACATCATCATCCCCGGCATCATCAGCGCTCACAGGCGTATCAAACTCAGACAGCACACGAGCGTCCTGCTCCGGCTCCTGTTCCTGCACGGCTTCGTCGGCATCGAACCTGTCATTCACAGACCCGACCTCCTCTATCGCCTGCTCGGACAAGCGTCTTACCACGGTATCCGGGTCTTCTCGCTCTGTTTTTTTGCGTCTTGCAGATTCTTTATTGAAATAGATCTTTGTATTGTCGTCGTTTATCTTTATCCTGCCCGATTTTGTAAGCTCAAGCAGTGCAAGAAAGGTAGCCACTCTCTCGCTCTTGTTCTCGGCTCCGTCATAAATACCGGACATATCGCACTCGCCCGTTCGGTAGAGCTTTTTGAGAACGTAGATTATCTTTGACGTTACCGAAACTATCCTGTGAGAAACTATCGGTTCAAAAAGCTTTGCCCTGACAGGCTCATTTTCCCTAACCTTCTTGGATATACCGAGATAAGCCTCCAGAAGCTCGTCCGGCTCGTGCTCACGGGTATAGGTCTTGTTGACCGGCAGCTTCATCGGTGCTCTGACAAAAACATCAGCGCCGGCATATGATGCCTTCAGCTGTGCAGCAGCCATTTTTATCAGCGAATACTCGATAAGCCTGCCCTCAAGCTCCTTTTTGAGCTCCTCTCCCTCCTCGTCGTGAGGGAGCAGACTGCAGGTCTTGATATACACGAGCCTTGCCGCCATTTCTAAAAACTCGGCTTCATACTCGTGATCCACATATTCAAGCTGTTCGATATATTCCAGATACTGAGCCAGCAAAAGCGATATCTCAATATCATAGATGTTCATCTTATGCTTGGCAACCAGTGCCAGCAGCAGATCAAGGGGGCCCTCAAAGGTGTCGAGCCTAAACTGTGCTGTCGCCATCTGTAAAGTCCTTCCTCTGCCTATTTGATGATCGTTTTGAAAAGGCTGTCGGCCCAGCCTGTGATAAAGTCCATAAAGTCATACAGCTGGCCCTGGACCCAACCAAGCGGCCTGTTCAGAAGACCCGAGACCAGAAGCACAACAAAGCCTATGGTTATATAAAACTGATTCTTTCTCATAAAAGCATCAAACTTGCGGCCGGTGAAATAATTGAGTATCTTTTCGCCGTCCAGTGGGAAAACAGGTATAAGATTGAATACCGCAAGGCCGATGTTTATAGCTGTAAAATAAAGGAAGATAAGCGATACGAAATACAACGGATCGTTACAGCTTCCAGTGAAAACATAAGTGCTGACAGCTTCGGGATCACCGTTTACAAGGAAAAGCCTGAAAAACAGCTTCTCAATAATGATACCCAGAAAAGCGAGCAAAAAGTTTGAAACAGGCCCTGCAAGCGCTGTGAGTGCAAGGTCACGTCGGTAATGCTTGAAGCGGTTGGAATTGATCTGGACAGGTTTTCCCCAGCCAAAGCCTGCAAAAAACAGTGCCACTGCACCGAGCGGGTCGATATGCGCTATGGGGTTTAAGGTCAGTCTTCCCTGATATCTTGGGGTCTCGTCACCTAGCCTGACTGCTGCCCATGCGTGAGCAAACTCATGTATCGGCGTACACATAAATATGATTATCAGTCTTGTTCCGTATTGGATAAGTCTTGTTTCGTCCATAAAAAGCGCTTAAAAAAGCGTCCTCCTTCCGAAATCGGCTGCTCTATGCCTATATACAGCACTTTCACAGCCTAACTACACACTATATAGAATCATTATACACCATTTACAGTTAAATTTCAAGGGATTTTATACTCAAAATTCATTTTTATAGGGCGAAATATTGTGATAATCATAAAAAATAAAAAAAATTATAAAAAGTACTTGCATTTTTGTTTTCAGTATGCTATAATACTAGATGTTATTGACTTAGTTTAGATTTTAGCTAAAGGAGGTGCAGCCTAATGGCAAAGTGTGATTTTTGCGGAAAGGGCGTTACTTTCGGAATTAAGGTATCTCATTCTCACAGAAGAACTAACAGAGCATGGAAGCCTAACGTTAAGAGGGTAAAGGCTGTTTTAAACGGCACACCCTGTCACGTTTATGCTTGCACAAGATGTATGCGTTCGGGCAAGGTTGAGAGAGCATAATTACGAAAAGGCTGTCTGCGCAGTAAACGATGAAAGAAGATCTGACCGACATCAGCGTCGGTCTTTTTTCATATCCAAAAAAACGGTATGTCTTCCCGTTTCGGGGCTGACATACCGTTTTGTTTTTTTATGCTGCTAGTCTTCCGTAATTATGTCTTTTATCGGGAGGTGAGAACGGGAGCTGCTCCTGTTCGGGCTCCTGAACAGGCAGACCCGATGTATCAAAGCCGCCGTCTACCTTTTCGATCATATCAAAGTAGATGATAGCGTTCGAGATATCTATCCTCTCGTTTGCATATTCGGAATATGATGTGATGTAGCTTTCATCCACCACACCGTCATTTATCCTCGAATCAAGCACGTCCTGTCCGTAAACAGGATCCTCTGAAGACTTGAAGACACCATGTACCGCAGGGTCATAGAGCGGGATGGGGGTATCCTTATAGACCTGATTGCAGGATCTGGTCGTCATAATGTTCTCGTAGTCCGTCAGATCGAAATACTTGTCCTTCTGGCTGTCATAATAAACAGTGTCGGTAACAAAGTTTCCGTTCGGGAAAATGACCACGTTCTCGTCATCCTCACCGATCGACATTATGTCGTGACCAAGAGCATACTTGTTGTAGAAGCCGAACATATTTCCGAGGGTGGGCTGAACGTCATACATACCCATCACCTGAGTGATCTCCTTCGGCTCGTATTCACCGTTCTTTGACCAGAGGATGAACGGCACCTTTCTGTTGAGGTTGTAATAATAGTCATCAACAGGTAAATACCCGGGGTCGTCCTCGGTGAGGACGGTATCATTGAACGGGTCATAGTTTAAATACCTGTCGTACTCCTCGGCCTTCACCTTTGCATCGTGGTCACCGTAGATGACAACTGCGGTGTCTTCAAGCAGGCCTGCTTCATCGAGGTCAGCCATGAACTGTCCCAGAGCTTCGTCTGCATAGTGAACGGACTTGAAGTAGGAGCCGAGCTTTGTTCCCTCAAGGAAATCCGCTGAGATATCCTCATAAAGACCGGTTTCTTCGTTGTATTTCTGATATTTGAAATCCACCTGGAAGTCGCTGACACGCTCGATATCAGTGAACGGAGTGTGGTTTGTGAGCATTATCATAACTCCGAACCACTTTTTGTTCTCCTTCGAGATATCCTCGATTATCGGGACCGCCTGACGGAAGAACGATTTGTCCGAAAGGCCAAGCCCTATCGTTTCGTCAATATCAAAGTCAGTGGTATAATTATAGAGCCTGTCATATCCGAGCGAAGCATGAAGGTTCATCCTGTTCCAGTAGGTGCCGTTGTTTGCGTGCATACTGAAAACATAATATCCAAGGTCCTTCATCATCTTCTGGGTCGTGCAGTAATCCCTGTCCCAGTAATTGATCGCAACAGTACCGCTGGAAGCAGGCATAAGTGACGACGAGAATGTGAACTCGCTGTCGGAGCTGGTGCCCACGCTCTCCTGCGCATAGAAATTGGAGAAGTAAAGACCCTCCCTCGCCAGCTTGTTGAGGTTCGGTGTCAGCTCCTCGCCGTTCATATATGTATCCATACAAAACTGCTGTATGCTCTCGGCATGGATAACGATAACGTTCTTGTTCTTGAAAATATTGCTGTATTCGTTATTCTTGACCTCTTCCTCTTCGGTCTTGGTCTTTTCCTCATAGAACTTAGTGAAAGCCTCTTCGCTCTCATCATAGCCGAAGATCATATTGATCTCAGCGTTTATCGTCGAAACTATATCGCTGGCCTGATATGTATACAGACCAAAGGTGCCCATAACATACTCTCTGTTCCACTGCTTTGCAAGACGGGAATAATCCGTTGCGGTGAGAGTCAGGCAGAATATGCCGGCAAGACCGAGGGAGGTACAGAATGTGCCGAGAGCATATTTCCTTCTCTGCTTTCTCTCTCTTTCCTGGTTCACATAATCTCTG
The DNA here is from genome assembly GCA_002368715.1 of Ruminococcus sp. UBA3800. Lineage (GTDB taxonomy): Bacteria > Bacillota > Clostridia > Oscillospirales > Ruminococcaceae > Hominimerdicola. The sequence continues at coordinate 12,675 of DFEO01000075.1, forward strand.
GTCCTCTTCTTTATAAGGAAATATGCAACTATCATAGCAGGCAGCTGCCAGAT
>DFEO01000144.1 GCA_002368715.1 Ruminococcus sp. UBA3800
GGCTGGCACATCGAGTGCTCCTGCATAAGCATGAAAAACCTGGGCGATAAGCTGGATATCCACTGCGGCGGAGTTGACAACATCTTCCCCCACCACACAAACGAGATCGCTCAGAGCGAGGCTTATCTCGGCCACAAATGGTGCAATTACTGGTTCCATGTCCATCACCTTAACACCAGCAGCGGAAAGATGTCCAAGTCCAAGGGCGAGTTCCTGACAGTCTCGCTCCTCGAAGAAAAGGGCTATGACCCGCTGGTATACAGGTTTTTCTGCCTCCAGTCGCATTACAGAAAGGGGCTTGTGTTCACCTGGGAGAACCTGGACAACGCAAAGGCAGCCTTTGACAAGCTGATAGCAAGGATAGCAGCTCTGGGCGATGACAAGGCAGAGGGAGAGGACGAGAAGCTGACAGCGCTGAGAGAAAGCTTTGACAAAGCTCTCGGCAATGACCTCAACACCGCCGAGGGGCTGACCGTTATATATGACATCCTGAAAGCCGATATCTCGGGCACTTCAAAGAAGGCGCTGATAAACGAGTTTGACAGCGTTCTGGGGCTGGATCTGCTGGCTCATGCGCAGAAGAAAAAGGATGCTGATAAAAACGCAGCTGCGGATATCCCCGAGGAAGTGAAGGCACTGGTCGAACAGAGGGCCGAGGCAAGAAAGGCTAAGGATTTTGCAAAAGCCGACGAGCTCAGAGACATGATAGCCGCCCTTGGCTACTCGGTAAAGGAGACCAGACAGGGTCCCGTCATTGAAAAGATATAACGGAGGAGAATGATTTGAAGAATAACAGGGCAAGCTATGTCCCCTCAAGGAAAAAAAGCTTCAAGGTCTATTTTCAGTTCTCACTGATAGCTGTGTGCTTTGTGATAGTGTTTGCGGTGTTCTATGCCTGCGCAGGCAGAAAGGAAAAGATCGACTTCACCGATGCAAAAGTCATACAGATGGACAAGCCGTCGGATGATACGCCCGTGGCAGTGTTCGAGACGGATATGGGCACCTTCAAGGCTGTGCTCTTCCCGGATGAGGCACCCGAGTATTACAAGTTTTTCAAGGGACTTGTCGAGGACGGATATTATGACGGCACCTATGTGAGCATGGTGCAGGACGGGGTGTTCTTTATCGGCGGAACAAAAGGACCTGACGGAGAGACCACCTCCGACACCGACACCACCGAGCTTGATGCCGAGATGTCGAAAAACCTGTGGCCGCTCAGGGGTGCTCTCTGCGCTTATACATACGACAAAAAGTCGATGTTCTCCTCGGGCAAGCTGTCAAACTCTTATCTGCTGTTTGTCAACGACTACGAGCTGACCTCTGAGGAGCAGAAGGAATTTGACGAAATGAACGACAGCGGCGATGTTCCTAAGGTGATAGCCGATGCCTTTGAGAAAAACGGCGGCGTGCTGAACTTCTCCCAGCAATATACCATCTTCGGACAGGTATACGACGGCATGGACGTTTATGACCAGCTCTGCGAGGTCGATGTCATCGACTCGGAGTCCCTCCAGCCACGACAGGAGATAAAGTTCAAAAAAGTCACCCTCTCCACCTACGGCGAGAACAAGAACGACGCTTTCTTTGAGAGCACATCCTCTGAAGCATCAGACAGCAGCGCAGACAGCACAGACAATGAATAAAACAAAAAGTCTGCTGCACGAATTACTTCAGGCGAAAAAAGGAACCTCACCCCCTTCGGGGTGAGGTTCCTTTTTATTGCATTCTTATACTTAACAAAAAAGCCCGAAGGCCTGTGACCTTCGGGCGAAATGTCTGCAATGACGCTTATCTTGCTCCCTCTGCAAAACCGCTGTCAACCAGATCTACGAGACCGCCTACTGCTGCCTCCTCATCGGGGCCGTCAGCAATGATCCTGATAGTAGTGCCGCCTACGATACCGAGCGAAAGAATGCCGAGAAGGCTCTTAGCGTTTACTCTTCTCTCTTCCTTCTCTACCCAGATAGAAGACTTGAACTCATTAGCCTTCTGAATGAAGAAGGTTGCAGGACGAGCATGAAGTCCGACCTGATTCTGAACTACTACGTCTTTAACGAACATAACTGATCTCTCCATTTCATAATTATGATTTCTGTTCCCTTAATTTATAAACATCAAGGCACCGTGACGATACGACACCACGCTATTATTAACCCTGATACTAGTATTATACTCGACATTTCAATTTTCGTCAACGCAAAATATAGACAAACCATAGTTTTCAACCGATTTTTTGGCATTTTGCTCATACAGCCCTGCCGCTTCAGAGCTATCTTTCGCAGTTTAAACAAAAGCTTATGACGTTTTATATCACTTTGTACAAATCTTTTTAACAAATGTGTTGAAAACATTCAAAAACCATTTATTCAGCCATTTTCGTCATTGGTCAATTTGTGTATAATTGCTAAATCTTCGTGCGTCAGAGCCGCCTTTTCAAGAAGCTCGGGCCGCTTTTTATATGTCGTTATTATCTGCTGCTCCCGGCGCCAGACAGCTATTTTTGCGTGGTCGCCGCTAAGCAGCACCTGAGGCACCCTCATTCCCTGCCAGACCTCCGGTCTTGTGTACTGCGGATACTCCAGAAGAGAGTCATAATGGCTCTCATCCTCATAGCAGTCAGCCTGTGAAAGAGTGCCCTCCAGCATCCTGACAACGCTGTCCACAAGCACCATAGCAGCAAGCTCGCCGCCTGTGAGCACATAGTCCCCTATGGATATCTCCTCGTCCACTATCGCATCAAGCACTCTGCTGTCAACGCCCTCATAATGGCCGCAGAGAATAAATATCTCCGGCAGCTCTGCTATCTCCTTCGCTCTCTGCTGAGTCAGCGTTTTTCCCTGAGGCGACATATATATAACGTGAGGCTTTCTTCCCTGCGTTACGCTCTTAAAGCATTTATACACAGGCTCACACTGCATGAGCATCCCCTGCCGCTCACTGTACGGTGTATCGTCCACCCTGCGGTGCTTGTCCTCGGTGTAATCCCTTATGTTGTGACATTCAAGCTCGAACACGCCGTTTTTTCTGGCTCTGCCCACAATGCTCTGAGAAAGATAGTTCTCCAGCATATCGGGAAAAAGCGTAGCTATATCTATCCTCATAGCCCTCTCCTGTCAGATGTCAAACAGCCCTTCAAGCGCAGTTATCTTCATAACTCCGCCCTCGATATCCACGCTGTCGATAACGTCCGGTATCGCAGGGATAAGGTATTCCCTGCCGTCATCGTCCTTTATGTGATAAACATCGTTGGCTCCTGTCTCGCTCACATCGCTTATCCTGCCGTAGACCCTGCCGTTTTTCGATTCTATTACCGTAAGTCCGATAAGGTCCTGAACAAAATAGCAGCCCTTATCAAGCTCGACATCATCCCTGTTGATGTAAAGCACACGGTTCCTCAGCTTCTGTGCGTCCTCAACAGTGTCGGTCCCTTTGATCTTCATGACCACCATATTTTTCTGTACCCTTGAGCGCTCCACCACAACGGGAGTACCGCTCTTATAATACAGCGTATCGAAGCTGCACAAAAACTGAGGACTGTCACACCACGGCTGGACCTTGACCTCGCCTCTTATCCCAAAAACGGATACTATCTTCCCTGCTTCAAGAAGCTTTTTTGTTTCCATACTCTCTCCTTAATCATCAAACAGCGGTGTAGAAAAATATCTCTCGGCCGTATCCGGAAGGACTGTGACCACCGTTTTGCCGCTGCCAAGCTTTTTTGCAAGCTTTTTTGCCGCCGCTACATTTGTTCCTGCCGATATACCGCACATTATCCCTTCAAGCCTTGCCAGATCCTTAGCGGTCCGGATGGCCTCCTCATCGGTAACGACATATATCTCGCTGTATATGTTCCGGTTGAGATTGTCAGGGATGATCCCGTCGCCTATGCCCATTTGCAGGTGTGTGCCTACGGTCCCGCCCGCAAGGATAGCTGCGTGCTCGGGCTCCACCGCCCAGATCTCTATCTCGGGATAAAGCTTTTTGAGCGTTTCTCCTATGCCGCTGATAGTTCCTCCCGTGCCTATGCCCGAACAAAAGCCGTCGATCGTCTTCCCCACCTGCTCGGCTATCTCGAGCCCCGTGGACTTTCTGTGTATCTCCGGATTTGCAGGGTTTGAAAACTGCTGCGGGACAAACACGTTTTTATCCTTTTTTGCCATATCGTCCGCTATCTTTATACACCTGTCGATACACTCGCCTATATTGCCGTCATCGTGAACAAGTATCACCTCGGCGCCGTAGTGCGCCACGAGCTTTCTTCTCTCCTCGCTCACCGAGTCGGGCATGATTATCACTGTCTTATAGCCCTTCACAGCGCCCACCAGCGCAAGTCCTATACCCTGGTTGCCCGATGTCGGCTCGACAATGACCGAGTCTTTATTTATAAGCCCCTTCTTCTCTGCATCGCAGATCATATTATAAGCTGTTCTTGTCTTTATCGAGCCGCCCACATTCAGCCCCTCGAACTTTACAAGTATTTCTGCCGAACCCTCATCGCACATCCGGCCAAGCCTTATCATCGGCGTATGTCCTATACATTCAAGCACGTTTTCATATATCATGACCATACCTCCGTTATCTAATAACACCCTATGATTATAACACACACCGCTTCGGATTTCAACACCTTTCTATGAATATACCACAGTTTTTGCACGAGTAAAATAATAATGACCATTCCTTAACGAATAAGGCTGTTGAAAGCGGTTCTCGCTCTGCTCGAACCGCCAAATGTTGAAAAAGGTATCCCCCGCCGAAGGCGGGGGATACCTTTTTCAACGAAACTATCAGCTCTGTTCACATTTAATCCTGATCTCTGACCTCTAAAAATAAAAAGCCCGTGAGGCGGGTTATTCCTCACGGGTTATGTGTGTTGTTATCAGCCAAGCTTCTTAGCAAGCTGGGAAACCTTTCTCGCAGCCTTATTCTTGTGAATAATGCCCTTTGAACGAGCCATGTTTACCTTCTTGATAGCAACTCTTACGACCTCTTCCTTGTTGTCAGCATTGTCAGCGACAGCAGCATCAGCCTTTTTGAGAGCTGTCTTAAGATCAGACTTGATGATTTTATTTCTCATGGTCTTTGCCTCGATGACCTTAACTCTCTTCTTAGCAGACTTAATATTCGGCATAAAAGCACCTCCCTCATTTACAAATACATACTCATTTGCAAAGCCGCTGCAGACTGAGAGGAATACAGCGATCCCATTAAACAAGCCTTACGAATTATTTTAGCACATCCCTGCCAAAATTGCAAGTCCTTTTTATTAAAAATTCTAAAGATTTTGTACTCCATTCTTGTAAATTCCGACAAAATCCGCCCTATTTTTCCGTGAGCAGGCTCTTCATCACCCAGCCTCTGGTGCCGTTATACTCAACATTCACCCACTTGTCGCCGGTGTCCTTCTCGGTGGTCACACCAAAGCCCTCTATCTCGACTCCGTCCGGTATCTTCAGCTGAACGTCATATTTCTTCGATGGCCCGAACCTGAGATTTAAATATGTCGTGTCCGAAGTGACCTTGAAGCTCTTTGTTCCCTGATAGGAGTCCTCCTCCGCCAGCTGATAAAGAGCGTCCTTTTTAAAGGCTGTGGTGGTCGTGGTCTTTGCCTTTGTAGTCTCCTTCACGGTTGTCGTCGTGGTCTCGGTCTTGTCCTCCTTCTTGGTCATGGTGGCACGGACCTTCATATCATAGCCGTCATCAAAGCTGACATCCGTATCAAGGTGGCCTGTCACCGTCGTTGTGGTGGTATATCCCCCAAGGCCCTCATCATCAGCATCGGGGTCAAGGCCGGGCACTGCCGTCTTTGTAGTAAGCACGGTCCTTCTCGTTGCTTCTGTGGTCGTGGATACCACAGTCCCGGTGTCTGAGCTGTCATTAAAAAGCGAGCATCCCGTAAGCATAGCCGCTGCTGTCAGCGCCGCCGCAAGAACGACCACACTCGTTCTCTGTCTGTCTTTTTTCATTGTCATCTCTCCAAAGTCTTATTTTTTTATCTCTCCAGAAGCCTTAGCGCATTGCCGCAAAGGATAAGCTCCTTCCTGTCGTCACTTATATCCAGGCGCTCCAGCTTCTCAAGGGTGTCCTTCGGGCTGTCCCAGGGACAGTCGCTGGCAAAGAGGATCCTGTCGGCTCCGTGTTTGTCTATTATCCTTGCCATCATATCATCATCGCAGGCCTTAGCATAGGCTGTATCAAAATAGACCTCTCCGTCTATCCCTGCCAGCTCGTCCAGCACCTGCTGATACATATAGTTTCCGCCCAGGTGCGCCAGCACAAGCTTCAGATCCTTATGCCGCTCTGCCAGCCGCCTTGCTCTCTCGGGGTCACAGTGTGTGACCTTCGGGGAGACAGGGTCAAAGCCCGAATGTATCACGACCGGTATCCCCGCCTTTGCTGCGGCGTCAAAAAAATCGTCGTATTTTTCGTCATCCACAAAAAAATCCTGATAATCGGGGTGGAGCTTTAGCCCCACAAGCCCCTTAGTCAGCGCATAGGAAAGCTCCTCCTCCCAGTTGTCAGCATCGGGGTGCAGAGACATAAAGGGATAAAAGCGTTCCCTGTCAAGCCCTGCCGCCCAGTCGGTTATCAGCCGTTGCTGGGTGGGCTTTGTGGCTATGGACAAAAGGCAGGCCTTGTCCACTCCCCACTCGTCCATGCGCTGACAGGTGGTGGTTATCAGCCCGTCGGTCAGCGGGTCTGTCTTGCAGCACAGTGCAAGAGCATCTATCGCTTTCTTTGCTATCTTCGGGTTAAAAGCGTGTACATGAAAATCAATAACCATTCGGTCCACATCATCCTTGAATTTTTCTGCCGCAGTCTGCGGTCCGGATATATATTATATACCATATTTATGACAAAATCAAGGGCAGGAAGTTAAAATCAGGTCATATATATGATATCGGCGGCAGGACGAATGTAAAAAACAGGGGCCATTTTTTGTACAAAAAGCTGCTTGACAAATACAATATATTGTGGTATGATGTTTTACAAGCCACTAAATCGGGCAAAAAGTGAAGGGAAGTGTTTATCATGGTTAAGGTGAATGTTATTGAAGGAAAATTTGCTCAGGCAGAGATAGATGCTTATATCGAAAGAGCAAGAAAGCTCTATCCCGAAAAGAGGATAGAGGCGATAGATCTTAAAGAGGCAGGAAACGATGTCGAGATAGGCTATCATTTCTCGGATGTTCCTTTCCAGAGGATAAGAAGGATAACCGGTTATCTTGTGGGAACACTGGATCGTTTCAACGATGCCAAGAGGGCTGAGGTCAATGACAGAGTCAAGCACAGCCTGGTTTAAGATAAGACAGCTGCAATGAACGGTATGCTTTCTGCTTTTTAGCAGAAAGCATATTTTTTTGATTTTTAAAAAAACGTATTGCCTTTTTGTGTTTTTTGTTCGTATAAAGAAACAGAGAACAAAAAACAAAAGAAAAAGACAACAAATAATCTAAAACGAAAGGAGATATGCAGACAAAAAACGATACTGACCGCCGCTGTCACAAAACGCTGACGGGCTGAAAAAGCAGATGATAGCCTACTGGGACAAGGTAAATGTTTCTTTGTGCTAAACAGGAAGCAAACAAGACAGCTTTTAAAAACTGATAAAAACAACAAAACAAAAAAGGAGAGATTATCATGACAAATAAGATAAACACTAATGAACTCGAGCAGGTATCGGGAGGCGTTTCCATCGGTGCAGCAGCAAAGGCAGGCACATATACAGTAAAGGCTGGCGACACGCTCAGCGGTATAGCACAGAAGCTGAAGACATCAACAGAGAAGCTCTTTATGGCAAACAGGATGACGATCATAAACACAGCAAAGAAAATGGGAGTCAAGTGCGCCAAGGAAGAGGATTATGCAAACTACATTTATACAGGGACTGTACTGATGGTACCTGTTGTACACGGATAACAAAGCATTATATAACGAAAGGAGAAATATAAAATGAGCGATATTATCAAGGTAGATGAGCTGGAGGCCGCAGCAGGCGGACAGGTGATAAAGACCACTAACACAGGATTCAGAGTTTATAAAACAGAAGCCGGCGACACCCTCTGGTCTCTGTCCCAGAAGTTTGGAGTAAGCGTAGACGATATCTTCAAGTATAACAAGGACGAGATAAAGAGATGGGCAAAGAAGTACGGAGTTGTCTGCCAGAACGAGGACGACTATAAGAACTATCTCTGGATAGGCGAGATACTCAACATCCCTCCCAAGCCCGGTCTGTAATATTCAGATATCAAGATAAAAACTCCCCGTCTTCACAGGGGAGTTTTTATGTGTCTATGCTGCGGGCAGTTGACAAACGTGCGCAGATTGGTTATAATGAAAGTCAGCAGATCTCCACGGAGGTGACTCTATGTTTGATATACATAATATGGGCTGTTCCTGCACCCATGACAGATCGTTCATCTTTGACAGACCCAAGGGCTATGACGGCTATCTTATGCTTTTCGTAAAGTCTAAGGCAGAGTTTAGAATAAACGGTATCACCCACTATTTTGAACCGAACACATTTATTATTTACGACCATGGCTCTCCCAACCATTACAGAGCCTGCGCAGAGGACTATGTGAACGACTGGATACAGTTTGACACCACAGAAAACCTTGAGGCCGCTGTCGGAGTCAGGTTCGATGAGCCCGTATATATCGGAGACAGTATCGACATTTCACAGTATTTCCGCCTGCTGTCGGATTGCTTTTACCGCACGGGTAATATGAAAGCGGCAGGCTACATCATAAAGGCTATGCTGGGCGAGGTGTTCTTTGAGGGCAGCAAACAGGAAACGAGCATAGCTCACCACCGTGAGCTCATAGACCTGCGCCGCCGGATCTACTCCTCTCCCGAGCGCGACTGGAGCATAGGGAGCATGGCTTCCCTGCTGAACATCAGCGAGCCCTATCTTCATCTGCTTTACAAAAAAGCCTTCGGAGTCACCTGCACCCGTGACGTTATAAACAGCCGCATCGAGCTTGCACAGCGCTATCTCTCCTATTCGGGAATGACGGTGGAGGAGGTCGCCTTTGCCTGCGGATACAAAAACGTGGTCCATTTTTCCAGGCAGTTCAAGCAGATATCGGGAGAGTCGCCCTCGGAATGGCGAAAGACACAGTAAGCCAAAACAGCACGTTACCTATGACAGGTGACGTGCTGTTTTTTATGATCCTTATGTTCTTATTTGTGCCCCCTCCGGGAAGAGCAGCAGCTATGCAGCGGTCTCACGCTCCGGACGAGGGGCGTGAGATCTGTTTGCAGGCGTACACACCTGCCGCATCGAGTTCAGGACCGCAAGCACCATAACGCCTACATCGGCAAAGATAGCCAGCCACATATTCGCTATTCCAAGCGCCCCCAGCAGCAAGCACCCAAACTTGACCGCCAGCGCAAACACGATGTTCTGATAAACTATACCTATGCACTTTCCGGATATGGCGATAGCCTTCGGTATCTTCAGCGGATCATCGTCCATGAGAACTATATCCGCAGCCTCGATAGCCGCATCGCTTCCCATAGCGCCCATAGCTATGCCCAGGTCTGCCCTCGAAAGCACAGGCGCATCGTTTATGCCGTCGCCCACAAAGGCAAGCTTTGCATCCTGCTCCGAGATAAGCTTTTCTACTTCGCTCACCTTCTGGTCAGGCAAAAGCTCGCTCACATAATCCGTGAGCCCAAGCTCCGCAGCTGCCTTTGCAGCTGCCTTCTCGCTGTCGCCAGTAAGCATGACCAGCCTGCTTATGCCCTCCTGCTTCAGAAGCTCCAGCGCCTGCTTTGAGTTTTGCTTCGGCATATCCGAGATAACTATATGTCCGCTGTAACTGCCGTTTACCGAAATGTGTATCACCGTTCCCGTGCTGTGACAGTCCTTATACTCCACGCCCAGCTTCTGCATAAGCTTTTTGTTTCCGACAGCCACCCTTTCGCCGTCAACGACTGCCGTTACCCCAAAGCCGCTTATCTCTTCGATATCGCTCACACGGCTGCGGTCGATCTCGCTGCCATAAGCACGCCTCAGACTCAGGCTTATCGGATGAGAGGACGAGCACTCGGCGCAGGCTGCATATTCCAGCAGCTTTTTCTCCTCAAAAGCATTGTGGTGAACAGCGCTGACCTCGAAAACGCCCTTTGTGAGCGTTCCTGTTTTGTCAAAAACTATCGTCCTGACCTTTGAGAGCATTTCAAGATATACCGACCCCTTGATAAGGATGCCCTGACGGCTCGCACTTCCTATGCCCGAAAAGAAGCTCAGCGGTATGCTTATGACAAGCGCACACGGACAGCTTATGACAAGGAACGTAAGAGCCCTGTATATCCATTGCGCCCACATTGCGCTGCTGCCGATCAGCAGCCTTATAACAGGCGGCAAAACAGCCAGCGCCAGTGCCGAAAAACACACCGCAGGCGTGTAGATGCGTGCAAAGCGTGTTATGAAGTCTTCGGAACGTGATCTTTTTGATGCCGACTCCTCGACCAGTTCCAGGATCCTGGAGACCGTAGACTCGCCGAAGGGCTTGGTGGTTTTTATCTCCAGCACACCGCTGAGGTTGATACATCCGCTCACAACTTCGCTGCCCTCGCATACATCCCGGGGGGCGCTCTCTCCTGTGAGTGCCGAGGTATTGAGCGCAGATGCTCCCTTGACGACGACTCCGTCTATCGGGATCTTCTCGCCCTGCTGAACGATAATGATACTTCCCGTTTCGACCTCATCGGGGTCTGCCTTGACGAGCTTTCCGTCCTGCATTATATTAGCATAGTCGGGTCTTATATCCATAAGCTCGCTGATGCTGCGGCGGCTCCTGCCGACAGCCATTCCCTGGAAGAACTCTCCCACCTGATAAAAAAGCATTACCGCAACAGCTTCGGCAAAATCTCCGCTCTTTGAATAGACAGCCAGAGCCGCTGCACCGACGGTCGCTACCGTCATAAGAAAGTTCTCGTCCATCATGCGGCCGTTGCTTATACCCAGCGCCGCCTTTCTGACTATGTCATAGCCTATGATGACGTAGCAGACAAGATAAAGCACGCCGCTCAGCCACAGAGGCATATTTACGATGTGTCCGACTATCATCAGAACTGTGAACATCACCGCCGAGACGATTATACGGACAAGCATCTTCTTTTGTTTTTTCTTCACGCTATCAGCTCCCGGTGCTTTGCCTTAAAACTCTATCTCGCAGTCAGGCTCGACCTTCTTGCACTGTTTGAGAACTTCCTTCATCACCTTTTTCTCGTTTGCACCCTCGGCAAACTCCACGGTCATCTTCTGCATAACAAAGCTCACGCTGCAGCTCTCTACACCCTCGACCTTAGCAGCCGTCTGCTCCATAAGTGCGGCACAGTTTGCACAATCGACCTCTATCTCGTATTTCTTTTTCATACTTTTTCTCCCTTTCAGTATTTCTGTAAAATTAACAATTAAACGCTTGTTTAATTGTTCTGCATATAGTATAATATATCAGAAAACGAAAGTCAATCGCCTTTTAAGAGTTTCTTCCAAAAAGGCGAAAGGTTTTTCTAAAATGGAGAACGAGAAAGGACAGTGCGGATATGAGCCACGGAAAACTGACAGATACGGAAAACTTTGCATCTGCTGCAGAGATATTCAGGCAGCTATCAGACATAACAAGGCTTCGGATATTTTGTCTGTTGTGCCACAGAGAGGAGTGCGTGTCTGCGATATCAGAGCTTATGGAAATGAACAGTCCTGCTGTTTCGCACCACCTTAAACAGCTCAGGCTTTCGGGGCTTATCGTCGGGAGGCGTGAGGGAAAGGAGGTCTTCTACAAGGCATCCGACAGCGACAAGGCGCAGACGCTCCACACGGCAACGGAAAAGATAATGGAGCTTTGCTGTGTCGAGGAGGAGCCGCTTACGGCAGGCTCTCAGGACTATCCCGACAAGACAGCTCTTGCGCACAGTGTACACGCTTATCTGCTCGAGCGGATAGGCGAGAGGATAACCATCGAGGAGCTTTCACGCAAGTTTCTTGTCAACCCGACCACTCTCAAGGAAAGCTTCAAAGCGGTCTACGGGAACTCTCTGGCGGCGCACATAAAGGAGCACCGCATGGAGCAGGCGGCATATCTGCTCAGGCAGACGACAAGGACGGTGTCGGACATAGCATCGGCGGTTGGCTTTTCGAGCCAGAGCCGTTTTTCTCAGGCCTTCTGCAAGACCTACGGTGTGCTTCCCGTGGAATACAGAAAGAACCCCACCGATATCATCGCCCCGACCCTTGATGAATAGCGAAAAACAGCACGTTACCCGAAAGAGTAACGTGCTGTAATTATTACTTTGGTGTGTGGGAGGACGGACTAAAAATAACCTCTCATCAGGTCAGCCCGTCAAAGCCGTTGCCGGCTTTTCGGCTTTGATGCATAGCTGTGTGCTTTTCCTTGCTTCTCAATGTTCCGTCAAGCCGCAAGCGGCTTGAGGAAAGCTGGTTCTTGCTTCTCATAAGGGGCGACCTCTCTTGCAGGTCGCCCCTCTTGAAAAAAGTGTCCACCGGACACTTTTTTCAATTCA
>DFEO01000110.1 GCA_002368715.1 Ruminococcus sp. UBA3800
GGGAACCGAGCAGCATTAAGCGGATTGTTTCGTGTGTCACAGTCACGCCCGCACACCCCTATGTCGGATCGATGTTTTTATGATAAAGCCAGGGGGTGAGTGTGTGTATCAGGCGCTATACAGAAAGTGGAGACCGGTGTCTTTCTCGGATGTCGTTTCACAGCCGCATATAACCACTACCCTTAAAAACCAGATAAAGAACGGCAAGACAGCACACGCTTATCTGTTCACAGGCTCGAGGGGGACAGGAAAGACCACCTGCGCAAGGATCTTTGCAAAGGCAATCAACTGCCTCGATCCGAAAGACGGTGAGCCCTGTCTGGAGTGCGATATCTGCAAAATGGCTGACAGCGGAACGCTTGCGGATATCATAGAGATAGATGCAGCCTCGAACTCGAAGGTGGAGGATATCAGAGAGCTCAGGGAGGGTGTTGTGTATACGCCCGAGATATGCAAGTATAAAGTGTATATCATAGACGAGGTGCATATGCTCTCGGCAGGCGCTTTCAATGCGCTGCTCAAGACCATGGAAGAGCCGCCTCCCCATGTCAAATTCGTGCTGGCCACCACCGAGATACAGAAGGTGCCTGCCACCATAGTGTCAAGGTGTCAGCATTTTGACTTTCACAGGATAAGAAGCGAGGACATAGTGTCCAGGCTCATGTATATCGCAGAGCAGGAGAATTTCACTCTGACGGAAGAAGCAGCCGAGCTTGTGGCAAGGCTATCCGACGGCGGAATGAGAGATGCGCTCTCGCTGCTCGACCAGTGTGCGGCATTCGGTGATAATGTCGATCTGAACGTGGTCTCTCAGGCGGCAGGCATAGCAGGCAGGGATTATCTGTTTGACATCTTAGAGAGCATAGCCGCAGGCGATACCGCCCAGGCGCTCAGGACTGTGGACAGCCTTTATTCCATGTCGAAGGACCTGAAGGTCCTGGCAGGAGAGCTGCTGACCCAGATGAGAAATGTTATGATCGCAAAGACCATCGATAACAGCCGTGAGCTGATAACCTGTCTGCCCGAGGAGTTTGACAGGATAAAGGCTCTGGCGGAGAAGATGAAGCTTGACGATATACTGGAGAATATATCGGTGCTCCAGCAGACCTCGGAGAGGTTTGCAAGGGCAGCCTCAAAGCGTATCGAGCTGGAGATGATGCTCGTAAGGCTCTGCTCGCCGAAAACAGAGCAGAGAAGCGCTCCTGCTGTTTCCGGAGCCGAGGTCTCGGCGATCGAGGCAAGACTCGACCGGATAGAGAGGGCACAGGCTGTGAGCATAACGGCTCCGAACCCCATGCCGCAGGATATGCAGGCAGCCCCGGCACCCCAGCCGGAGCAGAGACAGGAGCAAAGGTCCGCTCCTGCGCAGAGCAGCGGCAAGCTTTCGATGAAGGATTTCAGTCCTGTTGCGGGCTGGGATGATATAGTGGCGCAGGTGAATGAGAAATATCCGGCAACGGGCTGCTTCTTAAAGGGCTCCAGCGCCTTTTCTCACCAGAATATCCTGCTGCTGACTGTGAACAACGAGTTTTTCAAGGAGAAGTTCAAAAAGGGCAGGGACGCCGCTCTTCTTAATGAGATACTCAAGGCAAATTTCGGACAGACCTTCAATATAAAGGTCAGGTCGGCTTCAAACGGCGACGTGAAGGCGGAAAGCCCTCTCGGTGCGCTGGTGGACAAGGCCAGGGCTATGAATATTGAGGTTGAAATAAAAAACAAATGATATAAGGAGTTTTTAAAATGAAAGCAAGACTTCCACAGGGAATGGGCAAGGGTCCTTCCAACAATATGAACCAGATGCTCAAGCAGGCTCAGAAGATGCAGGACGAGATAACAGCTCTGCAGGCAGACCTTGAGCAGAGAGAGTTTGAGGGTACCGCAGGCGGCGAGGTCGTTAAGGTGGTTATCAACGGAAAGAGAAACGTTCTCAAGCTCGAGATCAAGCCCGAGGTGGTAGACCCCGAGGATGTAGAGATGCTCCAGGATCTTATCATGAGCGCATTCAACCAGGCTGTTGCTAATCTCGATGAGATCAGCGACGCCGAGATGCAGAAGCTTACCGGCGGAGTTTCCTTCCCCGGTCTGTTCTGATATGGCAGAATCAAAGGCTCTGCCGCTGATAGTGCTCTCCGAGCAGTTTGCCAAGCTTCCGGGTATAGGTATGAAATCTGCCCAGAAGCTTGCTTATCATGTTATGTCGATGTCAGACGGGGAGGCGAAGGCTTTTGCCGACGCTATCCTCAATGCCAAGCGCACTGTGCATCTGTGCTCGGTGTGCCAGAATTTCACCGACAAGGAGGTCTGTCCTGTTTGTGCGGACGCAAGGCGTGACAGGACGACTGTCTGTGTGGTCGAGGATCCGAAGGACATTTCTGCTTTTGAGAGGACAAAGGAGTATAAGGGCGTTTACCATGTGCTCCACGGGCTGATATCGCCTATGGACGGGAAAAGCCCGGACGACCTGAAAATCAAGGAGCTGCTCGAACGCATACCCAGAGATGATGTGAAAGAGGTCATAATGGCCACCAACCCCACTGTTGAGGGCGAGGCTACGGCTATGTATGTGTCAAAGCTCCTCAAGCCTCTGGGAGTCAAGGTCACAAGGCTGGCCTTTGGTCTGCCCATAGGCGGCATACTTGAATTTGCGGACGAGATAACGCTTTACAAGGCGCTTGAGAACAGAAACGAGATCTGATAGCTGTGACCGCATAGAAAGGTTTTCTTATGAAGCTGAAGAAGGAATTTATTGTTCACGAAACAAAGGACGAGACTATGGTGGTGGCAACGGGAAAGGCAAAGTTTTCGGGGCTGGTAAGAGGAAACAGGATGCTGGGCGAGATACTTTCACTTATGAAGACGGACACCACCGAGGCAAAGGTGGTCGAGGCGATGAGGGCAAAGTTCGATGCTCCGAAGGGCAAGATAGAGGCCGATGTCCATAAGACGGTCACGGAGCTTCGCCGCATCGGCGCTATTGAGGAATGACTATGACAGGTACCTATAAGATCGCTGACGTCGTGATAGAGGTGGACTCGATATATCCCGAGGTCCACAGATATTGTGCGGACTACCGCTGTGAGGCTTTGGCACAGTTTGCGGTAAGGATAACACAGAGCGATATCGCTTACGAGCGTGAAAGATCGGAGCTGACAGATGAAAAAGAGGGCAGGACACCGATGAACTATCCTGACAGCTATCTTGAAGAGCTGGCTGTTTACAGGAAGATCGCCGAGAGGATGCCGAAGCTGGATACCTTTTTGTTTCATGGCTCCTGTGTGGCGGTGGACGGTGCGGGATATCTTTTCACGGCCTGCTCGGGAACGGGAAAATCCACTCATGCGGCGCTCTGGAGAAAACTGCTGGGCGACAGAGCCGTTATGGTAAACGACGACAAGCCGCTTATCAGGGTCGATGACAGGGGAGCTGTCGTGTTCGGCACGCCCTATAACGGAAAGCACAGGCTGGGCAGCAATATTTCGGTCCCGCTCAGGGCGATAGCCTTTCTTGAACGTTCGGAGGAGAATTTTATAAGACCCGTAACGGCTATGGAGGTCTATCCTAAGTTTATACAGCAGACCTATCGGCCTGCGGACGTGACTGCGCTTGAAAAAACGCTTGTGCTGGCAGACAGACTGCTGTCAGGGGTGTCGCTTTACAGGCTCGGCTGCAATATGGATATCAGTGCCGCAAGGACAGCCTTCGGCGCTATGAGCAGATAACGAAGGACGGCTCTTTTCGCAGAGCCGTCTTTTTTTGTGAGAAGACGGCACTTTTTGGCCGTCACCTCTTGTAAAATCATAAAGGTTGTGTTATAATTTTGTTGATACCGTGGCAGAGAAGAGCGTTCTCTGCTGTGATCTCTGTTGTGGAGGCGAAACAAATGGCTAAAAAAAGCGAGGTCTTTTATCATATCAAAAAATTCAGCTCCCGTGTCACGATGGCAGGGCTTATGTGTATAATGCTCGTGACCGTGGTCAGCTTTCTGATCGCTGTTATGCTCCAGCGTGACATAACCACCGAACGTGACGTGGGCTACTGCACCGACCTTAATCTGCAGATGAAGCGAAGCGTTTCGTCCTTCCTTGACGGGATGAACGCCACGGGCAAGGCGCTGTTTTCAAACGGGACCATCATCACTTATGAGGGGACCCCGAAGGATATCGAGCTTGAAGAAAAGATCAACGAATATCTTCTTGATGTATGTGTGCTGGATAATTATGCGGATTACGGCATAGTTTATGAAAACGGCACGTCTATGGGAAGGGTAAGCGACGGATGCAGAGATCTGTTCAATGATGATATCTACGGCGGTCTGTCACAAAAGCTCGGTGAAGGCTCGGCAAGCTGGTTTACGGGCTTTTATGACGAGGACAAGGACACCTATGACTTCAACAAGCTTTACTATGTAAGGCGCATAAACCCGAAGGCACTGTTTTTTTCAAGCTGCTATTCTATCGAGCTTGAATCAAGGGTGCTCACGGATTTCAGCTCGAACGACCTGCGCACCGTTATGTGCGATGAAAAGGGCAGGATCATTTTTGACACCGGCTCCAAGGGTGCCTCCGAGACCGTTGAGGATGAGATACTTTCTCTCTTTGAGACCGACAAGGACTCGACATATATGGACAACAGATTTATTGCCTCCTGCTCCGATTTCAGTAACGGCTGGCGGATCATCACTGTGATAGAGCTTCAGGAAAGAGCAAGACAGTCTTATAAGTTTGCGCTTATAATGCTTGTGATCTCTTTCACGGTCTTTCTGATCTTTGAGATCATCGTTCAGATGTCTGCCGCAAGGTATGACCCCGAGCGTATAAGCTTCTCCGAGCCCGAAAACGTGGATACTGTCACGGGTCTTCACAATGCCTACTTTACGGAGAATGTTATACTTGACAAGATAGAAACGAGCCTTACAGGTTCGACCTTTGTCCTTATGATAGTCAATATCGTAAACCTTAACGCTATCGAAGAGACCTACGGCGATGAGGTCAGGGATGAGGCGATGGTCAAGGTGGGTCAGGCGATAGATGACCTGTTCGGCCCACGGCACACCGTCGGGATAATGAAGCATGACGAGTTTGCGGTGTTTGCAGACTTTACCGATATAAACCTTATGAAGACTTACGACGACATAAAGACCAGTGTTTCAGGTCTGGCGCTGAGGCTGAAAAGGTGCGAGCTGGATGCAGGCAGGGGCGAGATAAGGACTGCCGTTGGAGCAGCACTTTACCCCGACTGCTCGGCGGACTATGACGAGCTGCTGGAGCTTGCAGAGACCGCAGCCCGTGAATGTATGAACGACCGCAGCAGGGACTATGTCATCTACAAGAAAAAAGGAGATGTTAAGGCTCGTGAGGAAAACACAAAGAGCTAAGGCTTTTGCCGCAGCTGTCCTGATGTGCATGGCGCTGTCAGGCTGTGTCGAGAATTATTCATATATCCCCCACGAGGAAACGAACGCTATATCCTTTTCCTGGTGGGGCAAGGATAAGCGAAACGAATATACCCTAGCGGCTGTTGATGCTTTTGAAAAGAAAACGGGAATATCTGTGGAAACACATTTCGGCGAGTTCGATGGCTTTAAGAAGCATATGGATATGCTGTTCTATTCGGACACCGAGGCTGATGTTATGCAGCTCAATTATGACTGGCTCTATGAGTATTCTCCCGACGGAGAGGGCTTTTATGACCTGAATGAGCTGGGCGATTATATCGACCTTTCGGTCTTTCCGGACGGCGACCTGGAGTGCGGGACGATAAACGGCAAGCTGAATGCGCTGCCCACATCCTTCAATGCTATCACCTTCTACTATAATAAAAAAATGTATGAAAGATACGGGCTCGAACTGCCCGAAAGCTGGGACGATATAATAAAAGCGGCAGAGGTGATGAAGCCCGACGGCATTTATCCGCTGGAATTGTCGGGGAAGTCGGCGTGGCTGTCTGCGGCAGCATATTATGAGCAGAGCAGCGGCAACAGGATATACAGCGGCTCAGAGCTGAGGCTGACAAGGGAAGGCTATGAAACGATGCTCAGGTTTTACGTCGGACTTATAGAGGCCGGGGTAACGCCCGACAGCAGCAGCTTTGACAGGAACGACCTTGAAAGAGAGAACTGTGCGGGGGTGTCGGTGTGGATATCCGACGCTGAGTATTATTGTGATCCGTCGCTTGAAAAGGGGCTGGATATCGTTGTCGGGGATTATCCTCAGATAAAGGGCGCTTCGCTCTTTGGCTGGTATAAAAAGCCGACGAGCCTTTATGCGATAAGAAAGGATACGGCTCATCCGAAAGAGTCTGCAAGGCTGCTGGATTTTCTTGAAAACAGCAAGGAGATGAACACGCTCCAGAAGCTGGGCAAGGGCATACCTTCCTCCAGGGCAGCGCTGGAGATACTTGAAGCGAATGACCTTCTGAACGGCGTACAGTTCGATGCCAATGAGAAGATGAAGAGCGAGCAGCGCTTTGAGATGCTGAGCCCGTATATCGAGGACAGTGATGCGGTGGTGCTCTTTACGGACACGGCAAAGAAGATCAGCACGGGCAGGCTAACGATGGACGAAGCGCTGGACCAGACTTATGAACAGATCAAGGAGCTGATAGGGAATTGATGGATATGGCTGCGGTAAAGAGGGTCAGGCGGATAAATATCATAGCGTTTGTTTCGGTGGCACTGTTTATGTTCATAATAAACAGTATGGTGCCGTATTCAAATGACGACTGGCACTATATGTTCGTTCTGCACTCTCCCGATCATGATTACGAGCTTAAAACAAAGATAGCTTATCTTATCCCGGATGTCAATGAAAGGCTCGTATCAAGCTTCTCCGATGTCCTGATATCGACGAAAAACCAGTATCTGGTCATGGGCGGCAGGGCGGTAAATCATTTCTTTTTGATCCTCTTTCTGTATCTGGCGGATAAATGGCTCTTCAACATCGTAAATTCTATCGTGTTTGCATTGCTCGGGTATTTTATTTACAGGTTTGCTGCTCCGAAAAATAAGGGCGAAATGCCGTGGCTGCTGCCGCTGATATATCTTCTTACATTCCTGATGCCTGAAATGGGAAGCAATGTTTTCTGGATGGCCGGAGCTTTCAACTATTTGTGGCCTTCTGTGCTGATAACAGGAACATGGCTGGTGATGAGACGGTGCTTCTATGGCGAGAGCAGGCTTAAATTTGCGCTGATGCTTCCGCTGGTGCTTGTGGCGTCTGCGACCAACGAGGTCTCGGGCGGAATGATGGGCGTTGTACTGCTTGTGTGGTTTCTGGTGGATGAAAACAAGAAAAAGAACTTTTTCAGATACTTTTTCTGTGTGCTGCTGTTTATTGCGGGCGAGGCTTTTGTCGTTCTGGCGCCGGGAAACTTCAACAGAGCAAAAAACTATAACGGTGTTACGATCGGTGACAAGGGCAGGATACTGTCGATATGTCTTGAAAACCTCAAATTTGTCATCTATAACTATGGCTGGATGTTCATTGTGATGGCTGCACTGTGGCTGTATTTCAGGCCGCTGTTCAAGAGGTCGGACATAAGGATGTTCTCTTATGCGATAGGCGGCTTAGCAGGCTCCGTAGCTTATGGCTTCAGTGGGATAGGCGATCAGAGGATACAGTTTTATCCCGTTTCGCTGATATTTGCATCGTTCGTGATGTGTGCGGCAAGGCTTTACAAAGAGCTCAGTACAGAGCAGACGGATGAAGTGAAGGCATATATCGCAAAGAACAAGGTGAGGATAACAGCTGTTTTTGCGGCGGTCATCTATCTGATACTTGTCAGGTTCATTTTCAGCTCGTTTGTTACCTATACCCCTGCTTTTTGCTATGTGCTGCTGTGGCTGTGGCTTTGTTCAAGAAAGGCAGGCGGCTTTGGAAAGATAACGCTCAAAGGCCTGTTTGAATACTGTTGTCAGAAGGTATGGATCATTATGGCGGGGTGTCTTGCGCTGCCGTGGGTCTATTATCTGGTGTTCGGCAAAGAGGGCTGGGACGGCACTACATATCAGCTCGTTACGGCGATCAAGATATGTGCGCTTATGTTCACTGTATGGTTTTTGAGGTGGTGTGCCGTAAACGGCAGGATAGAGAAGCCCAAAAGCAAGAGAGTTCTGAGCCTTATCGAAAAGGTCAGGTCCGACGAGTTCAAGGCGAAGTATTACGGCAGCGGAGCCGTGATAAGGAGGGGTCTCATATGGTGTGTGTCCGTGTGTTTTGCAGTGAACATGGTGTGGAAACTGGCTGATGCA
The DNA here is from genome assembly GCA_002368715.1 of Ruminococcus sp. UBA3800. Classification (GTDB taxonomy): domain Bacteria; phylum Bacillota; class Clostridia; order Oscillospirales; family Ruminococcaceae; genus Hominimerdicola. Next base: position 8,249 of record DFEO01000110.1, read on the forward strand.
GCTGTAAGGGTGACACCTTATTATGCAATGGCGAGAAATATTTATGCCGAGATCGAGGAGGCATCCAAAACCAAGGACAAGGTATATCACTATGAAGACGGACAGTTTATCAATCATGAGGGCAACGGTACCATCCTTTCGATCTATCAGGGCTCGCTTTCGGTGTCGCATATCCCGGCAGGGTGGATCGAGCTGTATTACGGAGTTATCATAAAGGGCGACGGTGAGTTTTCAGAAGCGTGGTCAACTAACCGATATATACGCCAAAAGCAGGCAAAGGGAAAAGACGTAAAGCTCTGGTCTTAAAAAAGCACAAAGTGTAAATGGTTAATTTGTGCATTTCTACAAAAGTGATAAAAATGTGTTAAAACCTATTGACTTTTTATGCTAATAGTGATATTATAATAACAAGCCAAAGGGAGTGACTACCCTTAGGACGAAAGCGAAATGTTCTGCTTATATCGGCTTGCGGGACGTTTCAGAACAAATTATTTATATTTTTATGGAGGGATTTTCTATGAAAAAGTCAAACCAGAAGGGCTTTACACTCGTAGAGCTCGTAGTAGTTATCGCTATCATCGGTATTCTGGCAGCTATCCTGGTACCTACAATGATGAACTACGTTAAGAAGTCCAGACTTAAGAGCGCTAACTCTAACGCTAAGCTGATCTTCACAACCGCTAACAACCAGGCTGCTGACATGGTAGCTGAGGGCGAGGATCCTTCAACCTTCACATTCTCTGGCACACCTGCTGCTAACACTGCAGCTACATTCCAGGGCAAGGTTGAGAACGCAGTTTTCAACGCACTTAAGGACAACGGCGACGGCGTAGGCGTTGCTAAGTACAAGGTAACAGCTGAGGGCGAGATCGCTCTTGCTCAGTGGGCAACCGGTTCAGGCGCAGCTATCGTTGGTCAGTATCCTAACCCTGAGAAGGATCCTGATGCGGCTCATACATTCGGTACTGGCTTCAACAACAAGAGCTTCTAATCAGTGTAAAGCCTAACAGATCAAAACTAAAAATGAGAGCTGCTCTTCGGAGCGGCTCTTTTTTTGTCTGCCGAGCGCCATTTTTACCGCAGTCTTACAGGAAAACCAAGCAGCATTAACCGAGCATTAGAATCAAGAATCATACAAAGGGGCTCAGATCTGAACCGCTCTGCTGCGTGCTGACGTTCAAGGCAGCTATAAATGCGGGATGGTGAGGGAAATATGCTCGGTGTATTGACGAAGAAAGCTTACCGCGTATATTTGAATCCCGGACAATATAAAGGTTTCGGCAAGGATCCGATCTTCAAAATAAAAATCCCTCGCAACATATGCTGCGAGGGATTTTTTTGACTTCCGAACGAAAAAGATGACATTATTTTTTATTGCCTTTGGCGGTCTTCAAAGAGGCGACAAGCATTTTCTTTATTTCAAGGCAGTCATTTAGCATTGTTTCACCGTGAGCTTCCTCGATATATCCTGAAAGAATAAGCAGCCTGAGCCAATATTCTGTCTCGGCGGTCT
>DFEO01000171.1 GCA_002368715.1 Ruminococcus sp. UBA3800
TGCAAGCATACCGATATGGTCAGCTCTTGTTCTGTCCATAGCACCGCTGGAACGTCCTCTCCAGAAGTTACCGCCACCGACCACGATACCGACCTCAACACCTGCGTCAACGCACTTCTTTATGCTCGCCGCAAACGTATTGATAACATCAAAATCAAGACCTGTTTTCTTATCTCCTGCAAGAGCCTCACCGCTCATTTTAAGAAGTATCCTTTTGTATTTAGGTGAATCCATAATGATCAAGCTCCTTTTCAAGTAGAGTTGCGAAGGGCAAATTGACCGCCTCTTCGCACAAAAAATATGCTTACAGATATTATACTATACTTTGCCGAAAAAGTAAAGTGTTTTTTTGAACTTTTGCAGGGAAAACCCTGCACCGCCACGCGTCATGGCTTTGCTTAAAACTTTTCCTGCCTTGAACGCGGAGATAGATAGTGCAGGCTTTGCCCTTCGGCGTTGTTTCCCGGCTACGCTCGGCAGGGAAAACCCTGTAAAAACTGCGGCCTCCGCAGAAGCCGCAGTGATCATTATACTTTAGAAGCCGAGGATATTCTTGAAATCCTCTGATATTGTCTTTTCAAGAGCAGCCGCTGCCTCTCTTGTGTCGCCGATAGTTGTGTAATATGCCTTGATCTTAGGCTCAGTACCCGAAGGTCTGATGATAACGCTTGCTCCGTCCTGAAGTCTGAATGCAAGCACATCGCTCTTCGGCAGCTTGATAACGGTCTTTTCTCCTGTTGTAAGATCTGTTTCCTCGCTCGTAAGATAGTCGCCTACCTTTTCAACATTCAGTCCGCCGATAGCCTTGGGCGGCTGTGTTCTCAGCGAGGTCATTATCTCCTTCATTCTCTCCATACCGCTAGCGCCCTCACACTGGAACGAACTCTGTGTGTGGACATAGTTGCCGTACTGAGCATAGAGGCTCTCTCTTGCCTGGAGCAGGCTGATGCCCTTTGTGCGGTAGAATGCCGCCATCTCGCAGATGAGCATAGATGCCACAACAGCATCCTTATCTCTTACATAGGAGCCTGCAAGATAGCCATAGCTCTCTTCAAAACCGAAGATATATCTGTCGTCTTCGCCGTCCTTCTCAAGGAAGCCTATCTGCTCTCCGATGAACTTGAAGCCTGTGAGCACATCACGAAGCTCCACACCGTATTCTGCGGCTATCTTCTTGCATATATCCGTCGTAACGATAGTCTTTACAGCCACAGGTCTTTCGGGCATCGTTCCCAGTGCCGTTCTTTCCTGGCACACATATTTAAACAGCATAGCTCCGACTTCATTACCGGTGATAAGCACATACTCTCCGTTATCGCCCGGAACAGCGATACCCACACGGTCACAGTCGGGATCGGTAGCAAGGAGCAGATCGGGCTTTACCTTGGCGCAAAGCTCAAGACCCTTTGCAAGTGCTTCCTTTATCTCGGGGTTCGGGAAAGGACAGGTCGGGAAGTTGCCGTCCGGCAGCTCCTGTTCGGGAACCACTGTAACTTCCTTGATGCCGATCCTCTTGAGTATCTCTCTTACGGGCTTGTTGCCTGTGCCGTTAAGCGGAGTGTATACGACCTTCAGTCCGCTGTCGGCAACAAGATCGGTGTGGATGCCCTGCTCAAGTACCTTTTTATAGTAATCCTCGATGATGTCCTGACCGATATAAGAAATCATACCGCTCTTAACGCCTTCTTCATAGTCCATCACCTTAGCGCCGCCGAACATATCAACAGCATTTATCTTGGTGATAACAGTGTTTGCAACGTCGAGAGTTATCTGACAGCCGTCCTCGCCGTAGACCTTATAGCCGTTATACTTAGCCGGGTTATGAGAAGCGGTTATCATGATGCCAGCCGAAGCGCCGCAGGCTCTTACGGCCCAGGAGAGCATAGGTGTTGGCATAAGCTCGGTATAGATATGTACCTTTATGCCGTTTGCAGCCAGCACAGCAGCTGCTTCCTTTGCAAATTTATCGCTCTTTATTCTCGAATCATAGGATATAGCCACGCTGCCGTTCTCAAAGGAGCCGTTAACGTAGTCTGCAAGACCCTGAGTAGCACGTCTTATCGTATAAACATTGAGTCTGTAAGTGCCTGCACCGATAACACCACGCAGACCGCCTGTACCGAATTCAAGGTCACGATAGAACCTGTCCTTTATAGCTTCGTCGTCGCTTTCAATGCTTTTCAGCTCGGCAACAAGATCGGGGTCATCGGTAGCCTTTTGGCACCACAGCTGATAGAGTTCTTTTTCTGTCATAAGATCACCTCATAAATATAGTATTGAGATCAAAAGCGTAATTTTCATACACAGTAATTATAACACACGGCGCAGTTTTTTTCAATAGTGCCATTTCACTTTTTAATTTTTCTTCATATTCTAAACGTTTACGCAGATCCGAGAGCCTTTTCCGCAAATATTAAACACCTCCGTTTTGGGAAGTCATGGAGCATGAGGATCACAAAAGAAAAAAACACCCCTGACAAAAAATGACAAGGGTGCTTACAGCTCGCTATTGGGATATAGCTTGGAGATATCTTTCTTATTTAAACTTTACAGCAGTGCCGTAGGCCATAACCTCGGATGCCTGCTGGGTGATAGAGGATGAACCGTAGCGAACAGCGATAACAGCATCAGCCCCGAGAGCCTGAGCCTGTTCGAGCATTCTCTGGTTCGCTATCTTTCTTGCAGTCTCCTGCATCTCTGTATACTTTTTCAGCTCGCCTCCGACGAGGTTTTTAAGGCCCGCACCGATGTCTTTAAGTGCGTTCACCGACTGAACGGTGCCGCCCTCGACCAGGCCGATGACCTCATATTCTCTTCCTATGTTTTCACAGGTCGCAAAAAGCATTACTAATCATCCTTTCTGTTTGCCCGAGCTATTTCTTCGGACTTTTGTTGTTTTATTATACACTTTCCAAAACGATTTGTCAAGAGTTTTGTGAAAATTTCCTAAAATATAATTAAATTATGTCCGCAGAGCACGGTATAGCTTCTTTGTGAGGCTGCTTTGAAACAGCGATGTGACGGAATTTATGGGCTAATTTTGTTAAAAATCCACAAAGAATGAAATCGCTTCTCAAATCACTTGAAAATTTAGAAAAGATATAGTATAATTGTTTTAAAAGCTGAGGGTGGGGAGCACTATGCTTTCTGACCCTGCGCTTATCAAATGACCGCTGTGTGCGGTCGTAAGGAAAGGGTAATTTTTAAATGTCAATGAAGCTTAACACAAAATATCTCGCAGGCTTTGTGGGCGAGAATGAGCT
>DFEO01000061.1 GCA_002368715.1 Ruminococcus sp. UBA3800
CAGCAGGTAATAAAGATAGTTAACGAAGAGCTCATAAAGCTCATGGGAGAGGCAAACTCCAAGATAAACTTCCCCAACAAGCCGCCCTGCGTTGTTATGATGTGCGGTCTTCAGGGTTCCGGTAAGACCACCCATGCCGCAAAGCTTGCGAAGATGTTCAAGAGAGAGGGCAAAAGACCTCTGCTCATCGCTGCGGACGTTTACAGGCCGGCAGCTATCGATCAGCTGAAGATCGTCGGCGAAAGAGCCGAGGTAGCTGTGTTCGAGATGGGGCAGATAGACCCCAGAAAGATCGTCAAGGAAGGTCTGAGGCACGCCAAGGACTACGGCAATGATCTTGTTATCATAGATACTGCCGGACGTCTTCACATTGATGAAGAGCTTATGGACGAGCTGAAGGATATAAAGAAGATAGCAGAGCCGAACGAGATAATGCTCGTTGTCGATGCGATGATCGGTCAGGATGCCGTCAAGGTGGCTTCCGCTTTCGATGAGGCACTGGGTATCGACTCCGTTATCCTGACAAAGCTCGATTCCGACACCCGTGGCGGTGCTGCGCTTTCGGTGCTGGCTGTAACAGGTAAGCCGATCAAGTTTGTGGGTATGGGCGAAAAGCTCGACGAGTTTGAAGCCTTCCACCCCGAGAGAATGGCTTCCCGAATTCTCGGAATGGGCGATATGCTGACTCTTATCGAGAAGGCTCAGCAGACCTATGACGAAAAGGAAGCAAAGAAGCTTGCAGATAAGATGCAGGAGAAGGGCTTTGACCTTGAAGACCTTCTTGAGCAGATGAAGCAGATACAGAAAATGGGCTCTATGGGCTCGATAATCAAGCTGCTGCCGGGCGCCAATAAGGTGACCGACGAACAGCTGGAGGCAGGAGAGGCACAGCTCAAAAAGACCGAGGCCATGATAAACTCCATGACCAAAGCAGAGCGTGCAAAGCCCTCGATCATCGACCCTAAGAGAAAGAGAAGGATAGCTGCCGGAAGCGGTACTCAGGTATCCGATGTGAACCAACTGCTCAAGCAGTTCGATCAGATGCAGTCCATGATGAAGAAGTTCGGCATCGGCGGAAAGCTCCACTCGAAGAAGGCAAAGATGAACAGAAAAGCTCTGCTCAGAGGCCTGGGCGGCGGAATGCCGGGACAGATGTAAGTCCTTCTCCGGCAGAGAAAAGACCAAGCGAAGCGAAACTACTTTATAGTTTGCATAAATGTATCCCCCTCCCCTCCGTGGGAGGGCAAACGCCGGAAAAAGCTCATGCAGTTTTTGGCGGGGTGGGGGAATTATAAAAGGAGGTGACACAGACATGGCAGTAAAGATCAGACTCAGAAGAATGGGTGCCAAGAAGGCTCCTTTCTACAGAATAGTTGTTGCTGATTCGAGATACCCCAGAGACGGACGTTTCATCGAGGAGATCGGTTATTACGATCCCACTAAGGAGCCTTCCGTTATCAAGGTAAACGAGGAGAAGGTAAAGAGCTGGATCGCTAACGGCGCACAGCCCACCGATTCCGTAAAGGCTATCCTCAAGAAGAACGGTACTCTTTGATCCGCAAAACCATCGGTAAGGCTCTTATCCCACCACTCGCCTTACCGAGCTGACGGTGGGGTCACCCGCCGCATTTCCGTGGGAGAATGGAGGATCTCTTATGAAAGAATTACTTGAGACCATCGTATCCGAGCTTGTCGAGGACAAGAGCGCAGTTGAGGTGACTGTGGACGAGCCCAATGATGAGGGAGTCATCGTTTATCACCTTCACGTTGCTCCCGATGACATGGGACGTGTTATCGGAAAGCAGGGCAGGATAGCAAGAGCTATCCGTGTCGTTATGAGAGCAGGCGCTTCCAGACACGATCAGAAGATCATGGTGGATATAGATTAGGCTTTGTTCTTTAAAAGCGGTATGCTTCCCCTTTGCGGGAGGTGTACCGCTTTTTTTGTTTAAGGCAAAAAGAATAAAGGATAAAATATTTTTCAAAAAACTCTGTACAAATTGTGAAAAGTATGGTATACTGATTGTGATATGTGTTCGCCATGAGCGTTTTTTTGATAAGCTCTGCGGCGGTATTTTGAAAAGAGGTGCTTTGTATGTTCAAAAAGCATAAGCTGTTATCCGTTTGTCTGCTTTTGGTGTGCATAGCTGTGAACTTCGGCGGCAGATACCTTTCCGATACTATGGAACTGCCTGTCTGGCTCGATTCCTGCGGAACGGCAATGTCTGCCTATGCACTGGGACCCGTGGTCGGAGCTGTGGTCGGGCTCGTGTCAAATGTTGCATTCGGATTAGTATTCAATATGAACGCGCTGTATTATTCGCTGACTGCTGTCGCTGTCGGCTGTATTATCGGTATCAGCGCAAAGAAGGGACGCTTTGATTCTCTGTTTGAGACGATAAGCGTAAGCGTTATGCTCACAGTTGCCGCTGTCGTGCTCTCGGTACCGGTCAATTATCTCATAATGAACGGCAGGACAGGAAATGTCTGGGGCGACGGCGTTATCAACTATCTCTCGGAGAGAAATGCCCCAACGGTGATATGCAGGGTAATGGGACAGTTCTATGTGGACTTTGTTGACAAGGTGCTGCTGCTGGTGGCGCTGCACGGAGTTATCAGGACAATAAGAAAAATAAAGAAAATAAAAGGAGAGACCGGAGACGGCGAGAGCGAAGGCAGCAGCGCAGTTAAGACCGCAAGCCTGCTGGCGGCACTTGTGATGTCGGTATCTGTTTTGCAGGCGCTGCCTGTGAGAGCCGAACAGGCAGCCGAGGAGCAGCAGCCTGCCGTTACAGCTTCTGCCAAGACCTCGGAGTATGACTCCTACATACAGACCCTTTACAGCAAGGCCGAGGGGCTTGAGTGCGGAGAGGCTAATGACATAGCCGAGACCGAGGACGGAGTTATGTGGATAGGCACCTATGCAGGGCTTTACCGCTATTCCGGAAAAGAGTTTACGATGCTAAGCGACTATTCGACAGTCAAGAACGTGAACAGACTTTATGTTGACAACGAAGACAGACTGTGGATAGGGACCAATGACAACGGTCTTGCGGTGGCAAAGGACGAAAAGGTCGTGGCTACCCTCGATGAAAAGGGCGGACTCAGTTCAAGCTCGGTAAGAAGCATATCACGGACCGACGACGGCCTTTATTATGTAGGTACTGCCGGAACACTTATGATACTGGAGATGGACCACAACAATAAGATAACCGTTTCCGGCGAGATAAAGGAGATAGGCACAGGTGACTGCGTCGTGTCTCACGGTGAAAGAGCAGCCTGCGTTAATTCGGGCGGTGCGATCTTCCTTATGAAGGATAAGCAGATCACCGACTCGATCTATCCCGAGAGCGAAGAGGACGTTGACTTTGCAAGCTGTAATTTCGTTGACGATCTGCTTTATGCGGGAATGAGCGACAACACCATAAGAGTGTATGATGTTTCGAGCGACAAGCTGGTGGAAAAACAGGTGCTCGATATCGGTGACCTTTCCTTTGTTAATTCGCTGGAACAGTCGGGAGATAAGGTGTTTGTGTGCGCCGACAACGGAGTGGGCTATTTTGATGCCAAGGGTGAGTTCTTTAAGATAAACACCAACTCTTTCAACAACTCGATAGACAACTTCCAGATAGACTATCAGGGCAACCTGTGGTTCACATCTTCAAGGCTTGGTCTTCTCAAGCTCTCGAAGTCGGTGTTCACCGATATCTTCACCACCTACGGCATACCCAGCGCCGTTGTCAATGCGGTGGAGCGCTCCGACGGAAAGCTTTATTTCGGAACGGACAACGGCCTTATCATACTGGATGAGGGCACGTCAAATACAATTCAGAACGAGCTGACAGAAACACTTGACGGTGTGCGTGTGCGCTGTGTAAAGACCGACAAAAACGGCAACCTCTGGGTGAGCAGCTATGGCAAGGGACTTGTTGCCTGCACACCGGATGGCGAGATAAAAGTATTCGACTCTGCCGCAGGCGCATCAGGAAACTGGGCAAGAGTAACGGTAATGATGAATGACGGCACCGTGGCCTCTGCGAGCGACACGGGCATATCCTTTATCAAGGACCTCGAGATCACTAACAACATAATCTACGGCGACGACTTTACTTCATCTGCTGTGCTGTGCCTGCTGGAGGGCGAGGACGGCCAGCTGTGGGCAGGAAGCGACGGCGAAGGCATATACATCCTTGAAGACGGCAAGGTGACGGGCCACCTGACAAGAGAAAACGGCCTTACATCCGGCGTTATACTCAGGATAACGAAGTGCTCGCTGGGCGGCTATTTCGCTGTGACGAGCAACGGCCTGTGCTTCATCGACAAAGACCACAGCATAAAGGCTATTTCAAACTTCCCTTACTCAAACAACTTTGATATCTGCGAGGACGGCAACGGCAATATGTTCGTTCTGGGAAGCGCAGGCATCTATGTGGTCGACGAGAAGAGCCTGCTTGATAACAAAAAGGATATCAGCTTTGACAAGCTCGATGCAAAGCGTGGCCTTACCGCATCCATAACAGCAAACTCCTGGAACTATACAGGCGAAGACGGCAATATATATCTCAGCTGCGACACGGGCGCATTTATGTTCGATATGAACAACTATAAAAACAGCGCCGAGCTTTTCAAGATGAAGCTTTCGCATATGAAGACAGACAAAAAAAATGTGACCATGGAAAGCGGCTCGGTCATTAACGTTGCAAGAAACGTAAAGAGGATAGAGCTGTATCCCGAGGTGATAAACTATTCGATAGAGGACCCCACCATAAGCTATAAGCTGGAGGGCTTCGATACCGAGCCCACTGTGCTCTCGAACAGCGAGCTTGACGTTATCACCTATACGAACCTGCCTGTGGGAGAATACACCTTCAGCCTGAAGGTGCTCGACACCAACGGAAAAACTGTCGATGAGATGCGAGTTAAGCTTATAAAGGACAAGGAGATCTACGACAGGACATATTTTACCTTCTATATGCTCAGCGTTGCTGTGCTGGCTATCGTCTGGCTGACCTGGTATATAGCAAAAAGACAGACACAGAAGGTGCTCGAACGCCAGAGAGCTCAGCTGGAGCTCGCAGAGAAACAGGTACAGATGGGCAACGAGACCATTATGGCAATAGCAAAGACGGTGGACGCCAAAGACGGCAACACCAGCCGACACTCCTTCCGTGTTTCCGAATATGCTGTTATGATGGCCAAGGAGCTTGGCTGGAGCCACCAGGAATGCGAGAACCTGAGAAAGGCAGCTCTGCTGCATGATATCGGAAAGATAGGTATCCCCGACAGCGTGCTGAACAAGCCTTCACGTCTGACCGATGAGGAATACAAGGTGATGAAGACCCACGTTACGAGAGGTGCAGAAATACTCAAGGACTTCACGCTTGTGGACAATGTTGTGGACGGCGCCCTTTATCACCACGAGCGCTATGACGGAAGCGGCTATAATTCGGGGCTCAAGGGCGAAGAGATACCTGTTTACGGCAGACTGATCGGCGTTGCGGATGCCTTTGATGCGATGACCGCAAACAGAGTATACCGCAAGCAGCTGGATATGGACTATGTAAGAAACGAGTTTGCCGAAGGACGAGGCAAGCAATTCGACCCGAAGATGGTGGACGTTCTGTTGAAGCTTATCGACAACGGCACCATAGATGTGGAAAAGCTCTATAACAAAAAAGAAGACTAAGACCTTCCGAAAACACCTCTGCCTTTTTGCGGCAGGGGTGTTTTGATATATGATGCGCAAATTATGTATTGACGAATGAGCACAACAATGGTATAATATATTGATAGCCGGGTTTATCGGCACAGATGTCAGAAGCACGGAGGACATAAAAATGTTTGACAGAAAAAAACTTACAGAGATAATAAACAGGTTCGTCGATAACAGCATTGAGACCGGAGCTGCCGCTGTGGTAACAAAGGACGGCGAGCCGGTATTCAGATATTCATACGGCCTTGCCGATGTGGACAAAGGCACAGCCTTTAAGGAAAACACTATCTGCAAAGCGTTTTCCTGCTCGAAAGTGATAACCTCGGTGGCCGCTATGCAGCTGCTGGAGCGTGGACTCATACAGCTGGACAACCGTCTTGAATGGTATTTTCCGGAGTTTTCAGATGCTCATTACATAAAGGACGGCAAAAAGACAGCTGTCAGCCGTCCCCTTACCCTGCGTGACCTGCTGAATATGACCTCGGGTATCTCTTATCCGGGTGACGGCAGAGAGGGCGGAGAGCAGATGTCCTCGCTCTGGGGCGAGCTGGATGCTTCCACCAAGGCGGGCAAACAGATGACCACCTCAGAATTTGCACACAAGGCAGGAAAGTGCGCCCTGATGTATGACACAGGCGCAGAGTGGTGCTATGGGTCGGGAGCCGATATTTTCGGCGCAGTTGCTGAGGCCGTTACCGGAAAGCGCTACGGCGACTATCTCAGAGAGAATGTTTTTGAGCCTCTCGGAATGAACGACACAGCCTTTTACTGTCCGAAGGAGAAGCTTGACCGCCTTGCCGTGCTTTATGAAGGCGCAGGCGAGAACAGAAAGGTACTTGACTGGGTGAACCTGTGTATCTATGACTACACCGAAGACCCTGCATTCCAGTCGGGCGGAGCCGGGATATTCACCACCGCCGAAGACCTTGCAAAGCTTGGTACTGCCCTTTCAAACGGCAGCTATAAGGGAGTTTCTGTGCTTGGCAGAAAGACCGTAGACTTTATGAGGACAGGCGCTCTGACAGACTCTCAGAAAAGCACATTCAACTGGGATTCGTGCAGAGGCTATGACTATGCTAATTTCGTAAGGACCTTAGTTGACCCAAACAAGGCAAGCACGCTTGCAGGAAAGGGCTGCTTTGGCTGGGACGGCTGGACAGGGACCTATATCCTGAATGACCCTGACGAGAAGCTTTGCACGGTGCTGTTCGTTCAGCGTGCAGGAGCAGGCACAACAGAGCTTTCGAGGGCGCTGGTGAACGCAGTTTATTCTATGATATAAGATCGGAGGCTTACAGAGCTTGAGACGAAAAAAGCGGTTTGTGAGGTGCCCCGGCTGCGGCAGCAAGATCTTTGCCACAAGAACGGTGTGCCCGGGCTGCGGAAGACAGATGACCGAGGCTGTGAACAGGAAAAAGCGAAAAAAAGCGCTTCTTGTCGGGACTGCGCTGGCTTGTGTGCTGGTGGTCGCTATCATCCTCGGAGCAAGGTATATCATAAAACGCCGCACCGAGATATCTCTGGACGTTCATATAAAGGCGGACGCCGGGATATACGGTGTAACAGGCAGCTCGGGGTTTGAAAGGCTGAGCACGGAGCAGAAGAAAAAGGAGCTTGAAGGCTGCTTTAAAAAGCTTAAAGAAGATGACCTTGTGGACAGCTTTGAGTATAACGAGAAAGAGCAGATATATGAGTTTACCTATGAGGACGGTTCACTCGGGGCGGCGGCTCTTTGCAGCTTTGACAAGCAGCTGTGTGCAATAGACAAAAGCTATATGACCGAGGAGAGCGACGGCTCTGTGGTCATAGACAGTACGCTTGACATCGGAGCGCTTGGGTATAGCTATGAAAAAGCGCCAAAGGCAAAGGTGTTCGGCTTCTATGCAACGGATGAACTTAAAAAATGGGCAGAAAAGCGCTCTGAGATATGGGAGCGAAACGGGATGAAGACCGAGCTTGACACCAAGGTGACAGCCAAAAAGCTCGAAAGCGGGCTTTCGGGAGCTGACCTTGTCATCCTTGACGGCCACGGCTTTGGTTTTCGCAAGGACACTGCGCTGTGCTTTGGCGAGAGTGCCACAAAGACAGCGCTCGGGAAGTATTCAAAGGAGCTGCGCTCGGGACAGATGATAGAGCTTATAACGCCCGAGGGCAAATTTCTCTGCGTTATGCCGGGGCTGTTCAGGACGCATTATGCACAGGGGGCGCTCGACAAAACAGTTATCGTTCTGGGGGCCTGCTGCTCGGGCGACACCCAAGAGCCTGCAAAGGCGATCCGTGAGCTTGGCGCAAAGGCAGCGGTGGCTGTGAACGGACGCATCTTCGGAAGCTATCTTGCACAGTTTGAGGATGCCTTTGTCTATTCCCTGCTCTGCGGCGACACCGTGGGGGATGCTGTGGATTTTGCAAAAAGTGTTTACGGAGCTGACGACGCCGAATGGTCAAGGACATTTGACGGCACGCCTGATGCTTCAAGAAAAGGCGAAAAAGGCAGCGTTTTTGCTGTAAGCGGCGCAGACAAGACACTAGTCGTTCTTAAAAGTATTTCATAAAAAAGCGGTATATCCCAAAACGTGTGGGATATACCGCTTTTGTCTTTTGTTTTACGGCTGACAGATATCCCTGACGACCTCCCCTGCTATAAGCAGGCCTGCTGCCGACGGCACAAAGGCAAGCGACCCCGGAACGGCACGTCTTGCCTCGTTTTCCCTGACAGCCTCTGTTTCACGCTCGTCAGGCTTTATCGGCACCTCGTCCGACCACACTGCCTTGACGCCCTTGATCCCTCGCTTTCTCAGCTCCAGTCTCATGACCTTTGCAAGCGGACACACAGATGTCTTTGATATATCCGTGACCCTGAAGCGAGAAGCATCGAGCTTGTTGCCTGCCCCCATCGAGCTTATGACAGGGACACCCGAAAGCTTTGCAAGCCTGATTATCTCAAGCTTGGCGCTCACCGTGTCCACCGCATCAACAACATAGTCATATTGCGAAAAATCAAAATCTCCCGAGTTCTCGGGCATAAAAAACGTGTTGAAGACCCTGACCTTTGTTTGCGGACAGATGTCTGCTATGCGCTCCCTTGCGACCTCGGTCTTCTGCCTTCCGAGGGTCGAGTGAAGAGCATATATCTGGCGGTTTATGTTTGAAAGCGACACCGTGTCGTTGTCGATAAGGTCAAGAGCCCCTATGCCGCTTCTTGCAAGCGCTTCCACTGTGTAGCCGCCCACACCGCCTATACCGAAGACAGCCACCCTTGCCGACATAAGCCGTTTGAGCCCCTCATCACCGAGCACCAGCCTTGTTCTCGAAAACTGATCTGCCAAAGCCATCACCCCTTGTAAAGAGGCTTGCCGCAGGACGAGCAGTAGAAGCTGTTATTGCGGCACTGATTACCGCAGTAGGAGCAGAAGACCATACCCTGAGCAGGCTGCTGATAGACCGGCTGCTGATATGGCTGCTGATAGGCCTGCTGATAAGGCTGCTGCCGGTATGTCTGATATGGTGCCTGCTGATATGGCTGCTGATAAGAATAGCTATTCTGCTGCTGACTGTAAGTGTTCTGATAAGCGCCGTACTGCTGCTGTACATATGGCTGCCGGGGCTGACCGAACTGTCCCCTCTGCGGAGCAGGCGCCGTGTAGGTATTCTGATACGATCCGACAAGATTGCTCTCCTGCATATACAGGTGTGGTCTTTCCTGCTTTGATGAACGGTTCACCCTGACAAAAGCCATTATATCCAGAACGATAACAAAGCCGAAGAAAGCAACGATATATATGACCTCCTTTGTCGAGGAAAACATCGAGATGCAGAAATCGTATGTGCCGTGGAGCAGAACAGCAACAAGAAGTCCCATTCTTCTCTTGGAAGCCGAGGTCTTTATGTAACCGATAGCTTCATAATACTTTGCCTGGCCGTAGTAATAGCCCATATAGATCGCAAAGTTGCAGTGACCCGGGATAGAGAGCAGAGCCCTTGCTATGGCTGTGTCGAAGCCCATACGGAAAACATAGAGGATGTTTTCCAGAGTCGCAAACCCAAGGGATGCGAACACCGCATAAACTATGCCGTCAAAGCGATAGTTGAAATTGCGGTTTTTCCATGTGCATATGTACAGAGCGAAGTATTTGACACATTCTTCGGAAAGACCGACTATGCCGTAAAACATTATAAGGTTATAAACAAAGGTGTCCCGGATGCCGAACTCTTTCAGCATCTCCTGACCGAAGCCCTCATACAGGGCAGCAGGGATGCACGAGATGACACCGCAGATAAAAATCTTTATAAGAAGACCCATCGGTTCCTTTTCGTGGGGGTCTTTGGCATAAATGAATATCAACAGTATTAGAGGCGGTATTACCGCACCTGCTCCGAGAGCTATCATTTGCTTCACTCCATTCCTGACAATTTATATCATTATAACATAAACAAAACAAAATGTAAAGAAGTTATAACATTCAACCATTCCTGTTTCATATTTTTAAATAAAACAATTACAATATACAGAGCAGGCAGAATTTTCCAGAAACACGGGGATTGTTGCATAAACGCAGGTTATGATTATTGTGTAAAGTAAATAAATGTGGTGTATGCTATTGACAAAAGAGCGCAAAAGTGATATATTTTAAGTGTGTAAAAATATGTTTTTTATAAACGTCAAAAAGAATATTTTTATATTTCAGGAAAAGGAGAAAAAACTATGTTCAAGAAAATATTTGCCGTAATGTCTACGGCTGCTCTTGCAGCATCGGTGATGAGCGCTGTGCCTGTAAACGCACAGGCTGCCGGTCTTGACAACAGCGATAAGACCGCACAGGAAGTTGTCAATGATATGGGAATGGGTATCAACCTCGGTAACACCTTTGAATCCTGCGGAAGCTGGATAGATGCATCGAGCGTATCAAACTTTGAGAAGGCTTGGGGAAGCCCGATCATCACAAAGGAAATGATCGACGGCTATGCAGCAGAGGGCTTCAAGACACTGAGAGTGCCTGTGGCCTGGTCTAATATGATGGACGATGATTATACTATCGCTCCCGAGTATCTTGAAAGAGTTGCCGAGATCGTTGACTGGGCTATCGACAACGATATGTATGTTATCATCAACGAGCACTGGGACAGCGGCTGGATCGAGGAGTATCCTGAAAAGCCCGAAGAGGTAATGAATCATTACCTTGCTATCTGGGAGCAGGTCGCTGATTATTTCAAGGATTTTGACGATCATCTCATTTTCGAGTCCCAGAACGAGGAGCTTGGCAACTGGTCCAAGGTATGGAACCGCTGGGGTTCATCCACTGAGGGCAAGCAGGACGTTTATGATTATGCGCTGGCTTTCAATCAGAACTTCGTTGACCTTGTCAGAGCAAGCGGCGGAAACAACGATGACAGGCTTCTGCTTATCTCCGGTATCATCACTGATGTCGATCTTACCTGTGACGAGATGTTCAAGATGCCTAACGATCCTGCAAACAAGATGGCAGTCTCCGTTCACTACTATACTCCGTTTAACTTTGCACTTTCCGATAATGCTTCCTCCTGGGGAACACCGGAAGAGTATGTGGAGCTCAACGGCTATATGAGAAAGCTTTATACAAGGTTCGTTTCTCAGGGAGTTCCCGTTATCATAGGTGAGTGCTGCAACGGTGCCGAGATCATCAAAAAAGACGAAGGCGCTATGACCGAGTATATGAGTGCTGTTTGCCAGCAGGCTTATGAGAGAGGTATGTGCCCTGTTCTCTGGGACACAAACTATACCGAAGACGGCAAGACCAATAACAGCATCTATAAGAGAGAGCTTATGAAGATGACCGATCCTCAGCTCAAGGCAAATCTCGAGCTTTATATTCAGGAAGGTCAGAAGAAAGAGAGCGATCTCATTCCCGAAAAGTTCACCTTCACATATGGTGAGACTTTTGATCTGTCCAAGGAACTTGGAACAGAAGACTTTACTGTTTATGTAGATGAAGATGATCCTGTTGTTTCCGCTGATGCGTTTGGAAACGTTTCGGCACTTATGGCAAGCGACACAGATGTCATCATACATCGCTGGGCTACCGATACACAGACTGAGCTGTGGCAGAAGGTAAACATTGAGGTGCTTAAAGCAGCTGCTCCTTCAGTTAAGCCTGATGAGGAGATCGTCGTAAAGGGACCCAACTATAAGACCAACGAGGATGTAGCTCTTCCTGAAGGCTGGTCGTGGGCAGAAACTGTTGACCTTGTTGACGGCAAGACAGTTACAGCTAAGGCTATCTATAATGACAGGAACTATACTGACAGGATAATGGAAGTAAAGATCACATGGTACAGTGTTGATGATTCCGATTCCGGCAGCAAGGCAGACGACAAGTCTTCTTCAAAGGCTGATACCTCTTCAAAGGCAGCAGCTGAGACCAAGACCACAAATACCGCTTCCACAGCAAACGCTTCAACAGGTGCTTCCACAGCTTCGGCTCTGGCACTTGCAGCAGTTGTCGGCGCAGTGGCAGTTGTGGCTAAGAGAAAGAATAAGTGATACGATTAAAGCGGTCGGGCTTCCGGCCGCTTTTTATGTGCTTTTTGGGGTTTAAAAATAAGAGAGCAAGGGGCTTTGTCGATATTGATATAATAAACGTTTGCAAATCTGACAGATAGGTGAAAGATGCCAAATCTTAGCCGATTTTTGAGAATGAATTCACAAAATGTTGTTGAATAAACCACAGCACTATGATATAATTTGCTTGCTATTAGAGTATAGGTATTTTTTGAGAACTTGGGGGATATTTTATGTTAAGGAGAATCGTTTCTGCTTTTGCAGCAGCTGCTGTTTCGGTTTCAATGCTGTGTTTAGGCGCCAGCGCCGAAGTGAGCGATGTCAAGATCGACTGCTCGAAGGCAAAGGAAGCATCAAACTGGGGCAAGAGCATCTCAGTACCGGCCGAGACCTTTGAGCTTGGCAGGATAACAGAAAAAACACAGTTAATTGTGACCTTCGATGTCATTGATATGGGCGGCGAGGAGGACTTCCCTTCCAGCCCTGTAACACTTGCTATACAGGCGGACAAGGATCCCGAGAACATCAATGCCAATGATAACGGCGGTGTGTGGGTGGATATCTCGCCCAGCACCTATGACGATATGAGTGCTACTTTCTATTACTCCGATATCGTAAAGGGCTACGGAAGCAAGGATTTCAGCAAGGTCACTTATTTCTATGCTGTCGCTCCGACAAAGGTGAATATCAAGGTAAATTCGATCTTTATCTCAGATTGCAATGATACGGTCCCCGAAACGACGACAACAACTACGACCGCTGCTCCCGAGCAGACAACACCGGCTGAGGAGTCAACACCGGCAGAGACCACAACAGTGACTACCGCTGCTCCCGCCTCTCAGGCGCCTGCTGAAAGCAGCTCGTCCTCGAATGTTGTGCTGTTCGCAGTTATCGGCGTTGTGTGCGGTATAGCACTTGCGGTTGCAATAATCTTTATCATTGTAAGCAAGAAGTCAGACAAGGCGTTTGATACTCAGACAGGTAAGTTCGTTTCAAAAAAGAAGCTGAAATAAAACAGCGGAGAGCTTCGGCTCTCCGTTTTTGTTAGGGAGGATAATATGAGGATAATGGCTGTTGACCACGGAGATGTAAGGACGGGTGTAGCTGTCTGTGACAAGGGGGAGCTGCTGGCTTCGCCTGTGAAAACGATCAGACAGACCGACCAGGAAAAGCTTGCTGATGAGATAGCAGAGCTTGCAAAAGAGTACAGAGCAGAGATGTTTGTGGTGGGGCTTCCGGTAAATATGGACGGAAGCAGAGGCTATGCAGCCGAGGCCTGTGAAGCGTTTGCAAAGCTTCTCAGCGAGAAAACAGGGCTTGAAGCGGCGCTCTGGGACGAAAGACGAACGACGGTGACGGCTCACGAGATACTGAACAAGGTCAATGTTCGTGGGAAGGCCCGAAAGGCTGTTGTCGACACCGTGGCGGCAACGGTCATTCTGGATGGCTATCTTGATTACCGCAGGAAGCATAAAAGCGAACAGACGTGACCCGGATATTTATTTGATCCCGGGACGGAACTTAGAAAGTATTATGGCTAGATCCTGCACAGCTGTTTATGAAAATGAGAGCTGTGCAGGATCGCTTTTCGGGGTTGCTTTTTTATCGGATCTGTGCTATAATTTATGGTGATATTATAGGGACAGGTATGTATCGACACTCCACGTCCCCGATTGGAAGTTGTTTTCATGCCATTATTAAATCTGCTTTTGCGACCTATCTCCAGATCAAAGCTCTTCGGCATAGTATATAGTGTTTTGCTTATGCTCCTGTTTTGCGCATCGTCAGTTTTTATGGCCGTTTTCTTTGATCTTGCGCTGCCTGCGGTCATCATTGGGCTCGTGCTTCTTTGCTTCTTGTTTTACAGGATAAAGCTTGATACCATAATAATAAAGCTTCCTGTGATATACCATATTATAGCTTTACTCGCATTCGCTTATATGGCAAAAGGGTTTTATCGCTTTACCGATGGGACCGAACTTTTTATGATCGTTTCTTCAGCTGCCTGCGGAATGGTCTTTTTCTCGCTTATCGAGATAGTATCATCATCTTTACTCAGTTTTCTGTCTGACAAAGCACATCCGGAAAACTTTCCAATGGCTCTTGCTTCGGTCTTTCCATTGCTGTTTACTGTTATCATATACATTCCTTCGGAAACGTATTTTATAAACTCAAAGGATCTCCTTTTTGTATTCTTTGATTTTGCACCGTATATTATTATCAAAGCGGTCGTATTTACCCTGATAACATCCGTTGCTGCCTGCGCACTGAGCAGCAAAGCGTTCCGGGTCTTTTCTGCTTTAACAACAGGACTCACCTTGTGTGTGTACTGTCAGTATATTTTTATGAACAGTGACCTCCCGTCATTTCTCGGCACACCTCCGGATTGGAGTTCTATGCACGCTAAGATCGTGATAAACCTCGTTATCTGGATCCTGCTGCTTCTGCTGCCGTTAGCTTTTATTCTTCTGTCCGGGCGAATAAAGGCTATCAGCGGCAATAAGATCGCCTGTAACGCCCATGTGCTCGCAGCTCTGTTCATAGGCGGGATACAGCTCATCTCACTTGTGACCCTGATCATAACGTCAGACCGCAGTCTTTCAAAACATGAAAAATATATGCTCGATAACAAAGAGCAGTTCGTTGTTTCCGGGAACAAAAATGTGATCACCTTTATCCTGGACGCATCGGACAGGCATTATTTTGATGATGTTTATGAGCAGGAACCTGAAAGATTTGACTTTCTTAATGACTTTACATATTATAACAATGCCTGCATGATGTATGATGCAACATATCTGTCGATCCCACAGATGCTCTCAGGTGCCGTCGAACCTCCGGAATATGACATCAATACCTGGGTCAGGGAGTGCTGGTCGTCTGAATGCTGCTCCTCCTTTTATTCAAGACTTCACGATGCAGACTATAAAGTGAACGTGTTCGGAGATTTTGCATATGACTACAATGCCTTTTCTGAAAGCTTTGATAACTGTGAGTTTCAGACAGAGGATAGTATAAGAGTCGATTACGAAGATCTGTATACTAATCTTAATGCACTAGCGGCTTATAGGTATATGCCAATGCTCTTAAAGTCCTCGTTTCTTAATGATGTTGAAGAACTGGACCGCACTATCGTTTATTCAAACGAGTGCATCATGGATAACAAGCAGTATCTTTCGTCGCTGAAGCTGGAAAAAGCGAAGAACGATAAGAATTATTTTATCGTTGAACATCTGAACGGAACTCACGCATTCTCCGATGGGACCGTTACTGAGCGTGTATATGACTGTCTGGATATATTAAAGGAGTATACGGATCAGCTGAAAGAGATGGGGCTTTATGACTCCTCTGTTATTATAATAACAGGAGATCACGGCGAACACTATGGGAAGGACAATGTTCCTATCTGGTATATCAAAGGCACAAACGAACACCACGACAGGATGCAGACATCAAGTGCGCCGATACATCATACAGATTATCTGGCTACCTGTATCGATGCTGCCGGATTAAAACAAAGCGGCGACGACGATCTTTTCGGGCGGTCGATCTTTGATATCCCGGAGAACGAAAAGAGAAAGCGGCTCGTTTTTCAGCGCTATGGCTTTGAGTATGAGGGTGACATCGACTTTAAGCGATGTGTCGATCCGGGTCACAAAGGAGCCGCCTATGGGTATTATTTCACGGGAGACAGAGAGGATCTTGTCGAAAGAGAAAACGCAGGACCTCCGGATATTGTTCTTGAACTGAACGATATGTATTGATATATCATAAAACTTGAAATAAAGGTGATGCGATACTATGAAAAAAACAGCTTTTAAATTGCTTCGTTTTGCTTTTTATGCCACCGGTGCCGCTGTTATTATGACGCCTACGGCCTATGCCTACATAGACCCGGCAACTACGAGCTATGTGATCCAGATAATTGCCGGAATAGTCATAGCCTGCGGAGCCGGTATCGGGATCTTCTGGAACAGGATAAGAAGAAAGCTGCGTAAGAAAGACGGTCCGACGGACAAGGCAGCACCCGAGAGAGAAACACAGGGCGGTGTTTTAACAGCAGAGGATCTTCTCGGAGATGACGATCCCGAGAAAAACAGTTAGGAAAACAAATGTCATATATCATCAATTTTCTGTCCTGGATACTTGGCTATGTGATGCGGGGCTGTTACTCGCTTATCGGAAACTATGGCTTGTCTATAATCCTGTTCACACTATTGACTAAGGTCATACTGTTTCCGCTCAGCATCATCACTCAGAAAAATTCCATTAAGATGGTGAATCTTCAGCCAAAACTGGATGAGCTAAAAATTAAATATATTGACAACAAGGATAAGTATACTGACGAACAGGTAGCGCTTTACAAAAAATACAAGTATAATCCGTTTCTGGATATTCTTCCGCTGCTGCTGCAGATACCTATTATTCTTGGACTTATCGGTGTTATATACAGGCCGCTGAGCTATGTGCTTTCAGTCGGGAGCGAGACCGTGAGCAAGCTCAACAGCTGGCTTGTCAATATAGTCGGGATCTCGGACGCAGGCAGCACCTATCAGATCACTATTGCCGAAAAGCTCAGGTCCGGCCTAAAGCCGCCGACAGGTGTCAGCAGAAGCGACATAGACTGTATTCTCGGGTTTGATATGTCTTTTCTTGGTATCGACCTTGGGAAGACCCCTTCGTTCAAGGGAGATCTTATTCTTCTGATCATCCCCCTCCTGGCCGGTTTGAGCGCCTGGCTGCTGTGCTTTGCACAGAACAGACTCAATGTTTTGCAGATCGCTCAGGGAAAGCTGAACAGGATCATCACGACTGTGATAATGGTGGCTTTCTCGACCTATTTTGCGTGCATCGTTCCTTGCGGAGTCGGGCTTTACTGGATATTCGGAAATCTTTTTGCTATCTTACTGATGGCTGTGACAAACCTTGTGATACCTCCAAAAAAATACGTCGATTACGACAAGCTTTTAAGAATGAAACAGCAGAAAAAGATCAAGGAGGAAGAATACAGAAAGCACAGAAAAAGAGAGGCTGCTGATTATAAGCGCTTTTTCTCGAACAAGGATATGCAGCTGATGTTCTACTCCGAATCGAACGGCTTTTTCAAGTATTTCAAGGGTATGATCGGCTATATCTGTGAGCATTCGGATATTGTGATACATTATGTTACAAGTGATCCAAACGACAATATCTTTTCTGATGAACGGCCGCAGATAAAACCGTATTATATCGCAAGCGACAGATACCTTATACCTCTGTTCATGAAGCTGGAATGCGATATGTGCGTTATGACAATGCCCGATCTTGAAAAGTATCATATAAAGAGATCGCGTGTAAGAAAGGATATAGAATATGTTTTTGCCTGCCACGGTATAGGAAGCATATCGCTGTACCGCAAAGGTGCCCTTGATTGGTTTGACACTATCCTATGTCCCGGAAAAGATCAGTTTGATGAGATCAGGGCGTATGAAAAGCTTTATTCAACACAGGAAAAGCTTATTGTTGAAACAGGGTATCCTCTTATCGATTCAATGATCGAGGAATATGAGAGCCTGGAGCATCCGGAAAATGAAAAGCCGCAGATAATGATAGCTCCATCCTGGCAGCCTGAAAATATAATCGAGCTTTGCGCCGAAAAGCTGCTTGATGAGCTTTCAAAGTGTGACTATAAGATCATACTTCGGCCTCACCCTCAGCAGGTAAGGCATGAGCCTGAACGTTTTGAGCAGCTGAAGGAAAAATACTCGTCATTTGATAACATCGAGATACAAACAGATTTTTCCGTGACAAATTCAGTGATGGAATCTGACATTCTGATAACGGACTGGTCAGACATATCCTGGGAATTCGCCTTTGTGACCAAGCGCCCTGTTGTTTATATCGATACACCTATGAAGATAATGAATACTGATTACGAACAGATAAACATCGACCCGATCAACAGATCGCTCAGACCGCTGATAGGTAAAGTGGTGGCTCTTGATGACCTTGACAGCATCAGCGAGATCATTGAAAAGATGCTTTCAAACAAGGAGCAATACAGCAGGTCTATCGACAATGTGTTCCACGAACATATATACAACATAGGAAAAAGCGCTGACCTTTGCGGAAGATACATAATCAGATCAATAAACAAAAAGAGCAGATAACAGCATATCGTCTGCCGTTTTTTGCGGCAGACGGTTTTCAGGCCCCGTTGTTCATAATATCAAAGAAGGTGACGTTCATGAACATTGTAGAAGCAGACATATTGAAAATCATAAAGAAATATGGCTATACAGACCAAAGAAGCCTTTCCTCATCAAGCGGTCATTCTCTGGGTACAGTCAACTGCGCTGTCAAAAAGCTTGTCAGTGACGGGTATCTTGACTGCGACATGATGCTTACTGATAAGGCAAGTATGCTGCTTGAACGATCAGCCCCGAAAAACGCAGTGATACTTGCTGCCGGATACGGGACCCGTATGATACCGATAAATTACTCTATACCAAAGGCTCTTCTTGAGGTGAACAATGAGCCGCTGATCGAGCGGCAGATAAAACAGCTTAATAAGGCAGGAATTTTTGACATCTCAATAGTTGTAGGATACCTTAAAGAAGCGATGGAGTATCTTATCGATAAATACGGGGTCAGGCTGATAGTCAATACCGAGTATTATTCAAAGAATAATCTCCATTCATTGCGCCTTGCTGAAAACATCATTTCAGACACATATATCGTTCCCTGCGATATATGGTGTGAGAATGATCCTTTTGACAAGTATGAGCTGTATTCATGGTATACCGTAAGTGACAGGAAAGACGCATCAAGCTCAGTCCGTATAAACAGAAAGCACGAGCTTATCAAAGCTGGCTCAGAAAACGCAGACGCTATGGTAGGTATCGCATATATAACAAAAGAAGATTCTGTCATATTACGACAGCAGCTGGCTGCCCTTGATGACTGCCCCGACAACAATGACCTTTTCTGGGAATCGGCACTAATGCAGGACAATAAAATGATCATTCCGGGCAAGCTCGTCAGTTCAAAAGAGTTTATTGAAATAAACACCTACGAACAGCTTCAGGAGCTTGACAGCTGTTCTGCGACCCTGCATTCAAAAACGCTTGACAGTCTTGCAAAAATAATGCACGCAAAGCCGAAGGATATAACAGGCATACAGCTTCTGAAAAAAGGGATGACCAATCGTTCGTTTGTCTTTTGCTGCTTTGGGAAAAAATACATTATGCGCATCCCCGGAGAAGGCACGAGCAAACTGATAAACAGGGCTCAGGAAGCCGATGTCTATAAGACTATCTCGGGCAAAGGTCTTTGCGATGACGTTGTGTTCATAGATCCGCAGACAGGCTACAAGATCACAGAATATATAGAGGGAGCCAGGACCTGCGACCCGAATGATAAGCACGACCTTATAAGGTGTATGAAAAAACTGAGAAGCTTTCACGATCTGAAGCTCACTGTCAGCCACACATTTGATATCTTCGGGCAGATAAGGTTTTATCAGGAGCTCTGGGGTGGTGCGCCGTCTGTTTTCAAGGACCATACTGAAACTACACACTGTGTTTTCTCTTTAAGAAGCTATATAGAATCTCACGCCGAGCCTTTTGTCCTTACACACATTGACGCAGTTGCTGATAACTTTATATTCAGCACTCAAAGCGACGGGACCGAACAGCTCCAGCTGACCGACTGGGAATATGCAGGTATGCAGGACCCACATATAGATATTGCGATGTTTTGCATTTACAGCCTGTTTAACTTAAAACAAACTGATGAACTGATAGATATTTATTTTGAAGGCCGATGCCCAGAAGAAACCAGGATAAAGATCTACTGCTATATATCTGTCTGCGGACTGCTATGGAGCAACTGGTGCGAGTATAAGCGCCACCTCGGTGTGGAATTCGGCGAGTACTCATTAAAGCAATATCGCTATGCAAAGGACTATTACAGACTTGCGAAGGAGTTGATGGACAATGAATGAGATCAAAAAAGCCGTAATTATGGCAGCAGGAAAAGGAGAACGTCTGCGCCCAATAACTTTGACCACACCAAAGCCTTTGATCTGTGTGAACGGTAAATGCATGATCGAGACCGTTATAAACGGCTTGATGGAAAACGAGATTTCTGATATATGTGTTGTTGTTGGTCATCTCGGCGAGCAGTTTACGAAGCTTAAACAAAAATATCCCGACCTGACGCTGATACAAAACCGATATTATGAAAGCTGCAACAATATTTCCTCCTTGTATTCAGCCAAGGAATTTCTCGATGACTGTGTGATGCTGATAGACGGAGATCAAATGATAAATGACCCGTCTATACTCGGCAGAAGCTTTGACCGCTCGGGATACACGGCTGCTTGGACAGACAGCTACACGAATGAATGGCTCATGACACTGACAGATGATATAGTTTCCGGCTGCTCCCGAAACGGCGGAAAGCACGGCTGGCAGCTGTACGGTGTTTCACGCTGGACAAAGGAAGATGCAAAGAAATTAAGAACACACACGATCCTTGAGTTTGAGACTAAACAGAACAAGGATATTTATTGGGACGATATACCTATGTTTTTGCACAGCAGCGAATATGAGCTGGGGATATCAAAAATCAAAGGAAATGAGATAAGAGAGATCGACACGATCGCAGAGCTTGCAGCAGCCGATCCAAAATACTCGGAATATATAAAGGACTAACTGATATGAATAATGAACGAACGAATAAAAACAGGATCGACTGGATCATAACATTTGTTCCGCTCACCGCAGTGATCGGGATATCCATACTGTTTTTTGTATTCCCTAAGGGAGCAAATCATGTTTTGTCTAAAATAAGGTTTTTCTTTGGCGATACGATGGGCGCATACTATCTGGTAATAGGACTGGGCTTCTTGATCCTTTCGGTATTGCTCTCGGTATCAAAATGCGGAGATATAGTTCTTGGGGCGCCGAACGAAAAACCTAAATACTCCTTTTTTTCATGGGGAGCAATGATGTTCACCTGCGGTCTGGCAGCAGATATCCTCTTCTACTCTTTCTCAGAATGGGTGATGTATTCTGCCGAACCACATATCGAACAGATGGGGGGTGTGCAGGACTGGGCAGAGACCTATGCACTTTTTCACTGGAGCTTTATCCCATGGTCGTTTTACCTCGTACTGGCTGCCGCATTCGGCTTTATGATACACGTCAGAAAAAGAACAAGACAACGATACTCTGAAGCCTGCCGTCCTCTTCTTGGAAAGCGCACTGACGGGATAACCGGAAGGCTGATCGACCTGCTAGCTGTGTTTGCACTGATCGCAGGCACAGCCACTACCTTCAGTGTTGCGACACCTCTTATGGCAAGTATGATATCAAAGCTGTTCGGGATAACTCTCAGCAGACGTGCGGTAACTGTTATCATCCTGCTTATCACCTGTGCTGTATACACTTACTCACTGATGCATGGACTTAAAGGGATAAGCATCCTTGCAAAGGTGTGCATATATCTTTTCTTCGGGCTGCTTCTTTTTGTTCTGCTTTTCGGAGGACAGACAAAGTATATAGTAGAAACGGGCCTTTCATCGTTTGGAAAAATGATAGGAAACTTTTTTGAATTATCGACTTATACTGACCCGACACGAAAAGACAGCTTTGCACAAAACTGGACTATATACTACTGGGCATACTGGATGGTCTGGTGCGTTGCAGCTCCATTCTTTATAGGAAGCATCTCCCGTGGAAGAACAGTGCGCCAGCTGATCCTGGGAGGTTACATATTTGGAACAGGCTCAACTCTTGTAAGTTTCTTTGTTCTCGGCGGCGAAGGAATGGGGATGCAGATGAGCGGCAAGGCAGAACTGATCGAAGCATACGGTAAGAATGGAGATATTTACGAGATCATAATAGATCTGATAGATAAAATGCCGTTCTCAACACTTATAATTATCCTTGTGCTGCTGACAATGATCGCCTTTTATGCGACATCGTTCGACTCGATAGCGCTGATAGCCTCGTGTTACAGCAGCAGAAAGCTTAACAGCGATGAACATCCGCATAAAGCGATCCAGCTCTTGTGGTGCATTCTTCTGATACTTCTGCCAATAGCTCTTGTCTTTTCTGAAAGCTCGATGAGCAATTTACAGACCGTCAGCATAGTGGCCGCATTCCCGATAGGTATCGTTATGGTTTTGATCGCAGCAAGCTTTATAAAAGATTCAAAAAACTATTTGAAACATAAAGGACCAGGTTTATCAACTCCCGAAAACCAACAGGAAACAGAGTGAGCAAATTTAAATGACCACAAACAAAACCACTTGCAAAAGCGTGTTTAGTTTGTGGTCATTGTTTTACTTGCCAAAAGCTGTTATTCCGAGCTTTCGGATAGGCATCGTAACAGCCCGGGAACAGGACAATGAGCTCTGTATCACCACGCTGAAAATGTATAACAACTGCGTGCTGATAAGATATAATAAATAAGGGCAGTCAAGTAAAAATGGCAAGAGGAAAACACCGTTTCAGGCCGTGCAACAGGAACAGATCAGATCATCGCATCTGTTATTATTGAAGCCGAACAGGCTGACTCTGTACTAACAGTCAGAAATACATCTGGAAATGCTGCTGCCCTTACGATCACTCCCCTTGCAGGAGGAACACGTCCTGTTTCAGCTCATCTTGTGATCCAGCAACTGGTATAATTAACGTTAAAATATGTCCGAGAGTAAGTCATGACAATGAAAAAAGTCCGCAGATGCATTATC
>DFEO01000024.1 GCA_002368715.1 Ruminococcus sp. UBA3800
TCGGCAAACTTGGCAGCGTGCTCGGCCTCCTCAAAAGCAGCCTTCTCATAATAAGAGCCAACCTCGGGATAGCCCTCTCTGTAAGCGACTCTGGCCATAGCAAGATACATTCCGACCTCGCTGCACTCGCCTTCAAAGTTGCTTCTGAGATCTTTCTTTATATCCTCGGGAGCATCCGAAGCAACGCCTACAACGTGCTCTGCTGCCCATGTGAGCCCTGCGCTCTCATCCATCTTTGTGAACTTCGATGCAGGTGCTTTACAAACGGGGCACTGCTCGGGAGCAGCTTCTCCCTCAAAAACGTATCCGCAAACTGAACATACAAACTTTGACATAAAAAATTCCTCCTTACAAGTATTTAATAAATTTTATCACATCTGCTCCCGAAAGTCAACAAAGTGCAGTTAGAATTTTGGAGGCTGTTTTTGTGTATTTATAACAAAGTCTGCCATTCTGCAAGTCTTTCAAACCGGCAGAATGGCAGAAGTTTGGTTTATTTATGTCGGGTCAGAAGGTCGTGAATGTTCCCCATTCGATGGTATCGTCGGTGTTCGTGGCAGGTCCGGGATACTGTCCGACAATGGACGAGCTGTCCTCTCTCCACTGAACGAACTTCGGTTGTCCGTCTTCGATAACATAATAGACCTCGCCCATATTGTCCATATAGTTGAAGTTCTCATACAGGCTTGCCTGTATCTTATCATCGGGGTCATAGTCCTCTATACGGAAGCAAAAGGTCCCCGAAGGAACGTATTCGCCGTCTGCCTCAAGGTCTGTCGCTGCGGAGGCAATGGAAACGAAGGCCATCTTTGCATTCGCATTTGTTGTTTTGAGCTTGCTCTTGCTGATATAATTCTTCATTGAGGGCGCAAGGACGCTGTCGTTTATACCGCCTGATATATTCGATTCTCCGAATTCAAGATCCTCATCGCTGACCTTGCCGTAATCCTTGAAGGTAACGGTCAGGGTGCCGAGCTCGTTATCGTCCACCTTCGGGGTCATCTTTACGGTGTCGAGCTTTCCGCCCGAAATGCTCACGCTGAGCTCGATGATGATGTCCTGCTTCGTTTCTTTTATAAGAGACCTGATGCCCTTGACGCTTTCTTTTTTCATATCCAGCGTCTTGTCCTTTGTAAGGGCTTCGAGCAGCTTCATAACGTCGATAGTATAGTTATAGGCGCCGTCCTTTTTGCTGTATTCGATAACGTATTCCGCATCGGTGTCGTTGAGAAGGTCGGCAAAAACATCTTTGACCTCGGAATAGTTTTCAGAGAAGTTCTTTTTTAGCGCCTTGTCGACCTCTTTGTTCTCTGACATTGCCTTTACGATATCCCTGCTTGCGACGATGTCAAAGAACTCCTTCGACTCTTCATCATCAAAGGGAACGGTCTTATCCTCTGCACTGCGGTCCGAGCCGCCGATGATAGCACCCAGCCCTTCTGTCGAAAGGTGATTGGTTATCCCTTCGCTGTCTACTCTCATCTGTACGAAGCCTGCGTCGAGCTTTGCCTGAAAGTCGTCGCCCTCGCCCATTACATAAAGCTCTGCCTCGATCTTTGTGCCTATCAGAGAACCCAGAGAAGACATAGCCGATGCGCTGTCTTCGTCATCATTTCCCGAAAGTGCTGAAATGCCTTTAAGATCATATTTCAGCTCAAGCTCGGCCTTGAAGTCCTCCTTCATCGTTTTGTCAAAGGCGTTCACTATCTCCGTTCCGGGCTTTTTGAAAGCGTCGATGATGATGAACGTAAGCCAGACGGCAAGGCCGATAAAGGCTATGACCGCAAGAATGATAATGGCGATCTTCAGGTTTTTCTTAGGCTTTACAGCTGCCGCAGCGTCACCCTGAAATGAAGTGTACACTTCGGGAGCAGCCTGTGCCGGTGTGGCAGGTGCCTGTGTTTTTGCTCCGCAGTGGGGGCAGAACGCCGAGCTGTCAGCGATCCGGCTGCCGCAATTGATACAATACAATATGATCTCCCCTTTATATTTTATTATAGTATATCTGCTATATGATTATAGCACGCAGGCTCTTCTTTGTCAAATCACAGGCTGTGAAAAGCGATACCTTTTTTGCAGTTTTTCGGGCATTGTGTACAAACAGAGCCATACTGAACGGCGGATGCTTTGTGCAGGTATACAAAACAAAATATTTTTTTATTTTTTTTGAAACCTTGCAGGAATCTGCAAGGTTTTTGCAAGGATGGGGGTGTTATTATATAGACACAGCAAGGGGGAAACCCCAAAAACAAAATTCAAAAAGAACAGGAAAGGAAGAAAACATCATGAACAACACAGTAAAGACAAACAGGGAAGTAAAGACAAACAAAGGAGAGAACGTTATGAAAAACACAAAAAACACAAAGAGCGCAAAGAACAGCAAGACAGTTATCGCAGCAGTTTCCGCACTGGTAACAGCAACAACAATGGCAGCAGGCCTCGCAGTTATGGCAGCATTCGCACCTGCAAACAACACCGCATCAACAAAGCCCGTTCCGGCAGTCACCACCGTTTCGCAGGCACCCAAGGCAGAGAACGCACAGGCAGCACAGGCAGCACAGAACGTTCAGAAGCCGGCAGTCAAGGCCGAGACCAAGGATGTCAAGGCAGTAAACAATAAGATGAACGCAAACGAGATCACACCCGTTCAGCAGCAGACAGCTCCTGCGGCAGCACAGCAGGCAGCACCGGTCGTTACCCAGCAGGCAGCTCCGGTCGTTACCCAGCAGGCAGCACCTGTGGTAACTCAGCAGGCTGCTCCCGCAGCAGTTGCACAGCAGCCCGAAGCTGTCAACGAGCTCGGCAAGCACCCCGGAGAGTGCGGCTACAACTATGTTAACGAGAACGGCAAGCACCCTGGTGAGTGCGGCTACAACTATACAGCACCCGAAGAGAAGGCAGCACCCGCAGCACAGCAGCCCAAGCTCTGCACAGTTCCCGAGGGTCAGCTCAATGACTGGACCATCCACAATGCTAAGGACGGCTTCCCCGTAGGCTGCTACTTCGGCAAGACCAATGCCAAGAGCACTCTGAACGTGGTAATGGTAAACAGCTACACTTACAGCATCACAGTTTCGATCTCGACCGGCGATAACACAGCAGATGTCTACAACATTACCGCTATCGCAAACGGCTCCAAGATGGAATACTCCAACGCTTCCAAGTCCTCGGTAGTATACGACGCTAACGGAAACGCAGCACAGACCCAGCTCGTTGACAACAACCACAAGGGCACATTTGATGCTTCCGATGTAGGCTACACCTGGGTAGACAACGGCACAGCAACAGTATTCGTTCCCTGGATCGGTTACTGATAAACAAAGCATAAAGCAGAAAGCCTCCGCTTCGGCGGAGGTTTTTTAAGCTCATAATATACAAAGCGGGCACCGCTTGTGAGATGCCCGCTTTTTATCAAAGATATATACGAAAGTGGATCACATTCCGCTCTCAGCGATCTGAGATCTGAGGAATACGTTGCCCTGATCGATCGTGATCTTGGTGATGTACATATTTCCGCCGATCTGGAACAGGATACCGTCGCCCCAGTGCTCCTCGTCCTCGGGGATCACCTCTGCGTTGTCGATGAGCTTGTTTATCTCAGCGGCAGGAATGGTGAACTCGATAGATGTAACATCGTGGTTTCCGATCTTGATGAAGCCGTCCTCCTTGATGAATACATCAGGCCATACCTGATCGGTCTTGGGCTTGACATCCTTTGTCTCGGGTGTAGCCATATCCTCGCCGTTTGCCTTTACATAGTCGGTAAGGTTAGGATCGTTGAGCGAAGGATAATCGCTGATAAGTCCCTCATAGGTCTCGCCGAACTTGTTCCAGCCGTTAGCATGAGCAGGTCCGATAACGATCTGAGTCATATGCTGGTCGGTAACTCCGTCCTTTATCATGTTCTCAAAGCTTTCGGTATAAGCAAACTCAACTACCATATGAACATCCTTGTCTCTGTCGAATGTTCTTCCGTCGATAAAGTCATCGCCGCTTACATCGTCCATAACATAGGAGCCAAGTCCGTTTACCCACGCATCGGAAACCTGATCGGTAAACTCAAATACGGTCTCGGTAGCGTTCTCGTCATAGCCGTTTACCTTTGTGATGTCAAACTCCGCAGGTCCCTCAGCCTCGCTGGAATCAGCCTCGGACTCCGCAGGAGCCTCGCTCTCTGCTGCGGTGGTAGTTGTAGTCTCTGCTGTTGTAGTGGTTGTGGTCTCTTCTGCCTTTGAAGAGGATGCAGCCTTGGACTCTGACTTGGAAGAGCTGTCAGAATCGCCGCAGGATGTGAACATCACTGCTGTCATTGTCAGTGCGAGTACTGATGCAAGTACCTTTTTCATAATAATAACCAACCTTTCAGTTAGCAAAGCTCTGAGCTCTGCTTTTTTTCTGCGGCCTCTGCCGCTTGTTTTCCAACGCTTAAATTATAGCAGATATTTTAAAGTTTTTCAATAAATTAAAGAAAAAACTATCAATTATAACAAATACAAACACCTGTAAACGATGCCACAACAGCACATCTTACAAACTGATCTTTGGTTCTTCGGTTGACGAAAAGAAAACTGTATGATATAATGAATACATTGCATTTATCATGCTTTATCTTTTGTACCTTCGGTGTAAAAATCTATTATGCAGGTGATAACTATGGATACCGGATCTCAGGTCACGTTCCGCTGCCGTTATTGCGGCGGAGAAGCTGTCAGGAATAAGAATACTTATTTTGCGTTATGCCCTTACTGCGGTATGCAGGTGGGCTTTGACGAGCTGAAGGAAGAGGCTCAGGTCGAGTTTTACCGTCAGAGAGCTCAGGACCTTGAGCAGAGCAGTCAGGGCTATTTTGCCAACCGTGACAAACTCAAGGCATGGCTGAAACTGAGAAACAGGTTTTACATATTTATATTCGTCATGCACTTTTTTGCGTGGCTGCTGATCGGATATGACGCCCAGACCGAGCAGGAAACTCATATGTGGCTGGGTATGATATGTCTGATATTTGCGCTGGTCGTGGGGGGCGTCTTCCTGCCGCTTATGGCGATGGACTATCCCGAGTTCAACATCCTGACGGGACAGGTGGAAAAGGGACGCAAGGGGAAAATGGCATTGAAGCTTATAGGGACCTGTCTGCTCCTTTGTGTGGGATCTGTGATCCTTGCGTTCGTCGTGATCGCGATATTCAGCGTCATCTGAGGACGCTCTTCTGAAAAAGACATAGCCCCTGCTCTTTCCTGTGGGAAATGGCAGGGGCTATGATCTTTCACAGGATGTCTGCTTCTGTCAGACAGATATCCTGCTGTTTTATTCAACGTTTTTGAGTGCTTCGGACAGCTTGATATGCTTGACCTTTCTTATCAGCAGGAGCGCTATCACAGCATACACCGCAACACTGAGCAGACCTGCACGGATAAGGATGAACGGTGAAACACTGAATTCAAAGTATCCTGCGAATGAGCGGAAGATTATCTCGAATGCCTTGCTCAATACAATATATGCCAGAGGTATGGTGAGAACTATCGAGCCGACAGCCACGATAGTGGTCGAACGGATGTAAAGGCCGTTTATCTCACGGTCGGAATAGCCCAGTATCTTTGTCATGGAGATCGACTGCACGTTCTTCTCTATTATGATCTTAGCAAGCAGATAGATGACCAGCGCCGACATAGCTATGCCGAACACAAGGAACACCGATGTCAGGCTGCTGAAAGAGCGTATCAGCTGGCGTGAGGTCTTTGTAAGATCCGACTCGGTGATGGTCGAGGCTATCAGAATATCGTCGATATCCGACGGCTTTTTGTCCGAGAATATCACATTGAGCGTTTTCTCGTCCCCGAAAAGCTCATCAAAGCTGTCTGCATCCGCAAATATCGCAAGAGAAGCCGGATAGTCATAAAAGCCGCCTACCTTCAGCTTGAACGTTTTGCTTGCGTATTGCTGCTTCAATTCGACCGTGTCGCCCTCCGAGAGGCCGTATTTGTCACGGTAGGAGGACGAGAAGATAAGTCCGTCGGTATCGTGGTCGAAACTGATATAGCGGCTGCCCTTCTTTATCCCGTATACCGGGATATCCTCCTTTACATAGCCCTCGACATCTGAGGTAAGGTTTATCATCTTTGCCTTTTCGGCTCTTTTATACGAGGTCTCGGCATCGGTCTTGAGGATGCATATG
>DFEO01000140.1 GCA_002368715.1 Ruminococcus sp. UBA3800
GGTTGTGCGGTGTTGCCTTAATAATTATCCGTTTACCGTCATCTGTGCATCGGTCAGCTGGCAATAGCGATAGCCGTCCTCCATATAGGTATTGAATACTCCCTCAACAATGATCTCGGTGTCTGTCTCGGGATAATCATCGGGGTAAACATAGCTGCCCTTCAGAACGAACTCCATACCCTGTGAACAGCAGGCGGTCGCATCGGCTATCAGTACAGCAAAATAATCCTTTCCGTTATATTCCGTATGAGCAAAGGTGCCCTTTGCCCTCACCGTCTGCCCTTCATAGCTCTCGGGATAGTTGACCATATCATATACCATAGCATAGACCATATTGCTGTCAAGCACAGTGAGGTCTACCAGTTCATCAGGATCATTCTCATGGACAGCCTCCGAAGCGGAGCTCGGGTCATTACCTGCGGCAGAAGTCACAGCGCTGTCATCCTGCGCCGAAGCGGTGACCGAAGCAGCTGTCTGCTTCGGTGCTGTGCTGCTTGATATAATGCCGTCGATCTTTGAGGTATCTCCGCAGCTGCACAATACTAAAGCCGCAGCAGCGCATACAAAAAGTTTTGATCTCATTTTATGACCTCCTTATTATCGGTGATACAAGGCTGAAAAGCGCAAATACTATTATGTCGGCAGCGACGATAGTTGAGCCGACGGGTGTTGAGAACAATATGGATGATAATATCCCGGAGCCTGCACACAGAACAGAGATCACCGCAGAGCAGATTATTACTCCACGGAAGCTCCTGAAAAGCCTCATGGCTGCAAGTGCAGGAAAAATGATAAGCGCAGATATGAGCAGTGAGCCGACAAGGTTCATCGCCAGCACAATGATAAGTGCGGTAACAACGGCGATAAGCAGATTGTAGGCGCTCGCTTTAACACCCGTTGCCCTTACGAATGTCTCATCGAATGTCACTGAGAATATTTTGTTGTAAAACAGGATATATGTCAGGATAACGATGACAGACATATAAATGCACAGCTTTACATCTTCGGGCTTGAGGGTAAGTATCGAGGTCGAACCGAACAGCGTGCTGCATACATCGCCCGAAATATTAGTACCCGAAGGATAACGGTTCATAAGCAGATAACCGATCGCAAGTGAACCTACCGAGATCATTGCAACTGCCGCATCTCCCTTTATCTTTGTGTTCTGACCTGTTCGCAGAAGCAGGATGGCACACAGCAAAGTTACCGGCAGAACGATCACCATATTATTCATCTCTGCTATATAGGTTACGATCTTCTGCATTCCCGGGCTGAGACTTTCGGAGCCTGAGAAGGATGCGATAGTCTCTTTTATGATAACAGGCAGCGTAGCAGCAAACGACATAGCACCGAATGCAACGTGAGACAGACCGTCACCAATGAAAGAAAAACGCTTTAACACAAGTGTTACGCCCAATAATGATGAACATAATGCGATAAGGATACCAACTATAAAGGCGTATCTGACAAACGGATATTCAA
The DNA here is from genome assembly GCA_002368715.1 of Ruminococcus sp. UBA3800. Classification (GTDB taxonomy): domain Bacteria; phylum Bacillota; class Clostridia; order Oscillospirales; family Ruminococcaceae; genus Hominimerdicola. The sequence goes on from DFEO01000140.1 coordinate 1,483, forward strand.
AATACATCCGAAGCTTTTCAATATTCTCAGCCATTTTCTTCCACCGACCTTTCCAAGAATATTTTTCCCGTATGGCTTGTGATGTAGTCTGCTGTTTTTCCGAAAAACAGCTGCTTATGGCTGCCGATATGAAGGATATGAGATGCATACCTGACAGCTGCAGCAACATCATGTGACACCATGATGATAGTGGTGCCCTCACGGTTAAGCTTTGCGATAAGCTCATAGAGGTCGTTCTGTGCTTTAGGGTCAAGGCCTGTCACAGGCTCATCCAGCAGGAGCATTTTTCTTGTGGCACACAAGGCTCTTGCCAGCAGCACTCTCTGCTGCTGACCGCCTGAAAGCTCACGATAGCATCGCTTTGCCAGATCATCTATTTCGAGCTGTTTCATAGTGCTTTCGGCAAGCTCTTTCTCCTTTTTATTATAGAAAGGGCGCAGTCCGCATTTTGCAAGACAACCCGACCGCACTATCTCACGGACAGAAGCAGGAAAATCCTTCTGCACAACTGTCTGCTGCGGCAGATAGCCTATCTCGTTCTTTTTGATATCTTTGCCCCACTCGATCTGTCCGCTTATCTGCGGCTTCAGCCCCAGGATCGCTTTTATCAGAGTACTCTTGCCCGAGCCGTTCTCTCCGAGGATACAAAGATAATCCCCCTCACTTATAGTAAAATCGAGTTTTTCCGCAACTATACTTCCCTCATATCCAAGCGAAGCATTTATGCACTTCATCTGCACTGCCATCAGTTTTACACTCCTTAGTACAAAAGATTTACCGGTACCATTTAATCATCCGTGCCGAACCTCATTTAAGAACATCTGCAAGAACATCATAGTTTTCCTGCATAACAGAGAGGTAGCTTGCACCGTTTGCGATATCATCCTTTGATACCGACTGGAGAGAATCGAGCTCGGCAATGTCAACGCTCTTTCCCGATGTGCTGATTATTGTATTTGCTATATCCTTGCCGGAGTTTTCAAGTGTGAAGATAGTCTTGCAGTCAAGCTCATTCACCTTATCAGAGAGGAATGCGATGGTCTCAAAGCTTGCCTCTGTTTCGGCAGAGCAGCCTATGAAAGCAGCGTAGTAGTCAAGACCGTAATCATCAACAAAATAACGGAATGGGAATCTGTCGGCGAACACAAGAGTCTTTACGGAAGATGCGTCAACAAGCGTTTGAAAGCTGTTATCAAGTTCAGTGAGCTTTGCGGCATAGCTGTCAAGGTTAGCCTTGTAATCATCTGCGTTTGCAGGATCAATGGCAGCGATCTTGTTCTCGATCTCAGCACAGAGAACTTTTGCATTTTTCAGAGAGAGCCAGACGTGTTCGTCGTATTCTTCTTCGCCCTCTTCATGCTCGTGCTCTTCTTCGTGCTCGTCTTCATCCTCATCATCGTGATCGTGCTCATGCTCATCCTCCTGCATACCCTCTTTGAGCTCCTCTACCTTGGCGGAATCACCGAGAACGTCCATAAGATTTATGACCTTCATATCCTTGTTTTGTGCATCTGCAAGTGCGTCTTCTACCCATTCATCAGACTCACCGCCGACATATACGAACAGGTCGCAGGTGGATATCTTCATCATATCATCAGCAGTCGGCTGATAGCTGTGCAGATCAACACCGTTATCAAGAAGATAGGTGATATCCACATTGTCAGCATGGTCGCCAAGGATCTCCTTGACCCAATCATACTCAGGGAATATAGTGCATACTACACTGAAAGACTCCGATCCTGATCTATCAGCAGCCTTTGAGCCTGATCCTGACCGGCTGCCTGAAGAACAACCTGTCACTCCGATAATAGACATAGCTAATGTAAGGGCATAAACACCGAATTTTTTCTTAAACATAAAAACAGAACCTCCGTATAAAAATATTGACAACATAACTAAACAAGGTGTATCTATATCCGGCAGGACCGGAACACACCCTGCATTCTTACAAAACGAAACAGTTAACCTGTAAAAAGTGATCCAGGCATAACTATCCCATAGAAGATAATGCTGTCAATATTTAATTCAGAAGTTCCACTTTAAGAGATATCAAAGTTGTGTGTTCAGAGAGATGCTTTATAACGATACAGCAAAGCGACGCAGCAGCACAGAGCGCCGGTATAAACTTCGGCATCCCTGCAGCAGCAGTCGCAAGAGTACGCAGTGTATTCTGGCACTGTGCGATCTCCATACAAACAGAACAGTCCACACCGGTACATTCATGGTCGGCGTGGATGATAATAAAAGCGGATGAACAGAATATGACAAGGCTGAATACAACAAGCACTATCCAAGATACCGCTCTGATCCTGCTTTTATTCATTTCTGCTCACCTCGTTTCACTTGCATCTGTCGCATATTCCGTTTTTAAAGCACCAGACTGATCTCCGGTCTGACATAGCATAGCCGATAACAAGTGAGCGACCGGCAACAAGCTATACAAGCAAATCAGTCTGTTCATCGAACATTTTATATTTGTTATGCATGTTATGCAGGCAGCACCCTTATCAATAAAAAGTAGCGACCTCCTGCAAAGGCGGTTCTGCCGGCGCAATGGTCTCAACATTGAGCACAGGGCCTGCACTCTTATACATCTTGTGTTTGCGGACGTTTATCTTTCCTGTGACCATGAACCACTTTGGCGACGGCAGGTCGGGTCTGCCGTTTTTGTTTTCAGCGACCAGCCAGCAATACTGGATATCCTCCACGCAGCAGGTCATTATCTTTCTGCCGACAGCAAAGGTGTTCTTCGGGAAATTAGGTCCGCAGGCAGCCATGACCCTGAAAGTCATAGTCTTGCCGTTATACTTGTCGGGCTCCTCCATAGCATCTCTGTACCAGAGAGCAAAATCTCTGTCCTCGATAACGATATGCTCAGCCTCAACATCAAACGGGAGCGGGTCCTCTATATCATCATACGCAACGTTCCCGTCAGTGAATTCATAAGCGATATCGGTCCTCCTGCTGACACCCCTGACTATCTGATGAAACTGCATCTTGTCAAAGGATGGGTCAAACCTGTTGAACACGACAAGCTCGCACACATTGAGCTTGTCCACAACAAGGCTGCGCATATTCTGATTATACTGTAAAAATGTCGTGGCATCCGCAAAGAACATGATCTGATAAACAGCCCATCCTTCGGGCATTGCGTTAAAAAAGTCCTGAACATTCCACATTCCGTTATACTCTACAACTGCCCTTTCACAGTTGTATTTCTTGCAGACAGCTGCAAGGTTCTGCTCATTGAGCTCAGACTTATCCTCGATGACGTGCATAAAAATATTATGCTCTTCAAAGTTTTTAGTGTCATACTCATCAAGACCCTCCTCACACACAAGCAGGAGAGTTCTGTCGCCGTTTACAAACCTTCCGTCCTCGAGGGTCTCTTTTATAAATCTGGTCTTTCCGCCTTCAAGAAAGCCTATGAACATATATACAGGGAATTGTTCCTGCTGCGGCATCTGCGACAGCCCCTTTCTTTATTTAGCAGCAAACAGCTCTTCTATCGCTGCTTCATTGATCTTCGAGCCGATGACACAGAGCCTGCCTGTTGTTCCGGCGCTTCCGTGACGAACATCGGGGTCTCCGGGAACATAGTCAAAGTGTATCCACTCGCCGTTCTTGCCTGCAACTATTCCCTTTGCTCTGAGGATAACACCATATTTCTCCTCATCCTGCAAAGCCTCCAGCGCAGCCTTTATCTCATCCTCGCTGTATGGGTCAGCGGTCTCCCTGCCCCAGCTTGTGAACACCTCATCGGCGTGGTGGTGATGATGATCGTGATCGTGGTCATGATGATGTTCGTGCTCATCATGGTCATGGTGATGTTCGTGGTCATGGCATCCACAGGTGCAGCCCTCGGGATGCTCGTGTTCGTCGTGGTCATGGTGATGATGATGCTCATGCTCTTCATGGTCGTGATGATGTTCATGCTCATCATGGTCATGGTGGTGGTGATGATCGTGCTTCTTAGCCTCCTCAAGCAGAGCCTTCAGCTCATCATCAAGAGTGTTCTTCTGTGTCATAGCCTCGATAAGCTGAACACCTGTAAGCTGATCCCACTCGGTAGTAACGATCGGTGCCTTAGCATTGCACTTTCTAAGAAGAGCGATGCACTCATCCAGCTTCTCCTGGGACAGTCCCTGAGTATGGCTGAGGATAAGGCAGCTTGCATAGGTTATCTGGTTGTCAAAGAACTCTCCGAAATTCTTCTGATACATCTTGCACTTCTTTGCATCGACCACTGTCGTGAAGCCGTCAAGCTCGACATCGTGAGCGTCAATACTCTCGACCGCCCTGATAACGTCACTGAGCTTTCCGACGCCGGAGGGCTCGATAAGGATCCTGTCGGGCTTATACTGCTCGAGCACCTGAACGAGAGCCTTGCCGAAATCTCCCACAAGACTGCAGCAGATACAGCCCTGGTTCATCTCGGTTATCTGGACACCTGCGTCCTGCAAAAAGCCGCTGTCTATGCCTATCTGACCGAACTCGTTCTCGATAAGAACGAGCTTTTCGTTCACATAGCCCTCAGCAATGAGCTTTTTGATAAGGGTAGTCTTCCCTGCCCCAAGAAAGCCCGAAAAAATGGTTATCTTAGTCATATAAAACACTTCTTTCTAAAAATTGATCTTTTTCACTCTGAAACTTTATTATAACACCATTTAATAAAAATTGCAAGGGTGACTCGTTAATATTTTATGACATAAAAAAGCTGCCGGAAGCCGACAGCTTGTTTTTTATCAGGTATTTCCCCAATACTCTCTCCAAACGTAGAAGTAGCCCCAGGGGATGCTGAACGAGTATGCGATCTTGCTGCTGACAGTATAGTAGCCTCTGTTTGACCAGAAGAAGATGTGGAAATCATTTGCTATACCGTTGAGCTCGGTCTTTGCATAGCAGGCGCCGTATGCAGCGGTCTTGATCCTCTCGGGAACTCTGTCATAGGTCGCACCGTCTCTTGCAAGTCCTGCGGAGGACATAAATCCGCCGCTGTAATATATGATATCGGAAAGCTTTCCGTATCTTGCATAATAAGGTGTCCAGGTCGGGTTATATGTGTACTTTGCAACTACGAAACGGTTTACGCAGCAGTCAGCTACATAAACGATAGGTCTGTCCCAGAACGGTGTATTGATGCCGCCTACCTCATGATAGGTGATCCTGCAAAGTGCTTCCCAGTCAGCCTGGTCGAAATTGAACCTTGCTGTCTTGATGAGCTGAGAATTTGAAAGTCCCGAAAGACCTGCGCTGTTCTGAGCTCTTACTACAAATCTGTAACTGGTAGCTCTGTCAAGATTCTTAACTCTGTAATCGGTCTTGGTAGTAGCACCTATCCTCTTATACTTCTTGAACTTTCCGCCTCTGATATAAACATGATAAGCGGTAGCACCGGAAACGGGTTTCCAGTGAAGTATTATCTGGTTCGTCTGAGCGTTGTAGGGATGAGAGTATCCCGTATCATACTTATATTCTCCAAGCAAAACAGGGGCTGCAGGAGCCTTTACCGCAGCAGCGGCATCCGCAGTCATACCGTCAGAGAAACATATTACCGTAAGGATCAGTGCAAACACTATTGCTGCTACCCTCATCGGCAAGCGTGTGCTGAAAGTTCTGTAATTAGCTGAATAATCCATGTTAAAAATCGACTTTCCCGGCTTGTGCTTCCGGAAGTCATTCACACTCCTTCCATTAGATAAGTGATAAGGATCACTTCACGATTTACAAATTGTTCATAACCGTTTTGTAATCAATAAAGTCAAAAGATTACAAAACAATTACAACAACTGTTATAAGGGTAACACAATTATTGCAAAAAGTCAAGTCTTTTGCCCTAAAAACTTAACTTTTGCAACAAACTGTCCTATTAAATTCTCTCTTTTTGTAGTATCTACACAATAATATCCAGTTTTTACCAGCTAATTTCTTTTTATTTTATCATTTTTTGTCATAAGCGTTTTTGCGAAATATATAGTAATACAGGCTTGTTTTTTGCATATAATTAACCAGAAACGGCGCTGAGCCCACTGCTGCTGCGCCGTTTGAAAAGTTAAGAATATGAATAAAACGTGAAAGGAGGGCGTGCTTTTTCATCGTCGGATAAGCACGCAGCAAACATGAAAAGATACCTGCCCGAGGGAAAGATCTTCAATGATCCCGAAAACCAGTATTATCTCAGCTCGCCTGAGGCCATGTCAGAAGCAATGACCCACGGCATAACCGTCGAAGCAAGAGCAAGGATGTGCGATAACGCACATGACCTGTATATCGACCTTGAGTGCGGCACAGGGGTGATCCCCCGTGAAGAGGGTGCTATCGGCATTAAAGAGGGAACGACCAAGGATATAGCCTTGCTTTCGAGAGTGAACAAGACCGTCTGCTTTAAAGTTACCGAAATAAAGGACACGCCCGACGGTCCGCTGTTCGTTCTCTCCCGCAGGAAGGCTCAGGAAGAGTGTATGGAAAACTTCGTGGCGCTGCTTGAAAACGGAGATATCATCCCTGCGAAAGTCACACACCTGGAGACCTTCGGAGCTTTTGTAGATATCGGCTGCGGGATCGTGTCTCTTATCCCGATAGATGCAATATCCGTTTCCAGGATATCCCACCCTTGCGACCGCTTTTTCAACGGCCAGGACATCTTTGCTGTTGTTAAGGGCAGGGACAGCGGCAGGATAACGCTTACCCACAAGGAGCTGCTGGGAACATGGCTTGAAAACGCTGAACAGTTTGCCCCCGGCGAGACTGTAAGCGGTATCGTGCGCTCGGTAGAGCCGTATGGAGTGTTCATCGAGCTCGCACCTAACCTTGCGGGGCTTGCCGAACCCAGAGAGGGCGTTTATCCCGGTCAGGCAGCAAGCGTTTACATAAAAGCTATAATCCCCGAGAAAATGAAGGTCAAGCTTATCATTGTCGATGTGTTCGACAGCTCGGGCTTTCCGGGAAAGATAAACTATTTTATAAAGAGCGGAAAACTTGACAAATGGGTCTACTCGACCGACAGCTGCGGAAAGGATATAGTTTCCGAATTCTGACTAAAAAGGCCTGCTTCTTTTTTAAGAGGCAGGCTTTTTCTTATAAAGCAGGAAACACTTCCCTGCTTTCTGCTTGTTGCAAAACTCTATTCGGCTCAATTATCAAACATTTCCGTAAGTGTATTTTACGGTTTCTGCAAGAACATCAAAGTTGCCAAGTGCAGCGTCTTCTGCCGAGTATATTTCCTTTAGCTGTATTTTTCCTCCGGAATATGTTTCTTTTGATGCTGTAAAATAAAAATCCTCGCCATAGTCATCATTATTCCAATATTTACTTAAGCACGTTTTTACATAATCATCTCCATTATATTCATATTCATATCGGAAACTGTTTTGCAGCGTTGTCTGTCCGTCTTGTAAAGATTCCACCTTTTTCGATGTGCAGTTATTATGGTCATCAAAAGTATATGTATCTATTTGTCCGCCACCGTAGGAATATGTTGTTGTGACCTTAGTATTATTTCCATTAGCATCATATTCATATGCTTTTTCTCCGGTTTGTATTTCATCACCACTATTATCCTTAGCCACAAAGCTTTCCTTCTGAACATGACCGTCATTGTTATAAGAATAAGTTGTTGTAACAGCTCTTCCATAATCCGTTTCCGTTCCATCATATTGTGTCTCTTGAGATAGACGTCCCTCGCTGTCATATTCGTATAAATATGTATTATTCACTCTTGAACTTTCATAAATCAATAATTTAGTCACCTTGCCATTATTATCATAAAAGTCTTCAAAATCCAATTCACCATTCTTATCATATTGCTTTGAATGCTTAAAATCATCATCATACTCACATGTGTATGCGCTTTCCTTTATACTTGCTTTTGAAAGCTCAGGATCCCCCTCGATCGTTGACTTTAAGGGATAGATATCTCCATTATTGCTTTTTACATATTCAAGGTTCTGAGCGTATATCAAATCACCGCTTGGAGTAAAATGCTCTACCTTTAGCAAAACCTGTTCTTCCTCGGGTTTCTCCTCCTCAGCGCTGTTTGCTTTTTTTGACTCCTCCGCAGAACTCGGCTCATCCGTTGCAGACTCCGGTATGTCTGCTCCGGGAGCAATGTCATAGCCGGGCTCGTTTGGAATTTCCGTTACTCTTTCTATGGTGCTGTTTTCTTCAGTCACCATTCCTGAATCCTGCTGAGATGATGAATCTCCGCAGGCAGTAAGGCAAGCAGCAGCAAGAGTTATTGCAAAAATAGCTTTAAGATAGTGTTGTTTCATATATATAGCTCCTTTTTCTGTATAATTTGGGAATAATTATAATTTATATGTATAATTATTTATTTAACGATATATGTCCAAGATGTTAAATTAAAATCAGGGATAACTTCCCTGCTATTTGTTTTTCTTTATCTTCTCCCAGTACTGTTTGGCAGCCTGTTCATTCTTGTTCTCTCCGTATTCATAATATACCCTGCCGACCAGAGGATCGGGCATATACTGCTGCTCGACCCAATGATGAGGGAAAAGATGAGGATAGATATAGTGCTGACCCTTTTTCTCGGCCTCGTCACCGTCAAAATGCTTGTTCTGAAGGTTTCTCGGGAAATCTCCGGTCTCACCGTTTTTAACATCGGCAAGAGCCGCATCTATGGCGAGATAGGAGCTGTTTGATTTCGGAGCTGTTGCAAGGAACACCACAGCCTCGCCCAGAGGTATCCTTGCCTCCGGCAGACCAAGCTGCATAGCGCTGTCCACACAGGCCTTGACTATCGGTACTGCCATAGGGTATGCAAGACCTATGTCCTCGCTTGCGATGACCAACAGCCTGCGGCTGAGGGATATTATATCTCCAGCCTCGATAAGCCTTGCCGCATAATGAAGTGCTGCGTTTTCATCTGAGCCCCTTATAGACTTCTGCAATGCAGATAGTATATCATAATGTGAATCGCCGTCCCTGTCATAGCGCATATTGCTGCGCTGGGTAAGAAGCTTCACACTGTCAAGAGAAACACTCAGTCTCTCGCCGTCATTGTCTGCCGAAAGGATACACAGCTCGACCGTATTTATCGACTTCCTTACATCTCCTCCGCAGCCGTGTGCGATATGATCGACCACACCGTTTTCAAGTCTCAGCTTCAGCCCCAGCTCGTTTGCCATAAGCTGAAATGCCCTTGTTATGGCAGGCTTTATCTCCTCGGCAGTTACAGGCTTGAATTCAAACACAGTAGAACGGCTGATTATCGCATTATAAACATAAAAATACGGATTCTCGGTGGTGGACGATATAAGAGTTATGCTGCCGTCCTCTATATATTCGAGCAGGGACTGCTGCTGCTTCTTATTAAGGTACTGTATCTCGTCAAGATAGAGAAGGATGCCGTTTATACCGCTGAGAGTCTGTGTCTCGGCAACTATCTGCTTTATATCAGCCACGCTGGCATTGGTGCCGTTGAGCTTGTGCATCGTCATATTTGTGTTCTCGGCAATAAGCCTTGCAACAGTAGTCTTTCCCACACCCGAAGGGCCGTAAAAGATCATATTGGGTATCTTTCCGCTTTCGATTATCCTGCGAAGCGGTTTGTTTTCGGACAGAAGGTCTTTCTGTCCGACGATATCGTCAAGGCTTTTGGGCCTTATCTTTTCAGCAAGAGGTGTGCCCATAAGTACACTCCTTTACAATAGTTATTCAAACCGGCGAAGGCTTAGTCTCAGAGATCTTTTTAAGCCACTTGTAAACGACATCCTTAGCCTCGGTGGTATCATCGTCAAACACCTCGAGAACAGGAGCTGAAAGCTTTATCCCGGCTGCCTTTTCAAGGCCTGAAACGCTCTCGGCCTTTCCGCTGCCGCCGTGAGAAACAACGGCAAACACATACTGAGGGTCCTTATCATCATGGCGGAACTCGGCCTGTTCGACAAACGTTTCAACAGCTTTCGGTATAGTTCCCCACCAGACAGGGTAAATAATGAATACAGTATCGTATTTGGAAAGATCGGGGATCTCTGATCTGAGCTTTACGTCTTCATCATTATCAAATTCTTTTTTGGCTTCTGCTACCGTTCCCGAATAAGTATCCGGGTAGGTCTTTTCAGTAATGATCGAACAATAATCACATTCACCGACCGAGCTTCCTATCATGCTTGAAAGAAGCTCACAGTTACCGATTATCCTGTCACCCTGAAGCTCATCATGATGATCGACCATCAATGATGCTCCTGAAACAGCATCGACATTATCAATCAGCTTTGCATTTTCTGCATATGTGAAGCTGACGACAAGAATACGGTTATCTTTCTTTATACTGTCAAGATCAACGGATCTGATATCCAAAGCAGCCGACAGATCAACTTCTTTTTCAATAAAATGTCTTTTGATATATGAGAGCCCGAAAGCAAAAAACAAGACTATGATAACACCTATAATGATAAGAACTATTATCAGCTTCTTATGTGACTTGTTCTTTAAAGTATCCTGAATTTTTGCTGCTTCGCTCATAGATCCATCTCCTTTTATAGAGTCGAAAACCGATAACACAGCCATTCAGCGGCTGTCACTTCACTATCTCGATTATAACATACTTCACAGATTTCGTCAACAAAAAAAGCAGAGCCAAACGCTCTGCCCGTATAGTGCCGCTGACCGGACTTGAACCGGTACGATCTCAATGATCGGGGGATTTTAAGTCCCCTGTGTCTGCCGATTTCACCACAGCGGCTCGTCACAAAGGTAATTATACTATATTCTTTCTGTTTTGTCAAGAAAAAAATAAGTTTGAAAAACGTGAAGAGAAACAGGTCATTTTAATTGACTTATTTAAAAAACTGTGCTATAATCTAAAAGGATATCAGTATTTTGCGGGAGGAGGAGCTTTTATGGCAAGTGCAAAGGATAAGAACACGCTGGTCATATCTGACCTTGACGGAACGCTTTTGAACGACAACGCCGAAATATCCTGGGTAACATCATTCAAGCTCAACGATCTCATTGAAGAAAACGGGCTTTTCTTCTCTATTGCCACAGCAAGGACCTGGGCATCCTGCAAAAAGATACTGGCTCCGCTCAGACTCAGACTTCCGATAGTTCTCATGAACGGAGTTCTCATCTATGACCCCAAGCTGAAAAAATACGACGTCGTAAACAGGCTCGACGGCGGAATGAAGCTGAAGATAGACAGACTGTGTACAAGCCTTGGGATCGAATGCTTTATGTATACCATATTCAAGAACGATATGAATACGTATTACAGAAAGCTTGCTACTCCTGCTATGAAAAGCTTTTTTGAGGAGAGAAAGAAAAAGTATTATAAGTCATTCACCCAGATAGACCACTTTGAAAAAGTGAATGCCGACGTTATCTACTTTACATTCATTGATACCAAGGAAAGGCTCCAGAAGGTGTATGACAGCTTCAAGTATAATTCAGAGGTCACTATGACCTTTTATGAGGACGTTTATAAAGAGGGGCTGTGGTATCTCGAGATATTCTCGTCCTCTGCTTCAAAGAAAAAGGGAGTGCAGTATATAAAGGATTACTGCGGATTTGACAGAGTCATCGGATTTGGAGATAACCTTAACGACATACCGATGTTTGAAGCCTGCGACGAAAAGGTGTGCGTGAGCAACGCCGCCGACGAGATAAAGGAATACTGTGACAGGATGATAGGAAAAAACACCGACGACGCAGTTGCAAATTATCTCTACGACAGGTTCAGAAAGGACAATTGATATGGCAAGAATGTATCCTCTGTTCTCGTCGAGCAAGGGCAACTGTACATATCTTGGCGATCAGAACAGCGGTATCCTTATAGATGCAGGTGTTTCCTGCAAGCAGATATGCCAAGCGCTGGGCGACAAAGATATCCCTCTCGGCGCTGTCAGGGCGATCTTTATAACTCATATCCATTCAGATCACATAAGCGGACTCAGAGTTTTGTCAAAAAAACTCAGAGTCCCTGTTTATGCTCAGGAGAAAAACCTTGAGATACTTGCAGACAGAGGGTTTATCGATCCGAGTGCGGAGCTTGTGCCGGCTGATAGCGGCGAAGCTGTGACAGCCGGGTTCAGGGTGTCACACTTTGAAACATCGCACGATGTGCCTGCAAGCTGCGGATACAGAGTGGAGTACCCTGACGGGAAGACAGCCGCGCTGTGTACGGATCTGGGGTTTGTATCCGGTGAGGTCAGAGCTGCTGTCACGGGGGTGGATGCTCTGCTGATAGAGTCAAACTATGACCCCGATATGCTGGAGTACGGACCTTATCCCAGAGAGCTGAAAAACCGCATAGCTTCAAAATTCGGGCATCTTTCAAACAAGGATTGTGCGGCCGAGCTCGCTAACCTTGTCAGGAGCGGGACCTGTCGGCTGATACTCGGGCACTTGAGCCAGGAGAACAACTCGCCTCAGGTGGCCGAGAAGTGCGCTGTGGCGGCACTCGGTGAGTTCAGGAGAGGGTTTGACTATCAGCTGATAACGGCAAGGCCGAGCCGCAATGAGGAGGTGCTTGTCTTTTGATGAGGATAAACATTATCTGCGTGGGAAAACTTAAAGAGAAATATCTGCGTGATGCTTCGGCTGAATATGAAAAAAGGCTTTCTGCATCGTGCAAGCTGAATATCGTCGAGCTTTCAGAGGCAAGGCTGCCGTCTGAACCCAGCGCAGGCGAGATAAGCAAAGCGCTCGAAAATGAAGCAGAGGCTATGAAGCCGTACCTTGAAAGCAGCGGCTGCTTTAACATTGCGATGTGCATAGAAGGCAGACAGATGCCGAGCGAGGAGCTTTCGGGGATGATAGAAAAGTGCAGCGTTTCGGGAAAGAGCACCATAAACTTCATTATAGGTTCATCTTTCGGGATAGCCGACAGGATCAAGAAAAAAGCCGATCTGCGGCTATCTATGTCTCAAATGACATTTCCGCACCAGCTGGCAAGGGTGATGCTGCTCGAGCAGATATACAGAGCTTTTCAGATATCCGCAGGGTCGAGATATCATAAGTAGAGCTTTTTGTCATCGGCGGCGTTGGGGCTTGACAATTGCCGGCAGCAGTGATATAATGGATGTATATTTTAAAAGCTTTGACGGGAAAGGTGGCCTCACACAGGTCTCCAGAGAGCAGGCGGACGATGAAAAGCCTGCGGCTATGCGTGGTCAGGATCATCCCCGAGCTGAGCTGCCGAAAGCTAGTAAGCGGTTCCGTTGCCTTCGTTACAGGTTTTGAGCGGCAGGGCTTTCCTGCAATCAGAGTGGTACCACGGAGTTTTTGTCTTCGCCTCTGCGTAAGAGGCGAAGACTTATTTTTTGAAAAGAGGTAATAAGAATGCTTACACTGGATAAGGTCTTTGATGCGTCAAATGTGCTAAAGGAGGTCCTAAGACCCACAGCCTGCATCAGCGCTCCTACTGTGAACCCCGACTGTGATGTTTATCTGAAAACAGAGAACCTTCAGGTCACGGGCTCTTTCAAGGTCAGAGGAGCTTACTACAAAATATCTCAGCTTTCCGAGGAGGAAAAGTCTCACGGTGTTATAGCCTGCTCGGCAGGAAATCACGCTCAGGGTGTGGCTCTGGCCGCCTCAAAGAACGGGATAAAATCTATCATCTGTCTGCCTGACGGAGCTCCGATCTCCAAGGTCGAGGCCACAAAGAGCTACGGCGCTGAGGTTTGTCTTGTGCCGGGCGTTTATGATGACGCTTATGCAGAAGCGCTCAGACAGCGAGATGAGCATAACTATACATTCATCCACCCGTTCGATGATGAGAACGTTATAGCAGGCCAGGGAACGATAGGCCTTGAGATACTCAATCAGGTGGCTGATACCGACGTTATCGTTGTTCCCGTGGGCGGCGGCGGACTTATCTCGGGTGTTGCTTTTGCGGTAAAACAGCTGAGACCTCAGGTCAAGGTATACGGTGTTCAGGCCGAGGGCGCTCCCTCGATGGTGAGATCTCTGGAAGAGGACGAGATAAAGTGTCTTGATTCTGTCCACACTATCGCTGACGGTATAAAAGTAAAGGAACCGGGCGAGCATACCTTTGAGTTCTGCAAGCAGTATGTTGACGGGATAGTTACCGTTTCGGATGACGAGGTGTCGTCGGCTATCCTTCATCTTATCGAGAAGCAGAAGCTTATCGCTGAGGGCGCAGGCGCCGTGTCTGTCGCAGCGGTGATGTTCAACAAGGTCCCCGATATAAAGGGCAAAAAGGTCGTATGTCTTGTTTCGGGCGGAAATATCGACGTTACTATCCTTTCGAGAGTTATAAAGAGAGGTCTGCTCAAATCCGGCAGGTCTGACACAATGGCTATCCAGCTTGAGGACAAGCCCGGTCAGCTTGTTGGCGTTTCAAAGATCATCGCAGACCTTGGCGGAAATGTGGTCGCTATCCACCATGAAAGGGCAAGCGAGGACAGCGATATCACTGACTGCATTCTTCGTATCGTTATGGAGACCAGAGATTTTGACCATATCAGAAAGATAAGATCGGCCCTTGCAGAAGCAGGCTTTAAGATCGTAAATAAATAAGCAAAGGAGTTTTTATCATGGCAGAAACAATTTACACAAAGAATGCACCTGACGCTATCGGACCCTATTCTCAGGCTAAGATCGTGGGCGGGCTGGTGTTCACATCCGGACAGATAGCTATCAACCCCGCTACCGGCGCTGTTGAGGCTGACACTATCGAGGGACAGACCGAGCAGGTATGCACAAACCTCAAAAACCTTCTCGAAGCAGCAGGCTCATCGCTTGAAAAGGCAGTTAAGACTGTGTGCTTTTTGAAGAATATGTCAGACTTTGGCGCTTTCAATGAGATCTACGGCAGGTATTTCACATCAAAGCCTGCACGTTCCTGCGTTGCGGTAAAGGAGCTGCCCAAGGATGTTCTCGTTGAGGTCGAGGTCATCGCAGAGGTATAAACCGGTTTCAAATTTTTATATATTAAGAGATCTTCAAGCGAGGATCTCTTTTTTTGCTTTTAAAAATATATGCAGTGCTGATGATGTCTTAAAGTAATTTTTAGTTTAATAATGTATTATTTACTTGACTTTACAGTCAAAATATGATAGGATATAAAGTATGGTTTAATCGTTTGTTTTAACGACCTGAGGGAGGTCATATGAAAAAGGCAGTTTGTTTGTTCTGCGCCTGTATGATGCTGTTTACGGCAGCCTGCGGCAGTGCGAAAGGATCAGATAGTTCTTCAAGCTCCGGCGCTGCAAAAAAGGAAAAGACTTCAAGCTCGGCCGCCGAGTCTTCTTCCCCAAAGAAACAGTCGGTGATCGCTAAGATAAAGCAGTATAATACGACCTCTGATGCAGATACATCTTCGGATGAAAAGCCCGAGGTGAAGAAGGATCACATAGACGAGATCGTGGAAAAAGGAAATGTTGAGGAGTTCTCTGCGCTTAATTCTTATATGTTCAGCTATGAGGATATAAGTGAAGTATACTCAAATGAAGAGATAAACAAGTGTATGCAGGAGATCAGCGATATTATCGCAGATGCGAACTGCAATATCTCGATCTCGTATAAGAATATGGTCACAGGTTCCCAGGTTTACTGCAATCCGTCTTTTGAGTATCAGGTTTGCAGCCCGATAAAGGCGCCCTATGTCAAGAGCCTTCTGGAAAACGGCGTTGACCTCGATGAGGAGATCGTTCGTGATGAGCGCTGGATGGACGATGACAGGACTGTGGCATCGGCTGAATCGGGAACGAAATATACTGTCAAGGAGCTTATGTACTACGCTCTGAATGAGTCTGACAACACTGCTTATTATCTGCTCTATAAGAAGTTCGGCTGGCAGTGGTTCAACGATCTTATGAACGAGATCGGCGGCGGTATGTATCTCGGATATGACTGGCTATATACCAAGTGTAACGTTATGCAGATAGCTAAGTGCTTCTGGGACATCTATGACTTTGCCGAGGAGACGGACGAAGGTAGGATGATGGTGGATATGATGGTGGACGGTGAGTATAACTATCAGATAGGCCAGGCGCTCGACCCGAAGTATAAGGTCGCACAGAAATACGGTTCTGAGTTTGAGTTCAGATCCTTCCACGACTGCGCTATCGTTTATGCGGACTCCCCGTTCGTTTTGTGCATTTATACCGATCTTTACCCCGAGACCGAGGAAAACTGTGTTATTTTCAGAGATCTTGCTTTAAAGTTTGACGACCTGAACAGACTTATTGTTTCGTAGATCATGGCGCTTGGCCGAAAAATATATGCAAAGGAGTAACACTATGGAAGAATTGAAAGCTTTTAAGGTACATATGGGTGCCGCTGACTGTGCCGTTGATATCGGTGACGGTTCGGAAAGAGGAGAGTATGTAAACCAGGACTATATGCTTCACAAGCTGGGCAGACCCCACAGAGGTGTCAGCCTGATGTATTGCTATTATCCTCTGGATGAGCAGTTTCCTCAGAGGGTATCTGAGGCCTGCAAGGATATGGATGTCTCCTTTGCATGGGACTATCCATATGATGATTATTTCACTTATAAGGGCGGCCTTGAGGGTAACACCGAGGGCGAGCCGTTCAACTATATGAGAGATGTAAGAAGACACGGTCAGGACGTTGTGCTGACGCTTACCGTTGACCCTAATGTAAGTGACGAGCAGCTCATTGCTATCGCTAAGGACCTTCGTCCGTTCGGAAGACTGCTTATAAGGATAAACCATGAGTGTACAGGCAACTGGTTCTCCTTTACAAAGAGAGCTTCCTATAAGGAGCTGGGTGACTTCTTTGTAAAGTTCCACCGCATTCTCAAGGAGTATGCGCCAAATGTCAAGACTATCCTCTGTGCGGGCGGATATGACCCCAAGACAGGCAAGCTTGAAATGGAAGAGGAGTTTTTGCAGGCTTACAGAGAGTGCGACATTTGGAGCATAGACAAGTATTTTGCTCTCCACTGGGGCTGGCCCTATGACGTGGCCGAGCGTGGCGGCACAACACATTCACGCTCTGTTATCAAGGATGTGTACGAATATACAAAGAAGACCTATAAAAGGCTGTGCGAAGTAAACGACGGCAAGCAAAAGCCTATGGTAATGAGCGAGCTCAATGCCGACGGCGATGTGACAGGTCCTTACGATCAGGCTGAAATGGTAAAGGAATTCTGCGACCTGCTCAAGGCTGACGAGGACAAGGGCTGGTTCAACGCATTTACTATGTATCAGTTCAGAGACAGGGGCAGGCTCGGTCTTGAGATCGAAGACCCCAACTATCCTGACTGCGGTATCGAGCAGCCTCTTATGAAGACATATAAGGAGATCATCCACGACGAGTTTTACAGTCCTAAGATGACCTCCGGCGAAGAGATAAGCTTCCCTGCAAAGCTTCGCTGGGGCGGTGCTGAGGACGCCGAGGGTATCGAGATACCTCTCCACTTTGACAAGAACCCTCATTTCTGCGAGGTATACTTTGAGGACGACTCGAACGTTATAATGGAGATAAACGGCAAGTGGTTCTACAAGTCTCCCAAGGCTAAGTGCATCGACCTTATGAGCGCTTTCTTTGAAAAGCCTCTGGATGGTGCAGCCGATCTGAAGCTTCGCATCTTTGCTCCTCCTGCAAGCGGAGAAAACGACCTGAGCATTGATGACGGCCTGATGAACACATATTCCACTATCGAGAAGATGCCTAAGATCAGGATAAGAACAGAGCCTGTTGAGCTTTGATAAAATGGATAAAGCCCGTAAGCTGGGAAAAGCTTACGGGCTTTTTGTGTGTCTGCTATTTAACTATTAGTCCCACAGGACAATGATCGCTTCCGAGAACATCGGCGTAGATGATGCTGTCCTCGACTCTTTCCATAAAGCGTTCTGAAACAATGAAATAATCTATACGCCAGCCAATATTCTTGGTCCTTGCGCTGAAACGATAGGACCACCAGGTATAGGCATCCGTCTTATCAGGATAAAGCGTTCTGAACGTATCCTTGAAGCCGCTTGCAAGAAGCTCGGTCATTTTCCCTCGTTCCTGATCGGAGAAGCCGGGATTGCCTACATTCGATCTTGGGTTTTTAAGGTCTATCTCGTTGTGCGCAACGTTAAGATCGCCGCAGTATACCACAGGCTTTTGCTTGTCAAGCTTCATAAGATAGGCTCTCATATCATCCTCGAATCCCATACGATAGTCTATCCTTTTTAGCTCCTGCTGTGCATTCGGGGTATAGCAGCAGACAAAATAGAAGTCCTCATATTCACAGGTTATCACTCTGCCCTCATCAGCGTGTTCGCCGTCAAGACCGTATGTAACGCTCATGGGCTCCTGCTTTGTAAAGACAGCTGTTCCCGAATAGCCTGCACGCTCTGCACTGAAAAAATATTTATGATAGCCTTCGGGTTCAAAATCAGCCTGATCGGGTCTCATCTTTGTTTCCTGGATGCAGAAAATGTCAGCATCCTCAGCCTTGAAAAAGTCCTCGAACCCTTTTTTCAGGCAGGCTCTGAACCCGTTTACGTTCCAGCTAATGAATTTCATATTGTCCTCCGTTATAACGATAAAAGTATACTTTTCTGTTCCCTGTATGCCCTGACGATCTTTTTTGCACAAAGGATAACAGCGACCGCCTGGATGATTATAATAACAATCGCTGCGATCTTTATGATATCAAGAAGCTGCTCATATGACTGTTCAAGCTCGTAAAGCTCCTTTTTTTCAAGATCCTTATAAAGACTTTTGATCTTGATACGCATTATCGCATCCTCATAGGCGCTTGCAAAAAATGGCAGCGACTTTTTATAGAGGTAATACAGATCAGCGCCTATGGCAGCGGCAGCTACGATGACATAGTTTCTGAAAAAAGAAAACTCCCTGCCGTATTTCAAAGTAAATTCTCTTGCCTTGAAGTATCTGGCAAAAAGCTTTGCATAGAATATCGCAAAGAACACATAAAAAGATGTGAAAATGACCATGACGACCAGCATCAGCGGCAGCTGCTTGTTCTCGGGGTCTATCCTTATCTCTTCAAAGGTGAACTGAAACAAAACATTCAGGATAACACCTGTCAGAAAGCCGCTTATAAGCATTGAACCTATAAACTTGAATGAAAAACGTTTCATAACGGCACCACCCGGATATCACAAGATAACTCTGATGAGAATTATATCACATAAGCGCAGCGTTGTGATATAATTGCCCGATACGCAGGGAGTGTCACAAAGTGACACGTATCTGCGAGGGCATTCAGATAATAATATAATATCAGCTATGCTGATATTATATCACAAACACTGCAATAAGTCAAGAAAAGCCCCCTGCACAAGGCAGAGGGTTTTTGAAAGCCAGTGTTTCATTCCTCATACTTTTTGACCCTAAAGATCAGTCTTAGCATCCCTGAAAGAAGCTTCGGGCTTTTTACAACTACGATCTTCATAATAAGTACCTCCAATAAGGATCACCGACTTGCGATGTCACAATTATACTATTCAGAAGCACCGCTTATGGTTCATAGCTCAGAGCAAATACACAAAAGCCTTCCGCTTTTAAAAGACACCTCGGCACCGCCCTCAAGGGCCTTGTTTGATATCCCAAGGGGAAAGCTCGGCTCGAGCATAAGGTCATCCGCACAATAGTCCGCATTCCTTATCGTCAGGCCGCATACAGCTGAGCCAAAGGCAAAAAGCGACATCGACCAACCCTCGGGAGGGGCGATACGATAGGTGCCCGGGCGATAGATCTCGGCTCTCTGGCCGTCAGCTGACAGCCTGCACCTGACATCCTGCTCGCAGCAATAGGCAAGCGCCTGGAGATTTCCGACCGTATGGTCGAGCCTGCCGCCTGTTCCGCCGACAACGGTAATATCTCTGAAACCGAGCAATATAGCTTTTTTCAGGGCAAGCATAATGTCCGTGTCATCCTTGCGCACCGGATAGACCTCACAGCTTGCTTCGGGCTTTTGTGCCGAATCAAAGTCACCGATAACAAGGTCAGGCTCTATCCCCAGCTCCCTTGCATAGACATAGCCTACATCAGCTGCTATTATATAGGAGCCGTCAAGCATAAGCTTATCGACCGTCGCTCTGCTCACCCTGTCACCGCCGACAAAAACAGCACATTTTTTCACATCGCTCACCGTCCCTGTTCCCATTCCTTCAGCTTCTCTGCCTGTTCATACATCACCTTATAGCTCTCATACCTGCTATTCGGTATTAGTCCACGGTTCACAGCATCTATAACAGCGCAGTCCTTTTCTCTCGTGTGGCTGCAATCCTGGAACCTGCATTTTCCGATATAAGGCAGGAACTCCTCAAAGCAGGGAGCAAGCTGCTCCTTGCGGATTATATCATATCTGTTTGTATCAAAGGAAGAAAAGCCCGGGGTATCGGCTATATATCCGCCGTTAGGCAGCTTGTAAAGCTCAACTGTCCTTGTCGTATGGCGGCCACGGCCGAGTTTTTTGCTTATATGCGCAGTTTCAAGACAAAGATCAGGAAAGATACAGTT
>DFEO01000010.1 GCA_002368715.1 Ruminococcus sp. UBA3800
CAGTTTCAACAGCGGAGTAAGAAAGCTGAGCACATATGTGCCTGTTGAAAAGAAGGCAAAAAGGCTTTACGGATATGTCGGGATAGAGAGCGTGGAAGGACAGGACTGCTGTGTGTTCTGCGTTTACGACAAGAAAAAGAATGAAACGCTTTATGTTGGCAAGGCTGCCTGCGGTCTTGAAGGTGAAGAGGTCTATCTTGACACCGGCGCCGGCTATGAGCTTATTGAGTTTGATGAAACACCGTCGTGGGCAGAGACAGTTACCGAGACCTATGCGGACAGCACGCTCAACTTTTAACAAGACTTCATGTATAATACCTTAAATAATCAGAACACTGAGGGGGCTATCAGAAATGATGGCCCCCTTAGTTTATGGTTTGTGACCCGGATTCCTCAGTAAAACAGGGGGCAGACCGCAACAAAATGCCAAGCTGCCTGCTGCTTTGGGGGAATTATGATGAAACGTTTTAAACATTCGTTAAAGCGTTGTAAAACGTGTGTGTTTATGTTGACAAACCCGTTTTTTTTCTGTATAATCAAAAGTGTAGGAGCCCCTTTATGAATTATGCCCAAAGTATCGTTATCAGGGGGCTGAGATATGTTAATATGACGATTGACAAATTTTTAACGAAGTGGTATAATCAAGGAAACAAGGGCGGTGCTCTGCCCTGAAAAAACATCAATGAACGGACTTGTGGGGGTATGATCATGATCAAAGAAGTAAACTCTGTTGAAACTCTCGAAGGCAAGATCAAAGAAGTCAGAGCGGCTCAGGCTCTGTTTGCTGAGTATTCTCAGGAACAGGTGGACAAGATATTCAAGGCTGCTGCTATTGCCGCAAATATGGCAAGGCTGCCGCTTGCAAAAATGGCAGCTGAGGAAACTGGCATGGGCATAGTTGAGGATAAGGTCATCAAAAATAACTATGCTGCCGAGCACATCTATAACAAGTACAAGGACGAGATAACCTGCGGCGTGTTTGACAGCGATCCTGAAATGGGTATCACCAGGATATATGAGCCTGTCGGACTTATCGGCGCCGTTATACCGACCACTAACCCGACATCTACCGCTATCTTCAAGACACTGGTATGCCTTAAAACAAGAAACGGTATCATTATTTCTCCGCACCCGAGAGCAAAGGATTCTACTATCGCTGCGGCAAAGATAGTTTATGAGGCTGCTGTAAAGGCAGGTGCGCCCGAAAACATCATAGGATGGATAGATGTTCCCTCTCTTGATATGACGAACCTCCTTATGAAGGAGTCCGACCTTATCCTTGCGACCGGCGGACCCGGAATGGTCAAGGCTGCTTACTCTTCGGGAACGCCTGCTCTTGGTGTCGGCGCAGGAAACGCTTCCGCTATCATCGACAAATCTGCCGATATCACAAATGCGGTCAATTCCATAATCCACTCCAAGACCTTTGACAACGGTATGATATGTGCTACCGAACAGACAGTTATCGTTGACAAGAGCATTTATGCGGCTGTGAAAAAGGAGTTCAAGGCAAGAGGTGCCTACTTCCTCAACGATGAAGAGGCTGACAGGATAAGAGAAACTCTGCTGATAAACGGCTCGGTAAACGCAAAGGTCGTTGGCAAAAGGCCCTGGGAGATAGCCAAGCTCGCAGGCTTTGAGGTCAACGAGGACGTCAAGGTGCTCATTGGCGAGGCAACACGCACCGACCGTGACGAAGCCTTCGGACATGAAAAGCTGACAACTATACTCGGTATGTACAAGTCAAAGGACTTTGACAATGCTCTGGATATCGCAGAAACACTGCTCCAGAACAACGGCGGCCTGGGACACACGGCTGTACTGTGGATAGACAATGTAAATGAACGTGAAAAGCTGATGAGGTTTGCAGAAAGGATGAAGACCTGCAGGCTTATCATAAACACTCCGTCCTCTCTTGGCGGAATAGGTGACCTTTATAACTTCGGGCTGACACCCTCACTCACGCTGGGCTGCGGCTCCTGGGGCGGAAATTCCGTTTCAGAGAACGTTGGTATAAAGCACCTGCTCAACATCAAGACTATTGCCGAGAGGAGAGAGAATATGCTGTGGTTCAGGTCCCCCGATAAGGTTTATTTCAAAAAAGGCTGTCTGCCTGTTGCACTGGACGAGCTGAAAAATGTCCTTGGCAAAAAGAGAGCATTCATTGTTACCGACAGCTTCCTTTACAAGAACGGATATACAAAGCCGATTACCAGAAAGCTCGATCAGCTGGGCATCGTTCACGAAACATTCTTTAACGTTGCGCCGGACCCGACGCTTTCATGTGCGCTGGAGGGAACAAAGGCTATGTCAGCCTTCGAGCCCGATGTCATCATCGCTCTCGGCGGCGGCTCGGCTATGGACGCAGCTAAGATAATGTGGGTACTTTATGAGCATCCGGATGCTGACTTTATGGATATGGCTATGCGCTTTATCGACATAAGAAAGAGAGTGTACACCTTCCCGAAAATGGGCGAAAAGGCTTATTTCGTTGCTGTGCCCACATCCTCGGGAACAGGCTCTGAGGTAACTCCGTTTGCGGTCATCACCGATGATAAGACAGGCGCTAAGTATCCTCTGGCTGACTATCAGCTGATGCCGAACATGGCGATAGTTGATACCGACCTTATGATGAGTGCGCCAAAGGGACTCACCTGTGCTTCCGGTCTTGATGCTATGGTCCACGCTCTTGAAGCTTATGCTTCCGTTATGGCGACCGACTTTACTGACGGTCTGGCACTGAGGAGCCTGAAGCTTACTTTTGACAACCTTCCGGAATGTGTGGAGAACGGTCAGACAGCTGTTAAGGCAAGAGAGAATATGGCTCATTCGGCAACAATGGCAGGTATGGCGTTTGCAAATGCTTTCCTTGGCATATGCCACTCAATGGCTCACAAGCTGGGCGCTTATCACCACCTGCCTCACGGAATATGCTGTGCGCTCCTTATCGAGAACGTTATGCGCTTCAACGCTGACCCTGTTCCGAGGAAAATGGGTACATTCTCGCAGTACGATCATCCGCATACGCTGGAAAGGTATGTTGAGGTCGCAAATTATCTCGGTATCTTCGGAAAGAACGACAAGGATACCTTTGAGAAGCTGCTTGAAAAGATAGCATGGCTGAAGCAGACGACAGGCTGCAAAAAGACTATCGCTGACTACGGCGTCAAGGAGGAGGACTTCCTTGCAACTCTGGATCAGATGAGCGAGGATGCTTTCGACGATCAGTGTACGGGAGCAAACCCGAGATATCCGCTGATAAGCGAGATCAAGGATCTTTATCTGGCCTGCTATTACGGGAAAGAGTATAAAAACTGATATTCGGCATATAAACCACCGGCGGACTTTATGTCCGCCGATTTTTTGCTTTACAGGTGTTGAAATTTTATTTTGTTTGTGGTATAATAAGAAATATATAATGTATTATAATGCCCATGCAGATATGTGCCGCCTGACGGCACTCCCCTGCTGACCGGGCAGTTCTGTCTTAAAACTTTGCTTTTATGGCAGAATAAAGGATAACTTTATGCAGCAAACTAATGGCAGATCGGTCTGCCACGGCTGCCTATGATCATAAAAAGGACTGACGATCATGAAGAAGGATTACGATGTTATTATTGCCGGCTGCGGAGCCGCAGGACTTTACGGCGCTATCAATCTGCCAAGAGAACTCTCGGTGCTGGTGCTTTCAAAAAGAGAACTGACACTGTGCAATTCTGCTCTGGCTCAGGGCGGCATTGCAGGGGTCTATAAAAGCCCCGAGGACTCGCCCGAAAAGCACAAACAGGATACCTTTGTGGCCGGAGGCTTTGAAAATGACCCGCTGACCACCGATATCCTCGTTAATGAGGCGGCTGACGCTATCGACACGATAATTAAGCTGGGCGTTGAATTTGACAGGAAAGAGGACGGCGACTATCACCGCACGCTTGAGGGCGGACACGGTATGAGACGTATCTTTCACCACAAGGATGCAACAGGCTTTGAGATAGAAACAAAGCTCTTAGCTTATGCCCAGACACTTGAAAATGTTGATATCATCGAGAATGCGATGATGTGTGACGTGAAGAAGACAAGAAACGCCTTTTCGTTCCTTGTGCTGAAGGACGGTGTTTACCACACCTTCAACAGCCGCAAGGCTGTATTTGCCACAGGCGGTATAGGAAGAGTGTATGAGTTCACAACAAACTCTGCTATCGCTACGGGCGACGGTATAGCTCTGGCTTACAAGCTGGGCGCACCGATCAAGCACCTGAGCTATATCCAGTTCCACCCGACCGCCTTTAACGACAGGAAGACAAGAGAATGCTTTCTTATCTCCGAGGCGGTAAGAGGCGAGGGGGCATACCTTAAAAACTGCTATAAAGAGCGCTTTATGGACAGGTATGACAAGAGGCTGGAGCTGGCGCCCCGTGATGTGGTGTCACACTCTATAATCTTCGAGTCAAAGAGAACCGGGTCGGACGAATTCTGGCTGGATATCTCTCACAAGGATCCCGAATTTATTAAAAACCGCTTTCCTATGATATACAAGAATCTGCTCGAATACGGCTATGACCTGACAAAGGAGCCTGTGCCGATATTCCCGTGTCAGCATTATCTTATGGGCGGTATCGATGTTGACGAATGGGCAAGAACAGGAGTCGAAGGGCTCTATGCCTGCGGAGAATGCTCTCATACGGGCGTTCACGGAAACAACAGACTGGCAAGCAATTCCCTGCTGGAGGCGCTCGTGTTCTCGAAGCGTGCCGCACAGGACATTGCAAAAAAACTTGAAAACGCAGAAAAAGAAGAGCTGGAAAGCTTTGACTATAAGATAGACGAGGATGCACCGAGAGTTCCCAGAGGTATCAGGACGGACATAAGAAAAGTGATGCAGAAGGCATACTTTGTTATGCCGGAAGTGGGAGAGCTCAAGGGCGGGCTGAAGCTGTGCGAGGAGATAATGGATTTTCTCGACCGTTACAGCTTTAAGATAGACCGTGATTATATTGAAGCAAAGTCACTTGCAACGGTGGCTTACATAGTTCTGAGCGAGGCCTGCGATATAGCGTTTGGAAATGTGGAACTTGATATTGACTATGAGGCAGGGTTCTGAGTTTCGGAGGTGATAGAATGAAGCTGATGCAGTTTCAGACAGATGATATCATTAAGGCAGCCCTTAATGAGGATATAAATTATATCGACGTTACTACCGACCTGTTGGTGGATGAGGACAGTGTTTCGGCAGCAAGATATGTTTCAAAAGATGAAGGCGTGCTCTGCGGTATAGATATCGCTATGAGAGTGTTCGAGCTGCTGGATCCCGGGTTTGAGTGTGAGATACTTATCCACGACGGCGAGAGAGTGAAGAAAGGCGATATCATAGCAACGCTGAAGGGAAAGACCCGTGCGCTTTTAAAGGGCGAGAGAACAGCACTTAATATCGTTCAGCATATGTCGGGCATAGCTACCGCAACAGACAGGCTGGTGGCTCTCACGAAGGGGACCAATGCCTGCATAGCGGACACGAGAAAGACTCTTCCCGGGCTTCGGGCAATACAGAAATATGCGGTGACTGTCGGGGGCGGTAAGAACCACCGGTATAACCTTTCGGACTGCGCTATGCTGAAGGACACACACCTTGATGCATACGGGAGCATAACAAAGGCTGTCAGCGTTTTAAGAGAAAAGCTGGGGCACACTGTAAAGATAGAGGTAGAGGTCGGCTCTCTTGAAGAACTGAGGGAGGCTCTCGATGCAGGTGCTGATATCGTTATGCTCGACAATATGAGCTGTGAGCTCATGGCTCAGGCTGTTGCGATAGCAGACGGCAGAGCTGTTCTTGAAGCTTCCGGCAATGTGAACGAGGATACCGTAAGAGCCATAGCCCAAACGGGTGTTGACATTATTTCCGTGGGTGCGATAACACACTCGGTAAAGGCCTTTGATATCAGCATGAAAACTTCAAAGATATAAGAAAGGACGATCAAAATGCCGTTTATAAACGTAAAGACAAATCAGCAGATATCTGACAATATAGCTGAGAAGATAAAGGCTGATCTCGGTCAGGCTATCACAGCTATCCCCGGAAAGTCCGAGGGCTGGCTGATGGTAGGTATCGAGGACGGATACAGGCTGTGGTTCAAGGGCTCGGACGACCCTTGCGCTATCGTTGAGGTCAGCATTTACGGAAATGCGCTCCCGTCTGCACTGAACGACCTGACAGGAAGAATAACTTCCGTTCTCACTGAATATCTTCCGATACCTTCGGACAGGATATATGTAAGCTATTTCCCTACCGGTCACTGGGGCTGGAACGGGAATAACTTCTGAAAGAAGAGATGATATGAGCAATTCGATAATGGAAACTGACAGACAGTTTCATATCCGCACGCTGCCCGACGAGGTCGGCAGATATGTTATCCTGGCAGGCGACCCTGCAAGGATACCTGTTATAGCTGAGTACCTTGACGATGCCGTTCAGGTCGCCTATAACAGAGAATTCAACGTGTATACGGGGACTCTGGATGGCGAGAAGGTGACAGTCTGCTCGACCGGTATAGGCGGACCTTCTGCGGCTATCGCTGTGGAGGAGCTTATAAAATGCGGAGCCGATACCTTTATCCGTGTCGGCACCAGCGGCGGTATGGATCTTGAGGTCAGCGGCGGCGACCTTTGCATAGCAAGCGCTGCCATAAGGTCTGAGGGGACGAGCCACGAATATCTGCCGATAGGCTTCCCTGCTGTTGCGGACTTTGAGGTCACGAGCGCTCTTGTAAAGGCGGCAGAGGCTTTGTCTGACAAAAGACTCGGGAACAGATACCATGTGGGCGTTGTCCACTCGAAGGACAGCTTTTACGGCGAGGTCGAGCCTGACGGTATGCCTGTGGGCGAGAACATAAACGAAAGGTGGAAGTCCTATCTCAAAGGCAGATGCCTGACCTCGGAAATGGAATGTGCTGCGATCTTTTCCGTCGGCATAGCAAGAGATGTGCGCTGCGGCGCTGTTATAACTGCGATATGGAACGTGGAAAGGTCAAAGCAGGGCTGCGAGGACAATGTGGCAGAAGATACGACAAGAGGGATACTCTGTGCGCTGGATGCGCTGAGGATCCTTATTGATAAAGACAAAAAAGGAAAGTAAAATGAACGCCCCGAAAAGCGGGACGTTATGGAGGTTTGTAAAAATGATAAAGAAATACTTAGCGGCAGCACTGGCACTTACTATGTGTGTCTGCTGTCTTGCTTCGTGCGCAAAATCTGACAGCAGCTCTTCAAAGAAGGACTCATCCTCATCAAAGAGCAGCTCATCATCGGCATCAGACAGCTCCGCATCAGAGGTGCTGACTCCCGGTGCAGACCTTGTTGATGACGGCAGCAGCGAAAAGGTGCCCGAGCCCGGTCTCGTTATCGACGGCAAGGATGTGGACACTAAGGACCTTGTTATGTGTTCTATCGACGGCTATGATATCGACTTTGAAACGTTCAGATATTACTATTACTATACGCTGAACAAGTATCAGTCGTCTTATGGTGCGACGCTGGACTCTATCAAGAGCACTGAGGGCGGCTTTGACCTGTTTATCGAGGACGTTGTGACTGCACTCAAGCAGGAGATAGTTGCTAAGAAGCTGGCTGAGGAAAACGATATAACACTTGACGATGAGGACAAGAAGACTGTCGAGGATCAGCTGACTCAGGCAAAGGCAAATTATGAGAGCGATGAGAAATTCGCCGAGGATCTCAAGGCTAATTATCTGACAGAGGACCTCTTTAAGAAAATGCTCGAGAGCGCTGCGCTTTATCAGAAGGTGTATGATACGCTCTTTATAAACGAAGGCAAGTATGCAACTACTAAGGAGGATTTCAAGGCTATCATTCAGGATCCCGAACAGTATTGCAGAGAGATACATATAATGATCCCATACTATGCTCAGGTGGAGCTTGACGACAGCACAGCTGAGAGCTATGATTCGATGTCGCTGTCCGAAAAGGTATATGCAAAGCAGATGGCCTATTATCAGCTCGACGAGGACGCTATGGCAGATGCTAAGGAGAAGGCAAAGGCTCTTGCCGAGGATCTGCTGGAACAGGCAAAGCAGACAGACGACTTCTCGAAGCTTGTTGAGAAAGAAGGCTATGACGTCGGACTGGAGGATGCTACAAACGGCTACTACATCTTCAAGGATTCCACGGGCTATCCCGAAGCTCTCGTTGAGGCTGCATTTGCACTGGATGAGAACGAGATATCCTCTGAGCTCGTAGCAGATGAGACCTATGGCTATTTCATCATACAGCGTCTGCCGATCGATATGGACTATGTGGAAAAAAATATCGATAGTCTTGTCAACGCATACGATGCGCCTAAGGTCGAGCAAGTGTATAAGGAATACATAGACGGTATGAAGGTGACTTACTTCGATCAGTGGGACAAGCTGACTGCCGACAGTATATCCTGATCGTGGATAAGCTGAGGTTTCTCGAGGCCTGCGAACAGACTGTCGGAGCACAGAGAGAACGTGCCGGTATAGGCACTCTCGGTGAAAAAACGCTCCACGCTGTTTTAAAGCGCTATTTTGAACCACACACCGACAGTCAGGAAGTGAAGGTCGGCGGCTTTGTGGCAGATATCTGCGGCGAGAACGGGATAATCGAGATACAGACAAGACAGCTTTTTCGCCTGGTGAAAAAGCTTGAGACCTTTCTTGAATACAGCGATGTGACGGTGGTCTATCCGGTGTTTCCGTTAAGGTATGTAAGGTGGCTCGACCCGCAGACAGGTGAGCTGAGCGAACGTCACAAAAGCCCCCGAAAAGAAAGCATTCACAGCATATTCAGAGAGATATACGGCATCAAGTATGCGCTTGATAATCCCCGTTTCAAGCTTTGTGTGATGATGATCGAGGCCGAGGATATAAGATATCTGAACGGCCGTGACAAAAGCCGCAAAAGAGGGTCATCGAGGTGTGACAGGCTGCCTCTGGCGCTTATGGATGAGGTGTGGTTTGAAAGACCCGAGGACTACCGTGCGGTCATCCCCGAAGGACTGGGCGAAAGGTTCGGTGCGGGGGAATATGCAAAGGCTTGCAGGATAAGCATTGATGATGCCAGGTGCGAGCTTAATGTGCTGTGCTATCTGGGGCTTTGCAGAGTGGCCGGGAAAAACGGCCGTACTAATATTTATGCGATCAACTCCGAAAGGAAAATATAAATGAAAAAACTTAAAAGGACCCTGTGCTGCCTGTTATGTGCGGTGCTGATGATCCCGAGCGTGGGAGCACAGGCGTTTAATTTTACGCCCAAAAGAGATGAAAACGGCGATGGTAAACAGGAAGAGATGACGATCTTCTCAGAGGCCGTTTATATGGAGGATATGAACACGGGTGAGCCTGTGGTCGAGATAAATGCCGATGAGGAACGCTCGCCTGCTTCGCTGACCAAGATAATGACCGCTATCGTGCTGCTGGACGAGTTCTCGGGCGATGCCGAGCTTATGAAGAGCACCTATTACAGTGCAGGGTCGGAGGCTTTTGACGAGCTTTATGATACAGGAGCATCAACGGCCGATATCCAGCCCGGTGAAGAGGTGAACTGCTATGACCTTCTGGCAGCACTGATGCTTCCTTCCTCCTGCGAGGCTGCAAACATTATTGCTCTTAATATCTCGGACTCCATAAACGGGTTTTGTGAACTGATGAACAAGAAGGCCGAGGAGCTTGATATGAAGCACTCGCACTTTTCAAACACTCACGGGCTTTTTACCGGACAGAATTATTCGAGCTGCCGTGACATTGCAAAGGCCTGCAAATATGCGATGACAAAGTATCCTGTGTTCGCTGAGATAGTTGCTATGCCCGAATACACGATGTCTCCGACGGATATTCACCCAGAGGGCACGGACATTTACAACACCAACCTTCTTGTGTCACCGAACTATGATTACTATTATGACACGGTCAAGGGCATAAAGACAGGCACACTGGATGCCGCAGGACGCTGTCTTGCAAGCTGCTGCGAGGAGGACGGCATATCATATCTGACAGTGACTATGGGCGCACCTATGGAGAAGCAGCCTGCCGAGATAGCCAAGGGCGAGGAAAATCCCGGCTCGCTCTATGACGAGGACGTTGTCTACTACAATCTGCTGGACCATATCCACCTTTATGACTGGGCATATTCGAGCCTTGTGATGACGGATTTCATTGACGCCAACAGCGAGCTGACCGAAGCCAAGGTGGCTTACGGCGACGGCAAGGACTATGCGAACCTGAAGCCTAAAAACGGGTTTTCAAGGCTCTGGCCTGCGGATGTGAAGCTAAAGGAGATCGAAAAAAAGATAACGGTATATGATAACATCATAGCGCCTGTAAAGGCAGGAGATGTTCTGGGCAAGCTGGAGCTGACTTACAAAGGGCAGAACATTGCGACTATCGACCTTGTTTCGACGACCGAGGTAGAACGCTCGGGAGTGAAGGAAAAGACAAAGATCGCAAAGTCTTATTTCGGCTCAAAGGTGTTCAAGATAACGTCGGCTATCGTGCTTGTGCTGGTATCGGCATATGTTATCATACACGTTGTTATAGCACAGAAAAAATATCTGAAATAGATAAAGGTCACACGCTTTCTTCTGCGTGTGACCTTTTGATTTATCGGTTGTTTTGTACTTCTCAGTTGTCATCCTCATCGTCCGGATCAGTGTCCTCCTCGGCTTTTTCAAGGTTGACCTCATTGACCTCATCACTGGACGGGATAACTATCTTGTCAAGCTCTTCGAGTGTAAGCGGTTTTCGCTTTTCAGGCTTCTTATAAAGATGCTCGACATCCGCCATATAATACTCCGTGTCCACCGGAAGCTTCTTTCTCTTGAGCCTGCCCTCGACAAACTCTCTTGTGAAGCTGTAAATAAGAGCAAACGTAGGAACAGCGATGACCATTCCCGGGAAGCCCCAGAGTCCTCCGAAGAAAAGGATAGACACCAGCACCCAGAATCCCGGAAGTCCCGTAGAATCGCCAAGTATCTTTGGGCCGAGCACGTTTCCGTCAAACTGCTGGAGTATAACTATAAAGATAAGAAGTATCAGTGCCTTCTGAGGACTTACAATGACCATAAACAGCGTCGAAGGCACAGCTCCGATTATCGGACCAAAAAACGGGATGATATTGGTGACACCGATAATAACGCTTATCATCAGGTTGTAAGGCATATTCATAAGTGTCAGACATACAAAGCAGATGCACCCGATTATCATCGAGTCGATGATCTTGCCGACAAGAAAGCCCGAGAACACCTTGTTTATCCTTGCTGCCAGACTCATTATCCTGTCGCAGGTCTTTTTCTTTGTCACAGAAATGACAAGCTTTTTTAGCTGTGCTATGAACTTTTCCTTTCCGAAAAGCAGATAGATCGAAACAAAGAAACCAATAACAAAGTCCTTTACAAATGTAACAAACCCCCATGCACCTGACAGGATATTGTCAAACATCGGTTCGAAACGGTCGTAAAGCGTGTCAAAGTCTGTCGTCAGTTCATGGAACTTGTCCAGCACGACCTTTTTCGCCTGGGGGTTGCTCCTGAACAGCCTGTTGACCCAGGCCTGGATCTTGTCACTTATATCTCCCCAGTTTTTGAAGATCTCCTTTATGGAGTTTATAAGCTCCGGCACAACTATCCAGATAAGGCCTGCTACCACTCCGAGGAACACGAGCGACGCTACTATTATCGAGATCGCCCGCAGGACATTTGAGTGTTCTTCCTTCTTATAGATCCGTTTTCGCACCAGCTTTTCAAAGCCCATCATTATCGGGTTCATCAGAAAGGCGATTATAAGCCCCCAGATGACCGACGACATTGCGCCCACAAGCGTTGAAAACAGCTTCGCTATGGTGCCGATCTTCAGCATAGCAACGATCAGCAGCACATTGACGGCTATGACCGCCGCCGCATAGAACGCTATGGTCGTGTATTTTCGGTTAGCTCTTATTTTCATAGGCTTTCCCCTTTTTCTGTACAAATAAATGTACGTTTGATATGCTTATATTTATTATACATCATTTTATCCTTAAATGCAATGTTTTTGAAGAAATTTATCCCACATTTTATGCAATTTATAGTTTAGAAATACATTATTTACTTTAAATTCATTAAAATACTGTTTGCGACCCTTGACAAACGGGGTAAAACAGAATATAATGTAAAAGAATTAAATATTCTAAATCCTATGAGCAAAAGTAAGTAGCTTTGAAGGATGCTTTCAGAGAGTGCGTGGATGGTGTGAACGCACAGCGGGTGTCAGAGTGAATGGATTTGTGAGGAGCGGTGTGAAAGAGAGATCGAGTATCACTTGCCGAGTTTCCTGCGTTAGTGGACAGGATATTGATTTTGAGGAAGTGCATTCCGATAATGCGTATCTGTGAGCCGACAGACAACTGTCGGGAATTTGGGTGGCACCACGGTTCTATCGTCCCAAGCTGAAAAGCTTTGAGACAATAGAACTTTTTTTATTGCCGTTTTTAGTACCAAGGAGGTAAATCTTATGCTGTATCCGAAGATCGAAGAAGTGAAAAAACTGCTGGACAAATATGAAACGGTCCCTGTGTTCTATGAGCTGCTTATGGACGCATTTACACCAGTTCAGCTGTTCAACTGTCTGCACGAGGTATATGATGACTGCTTCATTCTGGAGTCGGTCGATAATAAGGACAAATGGGGCAGATATTCTTATGTGGGGATAGATCCTACTGAGGAATACATCCTGAAGGATCATGTGCTGACAGTGAAGAGAAAGGGGCAGGCTGACGAAAGGATAGACAATGCCGACCCGGTGGCATATCTTACCGAGGTGGCCAGAGCTCACCGCTCGCCCAGGTTCAACAGCTATCCAAAGCTGACAGGCGGACTTATAGGATACTTCGCTTACGATATGATAAGATACTATGAAAAGACACTGACGAATGTGCCGAAGGATGACCTGGGACTTGCGGATGCTGACCTGCATCTGTTTGAAACACTGGTGGCGTATGACCACCTTTCAAACAAGGCCGTTATCATCCAGAACGTGAATAAGAGCGATGACATTGATGCAAAATATGAAGCTCTTGAGAAAAGAGCGAATGAGATAACCGACACTCTCAGAAATTATGTTCCTGCGCTGAGAACTGCGAAAAAGCTTGAGGAAAGCACCGAGGTGAGGTCGAACATCACTAAGGAACAGTATATGGAAAACGTTAAGAAGGCCAAGGAGTATATCAGGGACGGCGAGATATTCCAGGTGGTGCCGTCACAGAGGTTCGAGATAGACTCCCCTCCAGACAGCTTTGATGTGTACAGGATGCTTCGCTCCACAAACCCGTCACCCTATCTTTTCTACTTCAAGCACAACGACTACGCTGTGGCAGGCTCGTCCCCAGAGATGCTGGTCAGTGTCGAACAGGGAGATGTTATAACAAGACCTATCGCAGGAACGATAAAGAGGGGCATGACTCACGATGAGGATATCGAAAACGAGAGAAAGCTCCTTGACGACCCGAAAGAAAGAGCCGAGCACACGATGCTTGTAGACCTTGGAAGAAACGATATAGGCAAGGTGTCAAAGTTCGGCAGCGTTGAGGTAACTGATTATATGCTGGTCGAGAGATACTCGAAGGTGATGCATCTGGTATCGAACGTAAAGGGTAAGCTCCGTGATGACAAGACAGCACTGGACGCTCTTATGGCCGTGCTTCCGGCAGGAACGCTTTCGGGAGCTCCGAAGGTAAGGGCTATGGAGATAATCGACGAGCTTGAAACGACAAAGAGAGGTCTTTACGGCGGAACAGTCGGATATATCGCATTTGACGGCTCGGTGGATATGTGTATAGCTATCAGAACGGTGCTGTTCAAAAACGGCAAGGCTTATGTTCAGGCAGGCGGCGGCGTTGTGGCCGACTCCGATCCCGAGGCGGAATATGAGGAGTCCTGCAACAAGGCTATGGCCGTTATAAACGCAGTAAAAGAAGCTTCCAAGCTTTGATATAAGGCAGCTGCTTTTTAAACGCAAATACTCTTAGCAAAGGTCCCTGCCGAAGCTTTTTAAAGCAAGGCAAAAATAGGTGCAGGCCGCAAAAAGGCACAGACTGCGCTCAAAAAATAAATCGACAAGGAGTAATTCAAAATGGCAAAAGAGATAATCCTTACGGGAGACAGACCAACGGGAGCACTTCATCTGGGACACTATGTGGGCTCGCTGAGAAAGAGAGTTGAGCTCCAGAACACCGACAGGTTCGATACCTTCGTTATGATAGCCGATCTTCAGGCTCTGACAGACAATGCTGACAACCCCGAGAAAATCAGGCAGAACATCCTTGAGGTCATGCTTGACTATCTGGCTGTCGGACTGACACCCGAAAAGACCACCTTCCTGGTCCAGTCGCACATCCCTGCTCTCTATGAGCTGCCGATGTATTATTCAAACCTCGTCACTATGTCGAGACTTGAACGAAACCCCACGATCAAAAATGAGATCAAGATGCGTGACTTTGAAAGAAGCATACCCGTTGGCTTTATGACCTATCCAATAAGCCAGGCCGCAGACATAACAGCCTTCAAGGCAAAATATGTGCCTGTGGGCGAGGATCAGATGCCTATGCTGGAGCAGGCAAGGGAGATAGTTAACTCGTTCAACAGGATATATAAATGCGACATCCTGGTAGAGCCTGAGGCTGTGCTTCCCGACAACGCCAGCTGCAATCGTCTGGTCGGTATCGACGGTAACACAAAGATGAGCAAGTCTCTGGGCAACTGTATTTACCTCAAGGACGATGAAAAAACGCTCAAACAGAAGATAATGTCAATGTATACCGACCCGACACACATAAATGTGAGTGACCCCGGCCACACCGAGGGCAACCCTGTGTTCATCTATCTCGAGGCGTTCTCCACTGACGAGGACTTTGAGAAATTCTTCCCCGACTATAAGAACCTTGACGAGATGAAGGAACACTACGAGCGTGGCGGCCTTGGCGATATGAAGTGCAAAAAGTTCCT
>DFEO01000151.1 GCA_002368715.1 Ruminococcus sp. UBA3800
AGAACAGAGCCTTATGTATATGCACAGATGATCGCAGGAAAGGATGCAAAGCGCCACGGCGAGGCTAAGAACAGCTGGCTGACAGGAACAGCTTCCTGGAACTTCGTGGCTATCTCTCAGTACATCCTGGGCTGTATCCCTGACTACGACGGACTGAAGATCGATCCCTCTATCCCCGAGGCATGGGACGGCTTCAAGCTCAAGAGACTGTTCAGAGGAAACACCTACAACATCACCATCAAGAACCCCGACCATGTGTCCAAGGGCATCAAGAGCGTCGTTTGCGACGGCGTTAAGGTCAACGGAAATGTTCTCCCTGTTTTCGATGCAGGAACAGAGCACACTGTTGAGGTCGTAATGGGATGATCTTATAAGATCAGGAGCTCCGCTTTAATGCGGGGCTCTTTTTTAGTCCTCCTGTACTGTCTGATGCTCAGCTCTATTGAAAACCGTTCAGTAAACACCCTTAGTTTTTTGTGTCCAGACGTTAATTGATAAAATCATTCAACTTATGTTTTAGTTATGTTGCATAAACAAAAGTTACAAGTTAGTGCATCTGCACAAACTTCACCTTAAAATGTTGACTGTTGTGCACTATTATGCTACAATATGATAAAGAAATATTTATTTTTCAGAATTAGCAGAGGGAAAGTAATGATGAAGGGGATGATAATATGAAAAACAAAAAGGGTTTTACGCTGGTCGAATTGGTTATAGTTATAGCAATAATTGGAATACTTGCTTGTATAATTATTCCAACAGTTTATAATTATGTACAAAAAGCAAGGATCAAAGCTGCAATAGCTGATGCAAAAACTATCAAAACTTCAATAGAAAACTCATTGACAGACCACCTGATGCTTGATGCCGCTGATCCCGGCAACGCATTTAACAAGATACTTTATCTTGATCTGGAAACAAAAAAAGGCATGAGTGAAAGGCAGCACGAGATAGTAGGCTCATTCACTAATGTAAGCTGGGTAATTTACAGAACAAACGAGAACAGTATGAGTAAGTCACAGATTCTCGACAAAGTGATTGCTAAAGGTCTTGACAAAGCATTTTCGGAGGAATGGGATACAGGAAAGAAAACAAATCCGATGAAATACAATTCAAATTCCCAAAACTGTGAAAAGTTTCTGAAGGACAATAACACTAATTTTGCTATTGTTGCCGTGTATAACAGAGACGGTGCTGTGCGTATGCTCCAGATATATAGAAAGGGCATACTGGTGACATACATCAACGGTGAGTATATTGCGAATACAAGCGACAATGCTCACTTTGTAGGCACAGGCACATGGGATACTATCTATAAAGACAGCGGAATGAGCTCTCCCGAGAAGTTCTGTAAGGTAAATCTTTCAAACAAGCAGATAGGCAATGACGGAAATATTGGCGGCTGGTACTGAGCCGATAACGTCAGCCGGTCGGTAAAAGAGAAGAATACAGGCAGTTCATAAACGGACTGCCTGTTTTTTTAGCCGTTACTTTCTGAGGAGACTTCTTTCATTCTTTTGCGGTAGGCGGAGAGAATGTCCTCCTCCAGCTCCTTCCTGAATTCTTTGGTCATGGGGTGGACAATGTCCCTAAACATCCCGCTGTCATCACGGCGGCTGGGCATGGCAACGAACAGTCTGTCCGAACCCTTGACTATCTTGATATCGTGGACTGCAAACATCCCGTCAAAGGTCACGCTCACAATGCCTTTTAGCTTTGGCTCGTCAAATATCCGCCTCACCTTTATCTCTGTCACTGTCATACTTATGTCTCCTTTCGGTTTTTCCTGATCTGTTATGATAATGCCCTGATTAAATGCGATTATTCACCGAGCTTGTTTGAGAGCAGACTCATCGTTTTGCAGGGTTTTCGATAATTTGTTCTTTACAATCACGTTTTTTTGTGGTATAATAAATTGGGTATACTATATATAAAACATATGAAATTTGAAAGGAAGACCTGTTTTGCTGACAAACGAAGAACTCAAAAACATAAAGCACGTTCACTTTATCGGGATAGGCGGCTCGGGAATGTATCCCATAGCCCAGATATTCCACTCGAAGGGCTTTTATATAACAGGCTCTGACAATAACGAGACCGACACTCTCCAGGCTGTC
Source organism: Ruminococcus sp. UBA3800 (assembly GCA_002368715.1). GTDB lineage: Bacteria > Bacillota > Clostridia > Oscillospirales > Ruminococcaceae > Hominimerdicola. The sequence goes on from DFEO01000151.1 coordinate 2,118, forward strand.
AGAAATATGGGAATAGAGGTTTTTCTGGGGCAGCGGGCCGAAAACATCGGTGACGCTGACCTTATCATCTATACAGCTGCTATCATGGCCGACAACCCCGAGCTTATCGCCGCAAAGGCAAGCGGCGCTATCTGCTGTGAGAGAGCCGAGATACTGGGGCTTGTGACAAGCTGGTATGAAAACGCTCTCTGCGTTTGCGGCACCCACGGAAAAACCACCGCATCCTCGATGCTCACACAGATATTTGTGAGCGAGGGCAGGGATATATCCTGCGTTATCGGAGGAAAGCTGCCGAGCATAAACGGCTCCGGTCTTGCAGGATCGGGCGAAACGATGGTGTGCGAGGCCTGCGAGTTTGAGGATCACTTTCTGAAGCTGTTCCCCGATGCGGCGATCATACTGAATGTGGACGCTGACCACCTTGAATATTTCAAGAACCTTGACAATATCATAAAGTCGTTCACAAAATTTGCCGATATGGCTTCGAGCGCAGTTATCTATAACGGCGACGACGCCAACACCTGCACAGCTGTCAAGAGGTCGGATCCGAAAGACAAGGCGATGATAACCTTCGGCTTTGATGAGAAAAACGACTACTATGCTAAGATCATCAGCAAAAAGGGGCTTGTGACCACCTTTGATGTGTTCTACAAGAACGAACACGTTACCACACTGAGGATACACGTTCCCGGCGACCACAATGTTCTCAACGCCCTTGCTGCAATTGCTGCCGCAAGGTATTCGGGAGTTGACTGGGAGCCTATCGCTGAGGGTCTGGACAATTTCTTCGGTGCGGTAAGACGCTTCCAGAAGATAGACGAGGTGGGCGGTATAACGATAGTGGACGACTATGGCCACCACCCCAAGGAGATAGAGTGTACGCTCAAAGCTGCAAAAAGCCTTGACTTCAACAGAGTGTGGGCTGTGTTCCAGCCCTTTACCTATTCGAGGACAAAGCTTCTTATGGACGACTTTGCAAGAGCGCTGGAGATAGCCGACATCGCTGTGATAACCGATATTATGGGAAGCCGTGAAAAGAACACCGACCACATCTATACCGAGATGCTGGGCGAAAAGACTAAGAATGCAAAATGGTTCTTCACCGAGCACGATGTGGTGGATGAGCAGACAGCACGGCAGAAGGAATATAACTTCGGACAGTGTGCGGATTATATCGCCGAGAACGCAAAGCCGGGCGATATAGTTATAACAACAGGCTGCGGCGACGTTTATAAGCTGGCAAGGATGCTTGCCGGAAAGCTTCATGATAAAGAGAAAGGATGAGCCTGATGAAGCTTAACGAAAAGGAAAGAATGGTTTTTGAGTTTATAAAGCAGCAGCTGGAGGAGGGCTATCCGCCCACGGTAAGGGAGATATGTGCCCGCTTCGGCTTCAAGTCCACCTCTACTGCCCACAGGTATATAAACCTGCTGGCAGACAAGGGGCTGCTTGAAAAGGGCGCAAACCAGAACCGTGCTATAAAGCTCAACGGCGGCAACGGCATAAAGGTCCCGCTGGTAGGTACAGTTGCGGCAGGAACGCCTATAACCGCCTTTGAGGATATAACCGATTACATCAGCTTTCAGCCCGACAAGCATTATCAGGGTCAGCTCTTTGCTCTGAAGGTAAGAGGCGACTCAATGATAAATGCGGCCATCCTTGACGGCGACACCGTTATCATCGAGCAGGGCAGAGTCGCTGAAAACGGCGATATCGTGTGCGCTCTGGTGGATAACGAGTCGGCAACGATAAAGACCTTTTATAAAGAAGACGGACACTACCGCCTTCAGCCCGAGAACGACACTATGGAACCTATCATTGTCGATGAGGTGGTCATCCTGGGCAAGGTAGTGGCTGTTATGAGATATTTGGATAATTAAGGACAGAGAAAAATGGCAAACAGATGTACATACTGCGGTTCGCAGCTTGATGAAGGGGTCAAGCTCTGCCCCGAATGCGGCAGGCTGACAGGCATCGACAGCGCAGCACCGAAGCGCCCTGCCACAAGACAGGCTCCGCCGCCGAGAAGAGTATACGAACACCCTGTAAGGGCCCAGCGCCGCCAGGCGGCTGCCCAGCAGCAGGCAGCAAGACCCCAGCAAAGGCCTGCTCCCGTTCAGGAGCCCCAGCGCCGCAGACAGCCCCAGGCTGACCCAAGGCTCCAGGAGACCGCAAAAAAGAAAAAGAGCAAGCATATTATCTGGAGCATCGTTAAAAAGCTTTTGCTGGCGGGCATCATTGTCGGAGCGATCTATGCGGCTCTCGCTTTTGCAAACATTACACTCATCAAGCGTGCGGGCTATGACTTTGACCTTCCAATGGAGCTGGAGCAGGACAACTACGGCGATGCGATAGATGTCTATTTCAAGGACGGAAGCTGGAGCTTCAACCTGTTCACGTTCACCGTGTCCTATGAGGGAAGAGCCAACAACGGCAAGGACTATGAGATGAAGTTTGGCCGTGAAAAGGGACAGGTGGTCGTTACCGAGATGAGAGTAAACGGCAAAAAGATAAACAAAAAGGACATCATGCCCCTGTATGTTATGGGAATGTTCAACTCGGTCGAGATAAAGACTGACAAATAACTTTAAAGGAGCAGCGTTATGAAAAAACAGGCGTTCAATCCATATCTTCCGATAAGTGAGTATATCCCCGACGGGGAGCCTCACGTTTTCGGTGACAGAGTTTATGTTTACGGTTCGCACGACAAGGAGGGCGGAGAGACCTTCTGTATGCTTGATTATGTTGTTTATTCGGCACCCGTCGATGACCTTTCGGACTGGCGGTGCGAAGGGACCGTATACAAGGCAGAACAGGACCCCGACTATAAGAACAGAGCTTTTATGTATGCTCCCGACTGTGTAAGGGGAAATGACGGAAAGTATTATCTTTACTATGCCATGTCCGGCAAGGACGGCGTAGGCGGATATTACGGGCCCATAAGCGTGGCTGTATGTGATGAGCCGGCAGGAAAGTTTGAGTATCTGGGATATGTGAGAAACCCCGACGGAACACCTATGCAGGACTATGTGTGCTTTGACCCCGGCGTGATAAACGACAACGGGACCATAAGGCTTTATTACGGGACCCAGTATAACTTTGAAGAGCAGGACGGCGCTATGGAGAGCAAATGGTTCGTAGAAACCGAGTGCTCGATGTTCGGAAAGACACCCGAATATATTCTCGAGATGTGCGAAAAGGACAGCGTTATGGGGCCTGCAACGGTGGAGCTCGAGGACGATATGCTGACCATAAAGGACAAGCCCAGACACGTTATCCCCTATAAGGTAAAGGGCACAGCATTTGAGGAGCACCCCTTCTTCGAGGCAAGCTCTATCAGAAAAGTTGGAGAGAAGTATTACTTTATCTACTCCTCCCAGCAGAACCACGAGCTTTGCTATGCCACAAGCGATAAGCCCGACCGTGATTTTGTTTTCGGAGGCACGATAGTTTCCAACGGCGATGTAGGGCTTGACGGCAGAACGAACGAGGACAGGCTGAATATGACAGGCACCACCCACGGAAGCATCGAGCAGATAAACGGCGAGTGGTATGTGTTCTATCACCGCCTCACCCATAAATCCGATTACAGCAGGCAGGGCTGTGCCGAAAGGATAGAGATAGCTCCCGACGGCTCGATCAGACAGACAGAGATCACCTCCTGCGGCCTGAACGGCGGCCCGCTTAAAGCAGAGGGAACATATCCGGCAGTTATCGCCTGCAATATAACGAACGGGCATATGCCTCACGGAACGAACAAAAGGCTCGAGGAGCATTTCCCGAATGTAAACCATGGCGAATATAACGGCGTTACAGAACGCTTTATAGACGAGATAGGCAACGGCACTCTGGTGGGCTTTAAATATTTTGACTTCAAGGGCGGCGACACGCTGACACTTGCGGTAGATGCAAAGGCTCCTGCTGTCGCAGAGGTGTCCACAGGTATTGATGCGGCTCCTGTCGGAGAGATCGAAATAAGCCCGACAAACGGCTTTGAAAGCTTCAGTGCAGCACTTCCCTTCCCCAAAGGCAAGGGTGCTCTTTATCTGAGATTCAAGACAGAGCAGGAGCTCAGGCTCTTGTCCGTTTCCTTCTGATAAAAAACTTAAAGGAGAATCAAAATGCTTAAAAAAGCAGCAGCTCTGATACTCTCGGCTCTCACGCTGACACAGGCACTCATTTTTTCGGCGCCTGCTGTCGATGCCGCAGGTATCACAACTGTAAATGTAGTAAATTACGGTGCGAACGGAAAGGATCAGACTGACGACACCATAGCTATACAAAAGGCTCTGAACACAGCGCTGAGCAGCACCGACCCTGTAAAGGTGGTCGTGCCTAAGGGCATTTACTTTGTGGGCTCGCCCGACAGTGAGACCACAAGGTCGTTAAAGATCTATTCAAACACAACGCTGGAACTTGAGGAGGGCGCCGTTATCGTCCGTTCAAACAGGGCACCATCTACCTACATCATCTCGATAGCAGGCTATCATAACATTTCGATAAAGGGCGGCACCTTTAACGGAAACGCTGCAAATTGCCTGAAAGCAAGAGCCATAATGTCGCTTCGTGACATAGACGGGCTCAATATCGAGGATGTGGTATTTCAGAATTTCTGCGGCACTCATGCCGTGATAATCGACGGGGTCCACGGGCTTAACGTGAACAGATGCACCTTTTCAGGGTTCAAGCCGTTTGCCGACACCCCCGAAGAATACCGCAGCCAGACCAACGCCACCTCATACTGGGCGGCTGAAGCGCTGCATATCGACTTCAATTTCCTGACAGAACGCTCGATGAGAGATGTTCAGGTAACGGACTGCACATTCAAAAACTGTGCCTCGGGCGTGGGGACCCACCACGTTATAGATGGTTATCTCGGTGAGAATATCAAGATATACCGCAACTCCTTTGTAAACTGCTATTACTGCGGCTGCAATGCCACGAATTTTCAGGGGTTCGAGTTTTTTGAAAACTCTGCCAAGAACACGCCCTCTCTTATCCATATCGAAAACGTAAAGGGCTCTGTCCACGATAACTTTACCGACAACAGCACCTATAAGCCCGATGATAAGCTGCTGAACGATGTATACGGCTTTGGTGTGAATGCTGCCGATCTGGCTTCGATGCCTGCTGTTTCGATCTCAAACAAGGTGGACAAGCAGACCGGCGAGATCGTTATGCTCAACAGCACGGATGTGGATGTCTATAACAACACGCTCTATGTCGGCTCTTATACAGACCCGTTTCTTGACAAGATCTGTGCGGTCAAGGTGACAAACCGATCCCGTGCATCCGTGCGCTCGAACATTATTATGGGAGCGCCTTACAGGGGCATCTACGGCGACAACTCTCAGGTCGAGGTCTGCGAAAACACGGTAACAGGCTGCTATGACCCTATTTATCTCTGCGGCTGTGAAAACAGCACCGCAAGCTCGAACACTGTGCGCTCCGTGGGCGGAAGCGGCATAACCGCCGAGGCTTGCAGCAACACGGTCATCAAAGAGAATACGGTCTGCTCGGCTGACGGGAGCAGAGCGGCTCTTGATATCAGCTCCTGCGAAAATGCCGATATCTCGGACAATACTGTCACAGGCTCGGCCGAGGAGGGAATAAGACTGTTTCAGAGCAGCGCTACGGCTGTCTGCTCAAACACGATCACAGGCTGCGCTTCGGACGCTGTCAGCGTCAGCGGCTCTGTGGCGGAGCAGATAAAGCTCAACCGCATTTCACAGAACGAGGGAATGGACATAAACATTTCAGACGGCTCCGAGGTCGGGGATTATTCGAGCAACGTTTCCGACAAGGCTCAGGCTGAAACTGATGACACCAGCTCTGTCGGCTTTATGGGCGAGAGCACGCTCCACACTCACAGCTGGCAGCCGGCAGCACAAAACCAGCCCTCCTGCACCGCATCAGGCAGCAGCGTTATGGTGTGCAGCGACTGCGGATTGCAGATGGTCTCCGACATATCCGACCCCGTAGCTCACAGCTTTTCTGCCAAGGCCGTATCTGCAAGCTTCCTCGGCGGCGGAATGACCGTCCACAGCTGCAGCCAGTGCAGAAAGACCTATGAGGACACCTACACCCAGGCACTGTCACTTACGGATGTGAGCGGTATGAAGGCGCTCAGTGTGAGCGCAGACTCTGTTGTGCTAAGCTGGAAAAAGGTGCCGAAGGCTTCGGCCTATGCTGTTTATGTCTATAACAAATCGCTCAAAAAATGGGAGCGCTTCGGCAACACAACAAGCACACAGCTTACAGTGAAAAAGCTTAACCCGGGCGAGACCTATGCCTTCACGGTAAGGGCTATCGCAAAGGTCGGCAGCAGTACCATACTGTCACCCAACTTCGAGCATTATAAGACCTCGACAAAGCCCGCAAAGGTGAACTTCACAGTGACCTCTGCCAAAGTGAAGACCGCAGACCTCAGCTGGAAAAAGGTCGCAGGCGCCACCAGCTATGCTGTGTTCTATAAGCCCACAGCAGCCTCTGCATGGCAGAAGATAGCAACTGTGAACAACAAGACCACGACCTTTACAAAGACAGGTCTGAAAGAGGGCTCGACCTGTATATTTGCGGTCAGGGCCTACCGAAACTATGAGGGCACGATCCTTGGAGCAGACTTTGATGCAAAGTCAGTCAAGATAAAGGCTGCCGCAAAGAAGCCCGCTGCAAAGACCACAACTGCCAAAGCAGCAAAAACTACCGCAAAATAGATAATGCAGCGGCATATCTTTCCACTGTGAAGGGCGGATATGCCGCTTTGCTGATGAAAAAAGGAGAAGGAGCAATGGTCTATACTGTAACGTTTAATCCTGCTATCGACTATGTCGTGAAAATGGACAGCCTGACCTCGGGCAGCATAAACCGCACGAGCAGCGAGCAGATCTATCATGGCGGCAAAGGAATAAATGTGTCCGTCGTTTTAAAGGAGCTTGGTGTGCGCTCAAAGGCGCTGGGCTTTGTGGCAGGGTTCACGGGAGAGGCTATCGAAAACGGTCTTGGCGCTATGGGGATAGAAACGGATCTTGTCAGGCTCCCGTCAGGCAACTCACGAATCAACGTTAAGATAAAGGCCGATGAGGAGACCGAAATAAACGGCCGTGGCCCCGACATAAGCGGCGATGCCGTGGAGGAGCTTTTTGAAAAGCTCGAACTGCTCGAAAGCGGCGATATCCTCGTTCTTGCGGGAAGCATTCCATCGTCGCTGCCTGCGGATATATACGAGCGTATACTTGAAAGGCTGGACGGCAGGGGCATAAGGGCTGTTGTGGATGCCACAGGCGAGCTTCTGATGAGAGTGCTGAGGTTTCGGCCGTTTCTTATAAAACCAAATAATTTTGAACTTGGGGAAATGTTCGGTGTGAGCATAGAGAGCGACGAACAGATAGAGACCTATGCAAGAAAGCTAAGAGAGCTTGGCGCTCGGAATGTCCTTGTGTCCATGGCAGGCGACGGCTCGATGCTGGTAGATGAAAACGGCGTGGTCCTGAGGCAGGGCGTTTGCAAAGGCGAGGTAAGAAACTCCGTTGGAGCAGGTGATTCTATGGTCGCAGGGTTTATCGCAGGCGTGCTGATGCAGGAGGATTGGGATGACGCACAGCAGCCGGACTACGGCTTTGCCCTGAGGCTCGCAACTGCCGCCGGGGGCGCAACCGCCTTTTCGGACGGGCTGGCCGAAAAACGGAAAATAGACGAGCTGTTTAAAACGCTTTAAAGGAGACGACAGATATGGCAACACGAAAGGTAACTGTAATAAGTAACGAGGGGCTGCATATGCGCCCGGCAGGGCTTTTTTCAAAGGCGGCAAAGGCTCATGACGAATGTGAGATAACGCTTTGCTTTAACGGCAAGGTGATAAACGCAAAGTCTGTGATGAGTGTTATGGCGGCCGGGATAAACAAGGGCAGCGAGATCGAGATAGCTGTAAACGGCGGCGACGAGCAGGCCGTTCTTGACGAGCTGTGCAGGATGATAGAAACTGACTTTGGAAGAGGCTGACGACCGCAAAGCCTGATATTGAGAAAACAGAAGTACACCCGGGAACGTCCCGAAAAAGGAGTAGACTTATGCAAATAAACAACATGATCGCCCGTGAACTGGGGCTGAGACCCGAGCAGGTGGATAACGCCGTAGCTCTTATCGACGAGGGTATGACTATTCCCTTTATCGCAAGATACCGCAAGGAGCTGACAGGCTCGCTCGACGACACAGCCCTCAGAGACCTCTCGGACAGGCTGACATATCTGAGAAACCTTGAAAAGCGCAAGGAGGAGATCATCTCCTCTATCACCGCACAGGAAAAGATGACGGACGAGCTTATGGCCGCTATCGAAAAGGCAGTCACTCTTGTCGAGGTCGAGGACATTTATCTGCCCTATAAGCAGAAACGTAAGACAAGAGCTTCGGTCGCCAGAGAAAAGGGTCTGGAGCCGCTTGCAGCACTTATTATGGAGCAGGCTGACGGTGTGGATATAGATGCCGAGGCAGAGAAATATATAGACGAGCAAAAAGAGCTTGCAGACAAGGATGCCTGCCTTGCGGGCGCTATGGACATAATAGCCGAGGATATCTCGGACAGCGCCGAGATGAGAAAATATCTCAGACAGATGTTCTCAGACCTCGGACACCTTGTGTCTGCGGCAGCCGATGAAAACGCCAAGAGCGTTTACGAGAACTATTATGAGTTTTCGGAAAGCGTTTCAAAGGTGGCAGGCCACAGGGTGCTGGCTATCGACAGGGGCGAGAAAGAGGGCTTTTTGAAGGTAAGCGTCACGCTGCCCGAAGGTGCCGCAGAGAGAGCGCTCACGCAGCGCTTTGTAAAAGGGAAGAACCGATGCTCCGGGCTTGTTGAAGCAGCGGCTCTTGACAGCTGGAAACGGCTCATCTACCCTTCGCTCGAACGTGAGATAAGAAACGACCTCAGCCTTAAAGCGCAGGAGGGCGCTATAAAGGTGTTTTCTTCAAACCTGCGTCAGCTGCTTATGCAGCCGCCAATAAAGGGCAAGGTCACACTGGGTCTTGACCCCGGATATACCCACGGCTGTAAATGCGCTGTGGTGGATGACACCGGAAAGGTGCTGGACACCGCTATCATCTACATAACACCTCCCAGGAAAAACACCGAAAAAGCAGAGCAGATAATAAGCTCGATGATAAAGAAGCACGGTGTCACGGCTATCGCTATCGGAAACGGAACAGCGTCCCGTGAGACCGAACAGTTCACAGCAGAGCTTATAAAAAAGACAGGCGCCGGGGTATCCTATATGGTCGTTTCCGAAGCAGGTGCTTCTGTCTATTCGGCTTCAAAGCTTGCAGCAGAGGAATTCCCGGAGTATGATGTGTCGCTCAGGTCGGCAGTCTCCATAGCAAGACGCTTGCAGGACCCTCTGGCGGAGCTTGTAAAGATAGACCCAAAGGCCATAGGCGTGGGTCAGTATCAGCACGATATGCCAAAAGCCAGAATGGACGAGGCTCTGTCGGGTGTTGTCGAGGACTGTGTAAACTCTGTCGGCGTTGACCTTAACACAGCTTCCTATTCGCTGCTGTCCTATATCGCCGGTATCAGCAAGAGTGTAGCAAAAAACATCGTGGCCTTCCGTGAGGAGAATGGCTCGTTCACTGACCGCAGGCAGCTTCTTAAAGTGGCAAAGCTGGGACCCAAGGCCTATGAGCAGTGTGCAGGCTTCCTGCGTGTGCGTGACGGCAGGAACCCTCTTGACAATACAGGCGTTCACCCCGAGAGCTACGATGCCGCAAAGAGCCTTCTGGAATGCTGCGGCTATTCGCTGACCAATATGGGCGGCCTTGGCGACCTGCCAGTGAAGGCAAAAAAAGTCGGGCTCAAAACGCTGTCCGAAAAGACAGGCGCCGGGATCCCGACTCTGGAAGATATTATAAACGAGCTTGTGAAGCCCGGCCGTGACCCCCGTGACGAGCTGCCGCCTCCGCTTATGAGAAGTGCGGACGTTATGGAGCTCAAGGACCTCAAGGAGGGTATGGAGCTTGTGGGAACGGTGAGAAACGTTATCGACTTCGGTGCCTTTGTTGACATCGGTGTCCACGAGGACGGCCTTGTCCACATCTCTCAGCTGGCAGACAAGTTTGTAAAGCACCCGCTGGATGTTGTCAAGGTGGGTCAGATAGTCAGGGTGAGGGTAATGTCTGTTGATGTCCAGAAAAAACGCATCTCGCTGACGATGAAGGGTGTCAGGCAGCAGTTATCTGAAAACTGACCTGAAAAAGTAATATAAATGAGGCTTTACGCTGGTATGATCGTGGCCTGTTTCTTTCATGACCTGAAAGAGGCAGGTCACTTTGTTGTTTTCAAGTATCCTGTGATAATGCTCTGGCTCGTGAAGCACGACCTCATCCGCAAGGGAGTAGCTGATGAGCATAGAATAAGGCTCGTATCCCTTATCAAAGCGCATTTCGCTCTCGGTCAGCTGGCCCGGGTGCATAGGTGAGCCGGGTATTTTTACCAAGCCCGGCGCCGGGCATACAGCGCCGATGCAGCCAAACAGGTCGGGCCTTTTGAAGCCGATGAACAGCGCCTCTCGGCCGCCCATTGAAAACCCTGTGACAGCTGTGTTCTGCCTGCCTTTTTTTATGCTGAACCTGCGCTCGATAAAGGGCATCAGGTCGGTGGTCAGGTCGTTTATAAAGTTGTCATAGGCATAGCAGTTTTCAAGGTCCATACCGGTACACACAGGCATCTCCCTGCTGCAAAAAATATAGGGAGCAACTACTATCATATCCTGAGCCTTGCCGTCAAGCCTGAGGTTATGAAGTATCCTTCCAAGAGCGACCTCGGGCCTTGCCATCCACGAGCCGTCATCATAAAAGCCGTGGAGAACATAGACCACGGGATACTCCCGGCTTTCGTCATAGTCCACGGGCAGCATGATATTTACCCCCGTTTCACGGCCCGCTGTCCTTGAAAAATAGGTGTACCTTTCAAAGCACGGATATTCTTCCTTCTCTCTCTCCCTGTCATAGCCCTCACAGGGGAGCTCGGTGATAAGGTCGTTCAAAGTTCCCATAACTATGCCTCCTTTTTTATTCTGCTATCATCTTCTTTTATCATAGCATATTCCGCCCGCCTTTTCAATACCCCTCCCCCACAAGCAAAAACAATACCCGGAAAGACCGCAGTCTCTCCGGGCAGTTTTTTTATAAACGCTGCAAGCCTTAGTTTGCAAGACCCGAACGCTCGATACCTTCGATGAAGTACCTTTGCAGGAATACATACATTACCAATATCGGCGTTATGGACAGCAAGCATCCGGCTTCGAGCCAAACGATGATCTGACGGACAGATACCTGCTGACCGTCGAACAGCGTCTGAGCCAGGTTTGTGTTAAGGTTTTTAAGCATCAGCGCAACAGTATCATTCTTTGTGAAGAAGGACGAGGAAACATAATAGTCGTTCCAGTACCAAACTATCGAGAACAGGAATACTGTCAGGAATGAGGATCTTGCGTTAGGACACATGATCTTTACAAAGGTGTAAAGAGGGCTGCATCCGTCAAGATAAGCCGCATCTTCAAGCTCCTTGGGCAGTCCTCTGAAGAACTGACGGAAGATGAAGATGAACAGACCTGCACGCAGACCGTTTGCAAACAGCGCAGGCAGATACATTGTCCAGCCTGAGTTGATAAGCGATGTCTCGCCGCCTGTCAGCAGCTTTGCCAGGAATTCAGGCTTGAAATAAGCATACTGGAGATACAGCGGGATAGTGGTGATCTGCGGAGGAACGATGATCTGGAGAACAACGATAGCAAACAGGATGCTCTTTCCCTTGAACTTGAATCTTGCAAAGCCATAGCCTGTTATCGAGCAGGTGATGACCTGAAGGATCGAAGCTACAATGTTGAGGATGACCGTGTTTACGACCGTCTTGTCAAAGGACATAACGTCCCAGACATCGTAGATGTTCTGCATCGTGAAGCTCTTTGGCAGCCATACGACCGACGGGTCATTCATCTGCTCGTTCGGTCTGAATGCTGTCGAGAGCATAAAGATGAGAGGATAAAGGATTACAAAGCAGAGTCCGAACAGGATCACGAACCTGAAGAACGGCCATACAGCACCGATCCATTTTCTTCTCCTGTTATAAGCTATCTGTTCGGGAGTCAGATATTTTTCAAGCCCTTCTTCTTTCATCTTTTTGTAGCGGGCTTTCTGGGCAGCCTTGCGTTCTTTTTCAAACTGTTTTTCTTCTTTTTTAGTTGCCACTTATATCCCCCCTTACTCTACTTCATAGTATACGAACTTATTGATAAAGGCTACAACGATAGCAAGGAATACCGCAACGATAGCGAAGTATGCCCAAGCCATTGCTGCCGAGTAACCGTGCTCCCAGTTGCTCGCTTTATTAAGTACGATAGACATTACACTGTTCTGAGGATCCACGAAGGAGTCTACTATGGTGTAAACAACGCTTGCGAGGATCATCGGGCTGATGTAAGGGATAGTGACCTTCCAGAAGAACTCCCAGGCTGTCGCACCCTCGATCTGAGCTGCTTCCTTGGAAGAAAGCGGAATTCCCTGAAGTGCGGAAAGTATCAGAAGGATCTGGATACCCGAGTTCCACACAAGGTCGAAGATGTCGGTTATCAGAGTGTTGAGTGTTTCTGTAAGGGTGTCACTGATGTTATACACTCCCAGGAAGTTGAGCAGCTGGTCAACGAGGTTTGCCTCGAACATTGTGCTGAACTGCTCTGCGCCGCCCGAGAAGCCGCCCTGATCCATGTTACCGTTGATGATGTCGATAACAGGACCCGTAGCGATGATAACGGGGAGGAAGAATACCGCTCTTGCGAAGGTCCTTCCTTTGAATTTCTGGTTCAGGATAACTGCGATGAATATCGCAAAGATGAGGATGAGCGGTGTTCTCAGAACAGTGCTCTGAAGCATCTCCACGAGAGCCTTCGAGTAATCCTGGTCTTTTCTGAATGCGTTACGGTAATTCTTGAGGCCGATCCACTCCATTTTCATACCGCCCTGATTTACCTCGGTCTTGTTGAACGAGTATATCAGCGACTCGATGAACGGAAGGATGAAGAAGTAGATAGTTCCCAGCGCCCAGATAGCTATAAAGCCATAGCCGTAAAGGCCTTTTCTTCTCTCATAAGAGAGTCTGTGCTTTTTCTCGGGCTTCCTGTTTGCAGCGGCAGCTTCGGCAGCGGTCTCCTCTGCGATCGCTTTGCTCTCAGCCTCAAACGCTTCCTTGGAAGCGGCGATGTCATCGTCTGCTTCCTCGGCAGCTTCTTCTGCTGCCTCTGCTGTATCCTCTGTCTCTTCAACAGTCTCCTCAGCCGCATCGGCAGCAGCCTCGACAGCCGCATCGGCTGTCTGCTCTGCTTCGCTCTCAGCTTCGTTGATCTCGGTATTAACTTCCTCCGGGTCTAACGGAGTGTTCATGATCTCTTCACTCATTCTTCAATACCTCCTTCAACACAATCTTCAAGCGGAATGATCTTTCCGTCGACCTCAGCCTGGCTGAGCTCTGTGTTCACCTTGATAACAACATCGGGCTGACCGTCCTTTGAATATGTTGTTGTGAACTCTGTTCCGTCCCCGTTTCTCTCATACTTTGTTATAGTATAATCGGAAACGCCTGCGAGGATCTCCTGTGCTGCCTTATACTGCTTTGCAGCCATATCTGTCCAGCCCTCATAATGAGTGTAATAAAGCTCATCATAGTCGGTATCCTGGAGAGTGTCGGCATCCACATAGGTAAGATCATAATGGATCTGAGAGCCGGAAGCCAGCGACAGATAGAATACCTCGTCAGTGTTCGAGCTCTTATTTACCGATGTGCCTGCATAATCAAGGTAGCCGTGGATGACCATCTGATAGAACGGGATATCATAATCTGTGATATTGAAGCTGCTCGAATATACAGGTATATTCGACACCTTGTTCACATAAGGCAGTACATAAGCGTTTGCGCCGGAAGCGTAAACCGTCTTTTCCTGACCCTTGGCCTTTTCATAGCCTTCAAGGAGCTTCTTCATCGTATTCGATCTGCTCGAAGGTTCACTGTTGGTAAAGTCTGAAACGAGCCTTGTCGAATAGTAGCCAAAGCCTACTGCATCTAGCTTCTCGTCCTCGTAGCTCTCGAGCATCTCGGAGAACACGTCGGAGTACTTGTTAGGTGTCAGCAGTGCGGGAGCAACTCCCTTTTCAGCAACACCGAATGCCGGGCTGTATGAGCTCTGTCTTGAATAAGCGTTTGAAACTCTTATTGCGGTGCTCGTAAGGGTCATATAACCCCATGAGCTTGAAGACATCGTAAAGTTGTTGAGCGAAGGAATGACCTCCACATTCTTGTCAAGACCTATCAGGTCCTCGAAGTCTCCGCTTCCGCCCAGTGTACCCGAAGGATCCGCATCAGTTGCGATCTTCTTCTTGATAGCATCGTCGGTCCAGTCGTTATAGTTGACTGTCATCGAGGAAACGCCGTCGTCCTTGAAGCCGTTGATAAGCTCCTTGGCCTGATTGAAGCCTGTTATCTCGGTCTTGAGGTTGAAGGGGATACCGAGTATCGAGGTATCCTTCATAACGCCGCCGTACAGGTCGAGATACAGGTCGTTGTTGTTGGCTGTTGCCTTCTTCTCCAGACCCTTCTCGTTTATCAGATAGTTTCTGTAAACCTCTGCGCAGTCGGCATAGTTAAGGTCGCCGCTCTCGCTGTCGATAGGATAATACTTCACGCCGAAGCGGTCGGTCTTTATCTTGCCCTTCTCGAACACCGTAAGTCTTGTCGAGCTGTCACCGCTCATAAAGAACGAGTCGGTGCTCTTGAGCTCAAACTCAAAGTAGCAGTTGTTATATGCCTGCTTCTCCTGTCCGCAGACCTGAGCGTGAGCATAAACGTTAGCGTCGCCATCGGAAGCCACCATAACAACGCCCTTGTTTCCGCTTACCGTTGCCATAACAGGCAGATATGCCTGCTGGGTGATACGGGGAGCATTGAGCGGTACAGCAGTATAATCTCTGCCGTATACCTGCTGTGAATAGTCCTGATAGTTCTGCTTGCCATTATTATAATTGATAACAGCGCCTGTACCATCGGGGATTATCATATATCCGTCGGTCTGAGAATCAGCCGCAGCAAAGTAAGGCATGATCTCGAGCTTTGTGAGGATATGACCATCCAGCGATGAGGTGTTGACCTCCTCGATATCTTCCTTGTCAACATAAGCATAGAGATGATCCTCTCCCAGCTCATAGTTGATCTTATAAGCGATATCATACTTATTCTTTGAATTCTTGATCCTGTACTTTACAGTTTCAACGATCTTATCGCCCTTAACGTCGAATTTCACCGTACACTTATTGGTGTAGGTCACAGAGGACTCACCTCTGTTGGTCTCGCCGACGTCTCCGATCTTGAAGCCCGAAGTGGAAGCCACCTGCTTACGCTGAGCGGAAGCCATATCTCTTCCCTTGTCTGCATCAAGTATCGTAGTATCGACACCTACATTGATAGGTGAAGACCACCATACAGAACCGGTTTTCTTTACCTTAACGGCAAGTCTTTCGTTCTTCTCATCGAGATAGACCTCAAGATTGTCGTTTGAAAGAGCCTTTTCTGCCATTGCAAGCGCCTCATCATCAGTGATAGGCTGCTCTTCTTCCTCTTCCTCCGCCGCACTGTCAGTTTCAGCGGTGCTCTCATCAGTCACAGCGCTCGACTCATCCGTTTGAGCTGAGCTGTCGGCTGTCTCGTCAGCTGTGCTGTCGTCCGAAGCTGTACTCTCGTCCGAAGCGGTGCTGTCGGCTGCTGCATCACTGTCTGCGGTCTCTTCAGCGGCTGTGCTGTCTGTCGTCTCGGCAGCGGAGGAATCCGCAGCTGCGCTCGACACCTCATCCGAGGTCGAGGATACAGCCATTGAACCGAGCGGCGTCAGCATTGTAAGACAAAGGGCAAAAACTATTGCTTTCTTATAATTCTTCTGCATTATTTACACCACCCTTTCTCCTAGCCTCTGATCCTGTATGCGATCTCGGTATAGATCGAATAGCCGAATACATAGACCTGCTGGAACAGCGAAAGGAGCAATATCGCAAGGAACAGTATAAGAAGCATTGCGATGATAGTGCCCACTATCGAAGCAAGGGTCTTTCCGAATGAATACTGGTGTGCTGCTCTCATAGCCTGGATCATCAGGACTACGGACCAGCCCAGTCCGAGATAGTTTATTGCATGTATCCAGATAGCCTCCTCCTGAACGAGAACGTTAGAGAAGATAACTGCGATAAATGTGCACACTATGTAAGGAACAAGCGAATATGCGGAATAGATAAGGATCCTTTTCAGAGTACCCTCACCGTCAAGAAGCGTGCATATAGCCCAGTTTCCTATTACCCATGTAAAGAAGTAAACTACCGACTGTACCAGCAGAGGCACAACATTGAATACCTTTACATAGTTCTCGTTGAACTGGAAGCCTGTCAGCTGTCTGTCCACGACCATTGCAACGAAAAGCAGGAAGACTATACCGAGTGCGATCTTTATCGAGCCCTGCTTTTTCCATCTGAGGTCCTCAAAGCCCTCTACTGGGTGAAAGACACAATGCTTGAGCCAGCCCATTGGCGAAAATTCATACATACTAGTCTCCCCCCTTAATTATAGTTCTGAGGAACTTCTGAACTCCACGTTTTCTGAGTATCTTCACAAGTATCAGGACAACTATCAGTCCGATAATGATTATCATTATCAATGTGAAGTGCTTTCTCAAAAATTCCTCTCTTGCATACTTGAACGCCTTATCATAGTCGTCCCTGTCGTATGAGGTCTTGAAGTAATCAAGAGCCTTGCTGTACTCGCCCTCTGTAAGAGCAGCCTTTCCGAGACCTGTGTATGCCAGAGCATAACCTCCGTCTCTCTTGACTACCTCTTCCCATTCGGGCTTTGCGTCAACATATCTTCCCTCGTCGTAAAGAGCGACTGCCGAATGAACATAGTGACCAAAGGTGGTCTCTGTGTATATCGTTATGTCGTTCTTCGAGCCGTCGAGGATAAATATCTCATTGTCCACAGCCTCGATAGCGTTCGGGCTGGTAAAGCTTCCCTCCTGGTCGGAGGTCGAGTTCTTTGTTCCGAAGATGCACAGCAGATTACACAGCTTGTCATACTGGAACACTCGTCCGTTTTCAAAATCGAGGATATTTATCGTTCCGTTGTTTGAAACAACGATATCGGTAAGTCTGCACTTATAGCTCTTGTTCTGGGTCGCATCATACTCTGTCGTAAGGTCACCGAACTTATACTCGTCGCCCACAACGTTGTCCCAGATATTATATCCCGCAGGATTGAGCTTCTTTACAGCGTCTGTCTGGGCATTGGCTGCCTCGGTTACTGTATAAACGAAGCCGTCATTGTCGATATCAAAGTTTGCATACTCGACAGGAACGTTTCTCTTCATTCCCTGGATCTGCTCATTTGAAGCGATCTTTCTCCAGAGCTGCTGAGCGATAACAGCTGCCGTTACCTCAACTCGGTTTGCACCGTAGAAGCCCTGGAACTCGCCGGAAGACGAGAACTGAACGGCACCCGCTGTGATCGACTTACATACGCAGTAAACATTCTCGGCTGCATCTGCAAGGATCTTTGAAGGGTTGAACACCTTCGAGTCATAAAGCTTTGTTTCAGGCTTCAGATACTCCTGAACGAGCTCCAGCTCGGTATCAGACTTGACCTTGCATTTCAGTGCTCTTGAATTGTCGGCATCTGCTATATAAACATAGAGGTTGCCGTCGATGATGCTCTCCTTTACATAGATACCCGAAGGTCCGTCGAAGGTCGAAACACCGTCCTCTCTGACAGCGATCTCCGTATCACCGCTGACGCCGTCAAAGCATCCCGTGAGCTTCAGATCACGGTCGAGCCTGAGGATACGATCATTTCCCGTATCGCATATCCAGAAGGTCTCGTTGTCATCATCATAATAGAGATCCTTAGCATCCTTCAGTGCTGAAGGAGCCTCTTCATTTAAAAAGAGTGGATCCGAGGGGTCAGACATTCTTGAAAGACCCATATCCGCACCCGTTACTGCTACATTTACTCTGTAAGCGCTCTGCGAAGGTATCGCTGACTCCCAGTAGTCGTAGTTGTAAGCGGTGTACGGTTCGTCTGCAAATGCGGCGGTGGTCATTGTGAGAGCCAGCGCAGCTGCCATTGCCGACGTTATTATTCTTTTAAGAGAATTTTTATAACTCAACACTACTTATCACCTGTTTCCTTTTAAATTTAAGTTCATCATCAATCCTTCATACCGGAGTTTGCCATAGTCTCCATGACATTTCCCTGTGCTATAAGGAATACAACGAGTGGTGGTATCAGAAGTACGACCGCAGCCGCAAAGGTTACGCCCTGACGAGCAAGACCTGCAAGCGTGATCTGCTGTACAACTGTTGGTAGTGTTTTGAGCTCCTCGGAGTAGATAAGAGCTCCGCCCTGGATGTTCCAGGCGCCCTGGAAAGCGAAGATGATAAGTGTCATCAGCGCAGGCTTCGAGTTAGGAACAACGATCTGCCAGCAGATCCTGAAAAGTCCCGCACCGTCCACCTTTGCCGCCTCGACCATCGAGTCGTGGATCGTTGTCATGCTCTGACGCATAAGGTAAAGACCCATGGCTGTGGAAACGCTGGGCAGGATAAGTGCCCAATAGGTATCGATCATATGCAGCTTCGACATTACGAGGAAGGACATGATCCATGTTGCGTTCGAGGAGAACAGAAGGGCGATAACGATTATCTGGTTTATCGCTTTGCTGCCCGGGAACTTGCACTTTGAAAGAACAAATGCGGCACAGCAGCAAACAAACAGGTTTGCAGCGCAGATAACTATCGTGATGAATACGCTGTTGAAGATGTATCTCGACAGCGGCACCTGCCACGAGCTTGCAGCGACCTTGAACATATCGGAGAAGTTATTTGTGGTAGGGTTTAAAACGTAAAGCTTAGGCGGGAACACGAACAGCTCCTCGACAGGCTTCAGCGACTGTATTATCGAATAATACAGAGGGAAGACCATAAACATACCCAGCAAACACAGGAACACGAAGATCGCAATGTCTCCGCCGAGAGAGCCGTTGACTCTTTTCTTCTTTTCGCTGACCTTCAGCTTTTCGATGGATTGCTGCTTTTTTCTTCTTTTTCTTGCCATTTATGTCTCCCCCCTTCTAGTCAAGATATTTGCCCAGCAGCCAGTTGATGCCCTTATTTGCCAGAAGCATCGCAGCGAACAGAACAAAGCAGATAGCGGACGCATAGCCCATCTCATATCTGATGGAGCCGTAGTCTGTTGCGTGGTTCATGATCGTGTGGGCTGCATAGTCGGTCGAAGGAAGACCTACAAGGTTCTGTCCAACGATACCTACGGTGAAAGATGCCGATATCTGGATAACGGCTGCGAACAGAAGCTGAGGACCCATTGAAGGGATCGTTATCATAAACAGCTCCTGCCATCTGTTCTTGATACCCTCGATAGCGCCTGCCTCATACATCGACTTGTCGATGTTCTGGAAGCCTGCACGGATAGCAAGGAAGCCCGCACCCATCGACATCCACAGCTGGACGATGATAACGACCGTAAGTATGTAGGTCGTATCGGTCAGCCACTGTGCCGGTGAGTTGAGTATCCCCACATCCATAAGGATAGCGTTGAGATAACCGTAGGAGTCACCCGACAGGATCAGCTGCCAGGTAACATATACCGAGGTTACCATTGAGGGTGCGTAATAAACGAATGTAAAGAAGGTTTTCCAGAAGTTGCTCATCTCGTTTATCAGCCAAGCGATAAGGAAGCTGAGCACATAGGAGAACGGTCCTGTGAATATCGCAAAGATAAGAGTGTTTCTTACTGCGATAAGGAAAACGTCATCGTTGAGGAACAGTGTGTAGAAGTTTGAAAGTCCTACAAACTTCGGCGTCTCGATCATATTGAAGTTGGTAAAGCCTATCGGAAGGCTCATTACGACCGGCATGATCGTGAATATGAAGAAGAACAGCATAAAGGGAAGGAGCATTATGTAGCATGACTTATTGGTCTTCATCATATGCCAGGTATATTTCCACTTGCCCTGTCGGATGATCGGCTGATCAGTATTATTGGCCATATATCACTACTCCCCTTTCTTAATCTTTATACAGTCCGAGATCATCGAGCTTACGAGTGATCTCGTCGTTGATATCCTTGTTATACCAGAACAATGTGTCTCTTGCGTTCTCATAGCTGTTTACAACTGTTCTGAATGCGTTCATTATGTTTCTTGTCACACCGTAGGAAGCGGGGATTATCGGTATCTCTACCTGAGAATCGAGCTGCTCGTAAAGGTTGCTTACCTCAGAGGTAGTCCATGACAGCTGCGAAAGAGCCTCGACGTTTGCTGTGTCGAAACGTCCCATCGTTCCGAGGATAGACTCGATATTGTTTCCGTACTTGACCTGAGTCTCGGTCGATGTGAACCACTTGATGAAATCCCAAGCGCCGTCCTGATCGGGAGCCTTTGTGAAGATGATAGCGCCCGAGCCGTTGGAGTTGGCTGCATGGTTTATGGTCCCGTCTTCCTGAACGGTTCCGGGAACCGGCTGGAAGTCCCAGCATCCCTTGATCTCGGGAGCTGCGACCGAGAGCTGGTTGAAGAACGTATAGTTCTGGATAACTACCGGCATATCTCCTGTTCTGAAACGTGAGAATGCGTCGTATGTCTGCTGGAAGCTGTAAGTCGTATAGAACTTGGTCCATGTATCGAATGCATCGATAGCTTCCTGAGTATCGAAGGTAGTTGCTGTCTGATCCTCATTATAGTAGTTGAGGCCCTGCTGGAGCAGCAGCATAGCGAAGGTGTTTCCGGGCTCGGTGATAGCCGAAACGTAAGTGGTTCCGCCGACGCTCTGCATTGCGGGGAGGATGAGTCCGACCTCAAGGTAGTTTCTCTGGAGAGTCGGCAGACAGTTAAGAAGTCCGTCCCATGTTGCAAGATCGGTCTTCGGATCGATCTCATATTCGCTCAGCACATCCGAGCGGTAGAACAGCATCGGGAAGGTCTGGCTGACAGGAAGTCCGTAAACGCCGTCATTATACTGATAAAGCACCATTGCGTCCTTCGAGAATCTTGTGGTCACTTCATCATAGTCGTCAAACTGTTTCAGGTCTGTCAGAACTCCTCTTGCTGCAAGCTGTATCGGGAAGTCGCCGCCCATGAACAGCGCAAGATCAGGACCCTTGCCTGCGAATGTTGCCTCGACGATACCGCCCTGAACGAGCTTGAGGTTTATCTTTGTCTTTGCATCGGGGTTATAGTCACTCGAGATGATCTGCTGAACAGCCTCTGCGTTATCACGTCCGAGGGATACCCAGCACTCCATCGACTCGCCGCCCTCATCATCGGAAAGCGAGTTGTAGTCCTCCCAGAAGGAGCCCATAAATGCCTGGAAGCCATAGCTGAGAGAGCCGAAGAACGAAGAATCTACCGAAGTAAACTCCTTGTCCGAGGTAGCGATCTCGATCATATCGACCTCGAGCGGCTGCTCACGGTACTGATTGATGAACGAAGAAAGGGCTGTAACATTATCCTTGATCTGTGACATCATCTCAGGGATAAGGTCAGGCTTCTTGATGCACTTATCAAGAACGAGCGCCATCTTCTCGAGAGTCTCGGCCTCGGTTCCGCCCGAACCCGACAGATCCTCGATCTGCTGCTTCTGGCTCCTGAGCTGCTTTGCATAGCTCTTGAAGTCGGGAATGATCGAAGGTATAGCCTGGTCGATCATATAGTTGTTATACTCATCGGGATCCGGTCCTGTGATCTGACGGATCTGACGGTAATAGCTGTTGATGTTATAAACTGTCTCATCGAGACGGCCCATTATCTCGCCTATCTCGCCGGGAACAGCCTCAAGCGAGATATAATTCACTCCCGCCTTGAGCTCGAAATACATCGGGTCTCCCGAATTTGATGTGGGAACGGTAACGCTCCAGTCGGAATCATAGTAGAACTTGATCTGGTCTGCTTCCTTGCAGGGCACCTCTCCGTTTATGAGGAGCCTTCTGTTTGAATACATACCTCTCATCTGGTCCTGTCTTGCTCTGATACCGATCTTGTAGAAGCCGGCCTTCTTGACATTGACCTCCCATGTAACGGTCTGGGTAGCCTGTGTCCAGCTTCCCGAACCGATGGTGTTGTATCTGGTCTTTGTCGGGCTCGAACCGTTCTCGCAAGAGGTTATGTATGAGCTCTTATCGGAAGTAGGATAAAGTGTTCTCGCTGATTTATAGGCTGCCGTCTCGCCCTCGAGCTTGATTAGCTGTCCGCTGGCTAAGGAAAGCTGATCGTCCGTGGGGCTGACATAAGCATCCGGCACCTTATGCTGATAGAGAGTGAAGTACTCCATAGCAAATTCTGCCTTCTCTGACTCAAAGGTGAATGTATGCTCACCCTTCTCGAGGAAAAACTCGAGAGGTTCGTTGTAAAGACCGTCGATATCCTCGAACGCAAGCTCCTGCCAACATGGCACAGAGATCTGTCCGGGACGGATATCATTCTGTCTCGAATCCTGCTTTATTTCCGACTCATTCATCCATCTCTTGGGCAGAGTTATTCTTCCTGCCGTAGAATATGGTGTCTGGCCGTCGATCAATAATGAAAACTCAACGTCATTGGTGTTGCTGTCGAGAGCCTCATAACTCATCTTGATGTTATAAACTCCCGTCTCAGGCACCTGTACCTTGTATGACACCGAGCCCTCCTGATTGGCCCACTGCATAACGTCGCTTTTTCCGTCAACTGTTGTGACCGAGATCTCTGCTCCTTCTACCGAACCGGGATCGTAATCCTTGCCCATGACCTGAACTTCCTTGTCAGGCCTTGCCTCATCGGCATACTTGTCTACATAGTTTGTGTAGGAAGTCTGTCTCAGAGAGTCGGTTCCGGTTACTCTTGCCGCAGAATCAGTCGTGTCTGACGAGTCATTTTCCGACGCAAAAGCGCCTATGCCGCACGAGCAGCACAGAGCCAGCGCAAGCGCCGATGATATGACACGTCTGAACCTTGTGTCCTTCACTTGTGAATCCACCTTTCTCAAAATGATCATTTTGCGAGAATCAAACCTACTTATATATACATTATAAATAGTACACAGATCCCTTTATTAAGACCCTTTCGGGTTTTAACCTTTCTTAACTGCCCGACCTGAAAAGAACGACCCTGTCATTCTCCGCATCGAGCTCTGCTTTTATCTTTTCGCCGCCCTTTATTCCCAGCGACTCCAGAAACTCCTTTGGCAGCTGAACACGCCCCGATCGGTCGAGCACCAGAAACTCCTCGTGAACAGGTTCCTCCTGCTGCTCCTCGACCAGAACTATATCTCCCATCTCGTTCAGCTCCTCCACATAGGAGCGCTTTCTAACGATCTCGGAACTTGTCCTGCCGTCTCTTATAGCGACGACCCTGTCGATATGGTCCGCAAGCTTTACATCATGCGTAACAATAACGACCGTAACGCCCTCGCTCTTATTAAGATCCTTGAAGATATCCAGTATCATATTGGATGTCTTCGTGTCCACCGAACCTGTCGGCTCGTCTGCCAGCAGCAGCCTCGGGTCGTTCGCCATCGCTATGGCAATCGCCACTCTCTGCTGCTCGCCTCCCGACATCTGATCCAGCCTCGAATTCTTCCTCTTCAGAAGCCCGACCCTGTCCAGAAGCTCCAGCGCCTTCTGGCGTTTCTTGTGTGCTCCGCCCAAAAGCATCGGAAGCTCAACATTCTGCACCGCCGTCAAATAAGGCACCAGGTTCCTCGCATTGTTCTGCCAGACAAACCCGACAGTCCTGCGCTTATATTCCATATAATCTCTGTCAGTAAATTTAAGAAGGTTCTTGCCGTCCACATAAAGACTTCCCGCCGAAGGCTTATCCAGCCCTCCCAGCATATTCAGCAGCGTGGACTTGCCGCTTCCCGAGTTTCCGACGATAGCCATCAGCTCGCCCTTTTTCACATCAAGATCGAGCCCCTGAAGCGCTACCACTTCAACATCAGATGTTTTATATATCTTCACCAGGTTTTCACACCTGATCATATATTCGTCATCATCGGCGGTTATAATAGTATCAACAGCTTCACTCAACTACCTCACCGTCCTCCAGCGTATAGACCCTGTCAGCAACATCCATCATGCTCGGGTCATGCGTCGTCATAACGATAGTCATGCCTTCGTTCGCTACAAGCTCCTTGAAAAGCTTCACGATATGCAGAGCCGTATTTGTATCGAGCTCCGCCGTAGGCTCGTCAGCAAAAACGATCTTCGGCTTGTGCGCTATGGCCCTGGCGATAGCGACCCTCTGCTGCTCGCCTCCCGACATCTCGCCGGGACGGTGGACCATCCTTTTTTCAAGCCCCACATTCTTCAGACATTCCCTTGTCCGCTTAGCTCTCTGATCGTAAGGAAATTTTGCAAGCCTCAGCCCGAACTCAACGTTCTCATAGGCCGTCATACCCGACATCAGAGCTACCGACTGAAAAACGAAAGCCATTTCATAGCGCCTGATATCGTCCCTTGCTCTCTCCGAGAGCCTGGTTATATCACGCTCACCGAAAAACACATTTCCTCTGGTCGGCTTATCCAGCGCCCCCAGTATGTTTATCAGGGTCGTCTTTCCGCTTCCGGACCTGCCCCTGAGCACCGTGAGCTTGCCCTGTTCTATCTCAATATTGATGTTTTTTAGTGCCGAGACTATGCTCCCGTCGCCGATCTTGAAATCACGGCAAACACCTCTGGTAGACAGTATCACGCTCATAAACGTTTCCTCTCAGGACGATCCAAGCCCTCCGCCGCCTGTTTTCGGGCGGTCGCTTGTGCAAAACAGACAAAATTCATAAGACCCTCAGAAGATCGCTCCGAGCTCCTGTGTTCTGTACAAAATGCTCAAAAAGGGCGTTCATGCGATATTCAATAGTCACAATAATATACAGAAAATGCACATAAGGGGTCATTATGCTAATCATAATTATACCAAAACCAGTTATGATTGTCAAGCAAGGTTAATCGTTTACGAAAGTCATTTTTTTATTGATTTATCCAAATTCGGCAATTTTAACAAAGAGCAACAAAACTTTTTGTGCACATCATAGACTCCCGATAATAATACCTTTTTATATTTTCAAATATTCGCCGCCCTCAACACCAATTAACAATTTTTTTGCATTTATTATAAAAATACAGGTCTGTTTTCGCTGCTCCGTTTTCGCTCTTCGGGAGCCGGGCTGTGTTTTCACAGTATCAACGTGTTTATCACAATCGCAGACGGTAAAAAACATAAAAAATTGTTAAAACTATCATTTAATTATCACATTGCGGTATATAATAAGTTATAGTCAGACAGGACGGGACAAAAGCCCGCTCCTTTACATATCAGGAGGCATTATCATGAACGATTACAGGAACGATCAAAACAGCCGTTACGGCACAGAGTTCGACACAAGAGAGCAGGAGCCTCAGCAGCTTTACGGCCAGGCGCAGTTCGATGCGTATTCCAGAGGTGCTTCAGGCGAGTATACTTTCAAGACAAAGAAAAAGACGCCCGCAAGCAAAAAGATACTCACAGGCATTATCGCAGTTCTCTGCGTTGCCGCTATCGGCACCACTTCGATAGTGGGCTATACACTTATCTCGGGAAACAATGTTATCCAGAGCTCCGACTCGGAGTCGAGCAGCAAGAAATCTCAGCCTACATCTGCAAAAACAAAGAGCTCGGTAGACCGTGAGAACCTGCCGACTATCCAGCAGCTCTCGACACCAAAGGATGCACTTACCATTCCTGACATAGTTGAAAAGGTATCGCCCTCGGTAGTGGGCATCTCGACCGTTCTCCAGAACGGAATGGGAACAGGCTCCGGCATCATAATGAGCGATGACGGTTATATCCTTACAAACGCACACGTTGTAAAGGACGCTCAGGAAATAAGCGTAGTGCTCCCGAGCAACTATTCAAATTCAGACGAAACATCCGACTCGGGGACATCAAAGAACTCCGATGAGAACGAGGATAACCTCACTTATACTGCCGAGCTGGTAGGCTCAGACGAGCAGACAGATATCGCAGTTTTGAAGATAAAGGCAGAGGGGCTCACCGCAGCCGAGTTCGGCACATCGGCCGACCTTCAGATAGGCGAGGCTGCTATCGTAATAGGAAACCCCGTAAGCCTCAGTCTTGCGAACTCCGTTACAGCAGGTATCATTTCCGCTACGGACAGGACGCTCACCATTGAGGACAGAACGATAAACTATATCCAGACGGATGCCGCTATCAACGGCGGAAACTCGGGCGGACCGCTGATAAATGCCTACGGTCAGGTCATCGGTATAGCATCGGCAAGAGTTGATGCTTCCGTTGCGGACAGCCTTTGCTTCGCTATCCCGATAGATGACGCTCTCCCGATCGTTGATGACCTTATGAAGAACGGCTATGTTACAGGCAGACCGAGCCTTGGCATAACAGGCACCAACGTTTCGAGCGCTTATGCTTCATATTACGGTATACCTCAGGGCTTCCTTGTCAAGGGGGTTACAGAGGGCGGCGGAGCCGAAGCCGCAGGCATTCAGGAGAATGATATCATCATCGGTATAAACGATGAATTCATCACAAATCTCAGCGAGCTCAACGAGGTCAAGAACCAGTTCAGTGTAGGTGACACCGTGAACCTGACTATTTACAGAAACGGCAAGAAGATAAGCGTTGACGTGGTTCTCGGTGAGTCTACCGCAGAGTCTGTATCACAGGACAACCAGAATGAGCAGCAGCCTGAGCAGAATTATAATGATTATTATGATTACTACGGCGGCCAGGATGGACTGAGAGAGTATTTCGGAGGCTACGGACTGGGCTTCTGATAAGCTGATAAACAAGCCGATCTCTAATTTTTCATATTCTATACTTCCGACAGGAGCCGTTCGTGATACCGGACGGCTCCTGTTATTTCAGGCATTGACAAAGAGCTCGAAAAGGTGTATTATTAAAGCACTAATATCGGAAAAGGTGAAACAATGGCAAAAGTTTGCAGATCCTGCGGAGAGATGTACAGCGGAAAATACTGTGACAAGTGCGGTTACGGTGACCCGAAGCTGAAAAACTCGAAAGCAGCAATAAAGTATAAAAAAGCTACAAAGCCCGAACGCTTCCGCTCGGAAGAGGATAAGGCGGTATATGCCAAATGGGAAAAGGAAAGGCGTGAAGCAAGAAAACAGCGCCGCAACTATGACCGGAATGCAGGTATCAAGACCCTTATCATCTCGGCTGTGGTGTTCGTGGCTGTGGTGGTCGTCGTTTTGTGGAGAAGCGGCGTTATCTTCAAGAGCGACAAGCGTGATGTGGTAAAGCAGTATTTTGCGGCTATCCAGAACAGCGATTTCGACAAGTTCATCGACTGCTTCCCATCGGATATGAAGGATGAATACGAGACCCAGCGAAAAGAGGGCGGCTACTCAAAAGAGGAGGTCATGAAAAAGGTCCTCTATTCCAGCTTTATCGAACAGTATGGCGAGGGCTACACGATCTCGGTGAAGTTCGGCAAGGAGACCAAGCTCGATAAGGATGAATATGACCTTGGCGAGTATAAAAAAGCCTATGGCAGAAAGCCAAGCATTTCGGAAGCCTATGAGCTTGTGGTCAATGTCACCTTCAGCGGCACCAAGGACACCCAGGAAGCAAAGCTTTACATCTATGTGGGAAGAATGGGACCCAGCTGGAAGATCTTCGGTATGACCGAGGACAGCGGTATGCTCCTTGACAGCAGGGACGAAGCCGAAGCAGCACAATAGCATAACAGCACAAAACGGTATGTCTGAAAGCTCAGACATACCGTTTTTATTATAAGCTGTTTGCTTTTATTATGCGATATCTCTCTTGTTGTACGAGATAAGCGCTGCCGCAGCCGCTACTATCATATAAACGAGGCAGACTACTATGTGCTGTGTATAGTCGCCTATGCTGCCGCCTATCTGAAGAGACTTGATACTGCCTGTAATGGTGTATTCAGCAAGGTCGATATCAAAGCCGATCTTCTTGACCAGCATATTCACAAGATTAAGTATTGCGGATATGAGGCCGATAGAGATCGCAACACCGCTGATGATGCCGATAAGGTTGCTCCTGAAAAACTGAGCTATGGCTGCAATAACGACCGACATCGAAATATACATGAACAGGAGCAGAAGTGCATACTGCCAGAAATCTCCCGAACCTAGTTCCTTGGGGCCGTCAAAGAAAACAGCAAGCTCTATAATGCTGATGAGGACAGAAACACAGAAATAGAACACCGTGTAGATCATCACCGAGATAAACTTTGAAGCGCCGAGCATACTCCTGCTCTTCACCTGACCTGCTATCGACTTTATAAATCCCGAGTGGAAATCTCCGTTCGAGAAGAGCACCACAAAGATAGCCATATACATAGCAAAGTCGCCCAGCTGACCCAGCGTGAGCCTTAAAAACAGAGGAGCTGTCATAACATCGCTGCTTATGCCGAGTATCTGATACACCTCAGTCAGATCATCCGCCCTGTTCATCATAAAGCTGAAAGCAAAGGCTGTCAGCGTGAACTCTCCCAGCAGCAGGATCAGAATGATCTTGAAAGCCAGTCCCTTGGGGAGCCTGTGCATATCCATTCTTAAAAGTTTAAGCATTCTGCACACCTCCTGTCAGCTTGAGATAGTAGGACTCAAGATCCTCGCTGTGGATAACAAGCTCGGATACCTCGACACCGCCCGTTACAAGAGCACGGTTTATCTCGGCAGCTCTCTGCTTGTCGGCATCGACCGAGATATGGAAGGGCTCCAGCAGGCGGAAGCTAAGGCCCATATTGCCAAGGACCTCGCTTGCCTTTCCGAAGTTGTCAATCCTGATGTCGATACCGTCTGTTCTGGCCTCGAGCATCTCCTCGGCAGACATCTCCTTTATAAGAACGCCCTCATTTATAATACCGTAATGTGTGGCTATCTTTGCAAGCTCGTCAAGGATGTGGCTCGAGATAAGAATGGTTATCCCGCTTCCCTCGCTGAGAGAATGGATAGTTTCTCTCACCTCGGCTATTCCCTGGGGATCAAGTCCGTTTATCGGCTCGTCGAGCACCAGAAGCTCCGGCTCGCCCACAAGAGCCATAGCAATACCCAGCCTCTGTCTCATACCCAGCGAGAACCGCCCGGTGTGCTTTTTGCCCGTGTCGGCAAGACCCACCTTTTCAAGAAGGCCGTTAATATAGTCTTTGTCATAGCAGCCCATAGCAAGACATTTGAGCCTGAGATTTTCAAAAGCAGAAAGCTTTGGAAAAATACCGGGATCCTCTATAAGACATCCTATCTTATGTCTTATGCTTTTTATCCCGGCTCCCGTCTGACCAAAGATAGTCATACTGCCCGAAGTCGGTGCGGAGAGCCCGCATACCATTTTCATAAAAGTCGTTTTTCCCGCTCCGTTCTTGCCGATAAAGCCATATACCGAGCCCTTCTCGACATGAAGGCTGACGCCGTTGACGGCCTTCTTTTTGCCGAAAGCCTTGGTCAGCTGAGCGGTTTCTAAAACCAGCTCGCTCATGATGTATTTCCTCCAAAAACAATATGTTAAAATAGTACCACATATTAAAAAAGTTGTCAACAACCACCTATCCATTTTGCAAAAATAAGGCAGACCCCACAAAAAAGAGGTCTGCCTTGAAAAAAACTTTGTTATATTTTTATCAGTGGCTTCTGTACCAGTCTCTTACAAGCTTTCCGCTTTCGGTCAGCTGAGAGGTTCCTGCGCTGATAGCCTTCAGGTTAGTTCCCGGCTTGAAAGCCGAAGCCGTTTCGTTCTTGTTTGATGCGGACCAGTTTATATATCCCACCTTCAGCTTGTCAAGAAGAGTCAGCCATATCTGGGTCTGGCTCTTGTTGAAGCCGCCGTTTCCGCTGGCATCACAAGTCCCGAACTCGGAAACAAGGACCGGCAGGCCGCTGTTATAGCAGCTCTGGAGCCTGTTTCTCAGCCAGTCGGTGTGAGTGTTAGCATAGAAGTGGAGCGCATAAACACATTTCGGATCGGAAAGTCTGTTGCCGACCACCTGGTCTATATCCTGGCTCCAGGTGCCTGTTCCACAGATTATCACAGCGTTCTTGTCATACTGTCTTATAGCGCTCACAACGCTCTGGCAGTAGGACTTGATGCCGCCGTTCCAGGTCACGCCGCCGTTTGGTTCGTTGCATATCTCATAAAGAACGTTGTTATAGCCCTTATAGGTGTTGGCCATCTCCTTGAAGAAAGCGACAGCCTCGCTCTGGTGGGTCCTGGGGTCTCCGTCGCTGAGGATGTGCCAGTCGA
>DFEO01000084.1 GCA_002368715.1 Ruminococcus sp. UBA3800
AGAAGCGTTTGTTTTGCAGGGTCGATAATAATACTGACCTCAAACCTGGGAGTGCGTCAGGTGAAGGATGAAAAGCCCGTAGGCTTTACTCAGAAGGATCAAAACCCCGAAAGCACGATCAAAAAAGCCATAGGAGAGTGTCTGTCACCCGAGCTGATGTCAAGGATAGACGAGGTGATAGTGTTTGAGGATCACACGGAAAGGAGCCTCTCACTCATTGCGGAAGCGGAGCTTTCGGAGCTTGGGAAAAAATGTGAGGGCAAGGCAGTGAAGCCTGTATTTGTACCGTCCCTGCCCTTGCAGATAGCCGAGACAGCTTTAAAAAACGGGAGCGGAGCAAGAGGTGTAAGGCGGATCGTTCAGAACGAGATAGCTGATCTTGTGTCTGACGAGATACTGTCAGGCACTCACGGAGAGGTTTATATAAGTTTTGAAGGCGAAAAAGCACTTTTGACACAGCGGTTCGAGCAGACAGCAGGATAAAATAAACGTATTTTTTCAAAAATTCCTTTACAATTTGAGAATAATGTGATATAATGGTATCAGTCGGCAGACATTTTGCTGTCAAATGCAATTATCATTATAAAGGAGTGCTTGAAATGTGCGCTAAAAAGGGCTATCGTCTTTTTTCAGACTCTACCTGTGATCTTTCACGAGATATTCTGGATAAAATGGATGTTAAGCTTCTGGATCTTTCCTATGAGGTCGACTCCACTTCTTATATCGGTGACGAGATGTCAATGAAGGTGTTTTATGACCGTATGCGCAACGGCGCTTCGACAAAAACCTCGCAAATACCGCCTGCTGTATATGAGCAGGCTTTTGAGGATACGATAAAGGAAGGCTATGATATCCTGTATCTCGGGTTTTCCTCGGGACTCAGCGGAAGCTACAACGGCGCCTGTATAGCCAGAGACACACTTATGGATAAATATCCCGATGCAAAGATAATCTGTGTGGACTCGCTGTGTGCTTCCAGCGGTGAGGGGCTTCTTCTGATCAAGGCTGAGCGCAAGAAAAGAGAGGGTATGAGCATTGATAAGCTTGCCGAGTGGCTTGAAGCAAACAAGCTGCACCTTTGCCATGTGTTTACTGTTGACGATCTGAAATATCTCAGGCGAGGCGGAAGAGTTTCGACAGCTGCGGCTGTGGCGGGTTCGGTGCTTGGTATAAAGCCTATCCTCCATGTTGACAATGAGGGTCATCTTATCCCTCTGGGAAAGATAAGAGGCAGAAAGCAGTCGATAAACAAACTGGTCGAGCTGATGAGCGAGAAGGTCAACGGCTGGGAAAACAAAGAAGTGGCTATCTGCCACGGCGACTGTCTGGAGGATGCTGAATATGCCGCAAAGCTTATGAAAGAGCGGCTCGGAAATGACACGGTAGTTCATATCTGCTATACGGGTCCCGTTATAGGTGCCCATTCAGGGCCGGGAACGCTTGCGCTGTTCTTTATGGGTGAAGAAAGATAAACGCCGGAGATAGATTTCAGTAAATATGATCATGATGACAACTGTCCTTTGTGAAAACGAAGGGCAGTTTTTTTGCATAGACGGCAAGAACTCTGAATATACTGTTTTAGAAATATTGAAACGGGAGGAACCGAGTAATGGATAACAACGAGATAAAGGTCAGAAAGACCGCCGTCTGCACTGAGAAAACTGTGCTCGATACGACCTGCGAACAGCCGATAGAAAAGGATATCGTGCTGCCCGACTATTATCCGGATATCTTCAGGGTGCTGCGGTGCTGCGTGACACCAAGCGCCGAACCGCATTCTGTGAGCGGTGAAAAGCTCAGCTACAATGTTGACGCAAAGATAAGAGTGTGGTATCTGAGTGAGGGGTCGAACAAGATCAACTGTATCGAGCAGGATGTGGGGTTTGTGCGTTCGGCAGAGCTTGACAGCGATGCACAGGACTCTGTCGTATATATCAGCACAAAATGCGACTACATAAACTGCCGGGCCTCCGGCAGCAGAAGGCTCGATATCAGAGGAGCGCTCAGCATTCGTATAAAGGCGGTGTCAAGCGCAGATGCCGAGATAATCAGCGATGCCGAGGGAGCCGGGATAGAGACCAGAAAGGAGCGGGTGACTTACCCTGCAAAACGGCTTGCGGCAACAAAGCGGATAACGCTTATCGAGGAGCTGGAGCTTTCAAAAAGCAAACCTCCGATAGGCACGGTTCTCGACAGCTCGTGCAGGGTGATACCCAAGGAGCACAAGATGATCGCAGGCAAGCTGGTAACAAAGGGCGACTGCGAGCTGAGGGTGATGTATACTCCGAGCGGAGATGATGAGGATGCAGATGTGCAGACTATGAGCTATACGCTTGCTTTCAGTCAGATAATAGATATCGACGGGATAGATGACGACTTTGAGGCTGATGTCGATATAAGCTGCACTGAATGTGAGATAACACCGAAACAGGGCAGCGCAACGGTCGCCGAGTGTGAGATCGTGCTGCTGGTAAGATGCAGGGCTGTAAAATATGAGCAGGGACAAATGGTGAGCGATGCTTTTTCCACCATTTATCAAACAAGGCTCACTGCGGCGGACGGCTGCACAAAAAAAGAAGACAGGACAGTTTGCGAGAATATGGAGGTAAGCTGCACCGTCACTAACAACGATGAGGGACTTGGTTCTGTTCTTGGCTGCACGGCAAGATGCAGCAATGTGAGCAGCAGATATGATGAGGACAGCGGCAGGCTGACCGTATACGGAAATGTGTTTTTTGAGATGCTGGGCAGGAGCAGCGAGGGTATGCCTGTGTTCATTGAGAAGGATGAAGCTTTTGAAAAGGAGCTGACAGCTGAGGGCGACATTGGCAGCTGCACGGTCGAGGTGTGTGCCGAGGCCGAGAGCTGCTCCTATCGGCTGACAGGCGACAGCTCGGCTGACCTTTCGGCTGTTGTTGCAATAAAAGCAAAGATCAGAGAAAACGACGAGATAAAGCTTGTAAGCGGTATCGAGATAGACAGCGAAAGCGAAGAGCAAAAGCCCGAGGGCTTTTGTGTGCGCCTTTGCAGGTGTGAAGAGGGTGACGGGCTATGGGATGTGGCAAAGAGATACCGTGCTTCGGTCGAAGCTATAAGAGCAGGCAACGAACTTGACGACGAGCAGACATTGAAGGGAGTTCTGCTTATACCCTCGGGCACAGCAAACAGCACAGCGATATAAAATTCAGATCGGAGGCATCAGGATGAGCAGTGATATATACAAAGACATATCCCAGAGAACGGGCGGCAATATCTACATAGGTGTGGTCGGCCCTGTAAGAACGGGAAAATCGACCTTTATAAAAGAATTTATGCAGCAGCTGGTGATACCGAATATCAAGAGCGACTTCAGCCGTGAACGGGCCGTGGATGAGCTGCCGCAATCTGCCGCAGGCAGGACGATAATGACCACCGAACCTAAGTTCATACCCGAGCAGGCAGTGAACGTGGAGCTTGGTGAGGGGACGGCCTGCAGCGTCAGGATGATAGACTGTGTCGGCTACATAATCCCGAGCGCTCAGGGATATATCGAGAACGAAGCGCCGAGAATGGTGATGACACCGTGGTTCGATGAGGAGATACCTTTCAATATGGCGGCCGAGGTCGGCACAAGAAAGGTCATCACCGAGCACTCGACTATCGGGCTGGTGGTGACGACCGACGGCAGTATAACAGGGCTGCCGAGAGAGGAATATGAGGAGTGCGAGGAGCGCATCATCGGTGAGCTGAGACAGATAAACAAACCGTTCGCAGTTATCCTAAACTGTACAGACCCCGAAAGCGAGGAAGCTAAAGAGCTTGCCGAAAAACTGGAGCAGAAATATCAAACACCTGTCATCGCCCTTAACTGTCTGGAGCTTGACGAGCAGACAATAGCACTGATACTGAAAAATGTACTCTATGCATTTCCTGTCAGAGAGATAAGGATAAACCTTCCGGGCTGGGTGGGCAGCCTTGACAACGGACACTGGCTTAAAACAGGGCTTTTTGCGGACATACGCACCAGTGCCGAGGGAGCCGAAACGCTCAGAGATATTGAGGCTCTGTCTAAAAAGCTTGGACAGAGCGAATGGATATCAAAAAGCGATATCGTAAGCCTTGACCCGGCAAACGGAACAGCTGTCATAGGCGCTGAGCTTGTGAACGATCTGTTTTTCAAGGTCATCGGTGAAGCAGCAGAGCTTGATATCAAAAACGAGAACGATCTTATGCCAAGGATATTGGAGCTTATGCAGATAAAAAAAAGGTTCGCAAAATATCAGAATGCGATAGATGAGATGGAAGCCACCGGTTATGGCATCGTGCTGCCGGAAGCCGGAGAGCTGAAGCTCGAAGAACCGGAGATAATCAGGCAAAGCGGCAAATACGGCATAAGGCTGAAAGCCAAGGCTCCTGCTGTACACATGATGAAAACAACAGTGAACACCGAGGTTTCGCCTATCGTCGGAACACAGAAGCAGTCGGAGGAGCTGGCGCTCTATATGCTTGGAGATTTTGAGGACGACCCCGAAAAGATCTGGGAGTCAAATATCTTCGGCAAATCCGTCCACGAGCTTGTGAAGGAGGGGCTGGGAGCAAAGCTTTCAAAGCTGCCCGACGACGCAAGAATGAAGCTTCGGGAGACTATCGAGAGAATGATAAACGACGGCTGCTCGGGGCTTATCTGCTTTATTTTATAACCAACAAAAAAGCGTGGGCATTAAACCCACGCTTGATTTTATTCAGTAAATCTTATGATCTGATTATCAGTATCAACTACGGCCTGCTTACCAAAGGGGATTATGCAGCGAGGCATAGCATGACCTATGTTCAGATTACATACCACCGGCAATCTAGGGTCATCTATCACCTGAACAAGCAGCTTCTTATATTCCTCAGCGTATGCTTCGTCCATAGGCTTTCCGATCAGAACACCCGATACAGCATC
>DFEO01000152.1 GCA_002368715.1 Ruminococcus sp. UBA3800
TCTCCAACACAGCTGAGTACGGCGACTACATCACCGGACCCAAGATCATCACAGAGGACACCAAGAAGGCTATGAAGAAGGTGCTTGCAGACATCCAGGACGGTTCTTTTGCAAAGGAGTTCCTGCTTGATATGTCGAGCGCAGGCTCTCAGGTACACTTCAAGGCTATGAGAAAGCTTCACGCTGAGCATCCTTCCGAGAAGGTCGGCAAGGAGATCAGAAAGCTTTACAGCTGGAGCAGCGAGGACAAGCTTATCAACAACTGAGTGCTCGCCGCACGGCTTTGACGTTCACAGCAGAGTCCGTACTATGAACTTTGTTGCTCGGTGCCTCTTCTTATGCTATGGTTTTTGCCGAGGGAACGTTAGTATATACAGCTATTGATCTGACAGCACGTTGCTAAAAAGCGGCGTGCTGTTTTTCTCTTTCCCAAGATCCACGCAGTGGTGCAAAAGAAAAGACCTGTCGAAGACTACCCTCTGGGAGGGCGATTAAAACAGTCTCTTCTTTATGGCTGATAATATGAACTGAATTGATAGTTTCGCTGAAAATGGTATCCCCGCCGAAGGCGGGGATACCATTTTCAGCATTTGGCTGTTCGAGCAAAGCGAGAACAGCCTTCAATAGTCCGATCCGTTAAGAAATGTTCATAATTTCTGAAATCGTGAAAAAGCCGTGTAATGTCGGTTATCTCTCTTGACATTAATTCTGATTTATAGTAAAATATAAGTTGAGACAAAATGCTCAATGAATAAATGAAGGGATTGTTTTTAATGGGACTTACATTGACTGAAAAGATCCTGAAGGCTCATCTGGTTGACGGAGAGTTTGTAAAGGGTCAGGAGATCGGCATAAGGATCGACCAGACTCTTACTCAGGACGCAACAGGCACAATGGCTTATCTTGAATATGAGGCTATGGGTGTGCCCAGAGTAAAGACCGAGAAGTCGGTCGCTTATATCGACCATAACACGCTCCAGTCGGGCTTTGAGAACGCAGACGACCACCGCTTTATAGGCTCTGTGTGCAAAAAGCACGGCATATATTTTTCACGCCCCGGCAACGGCATTTGCCACCAGGTCCACCTCGAGCGCTTCGGCATCCCCGGTAAGACACTTATCGGCTCCGACAGCCACACACCGACAGGCGGCGGAATAGGTATGATAGCTATCGGTGCCGGCGGACTTGACGTCGCTGTTGCAATGGGCGGTGGCGCTTACTACATAACCTACCCCAAGATCGTCAAGGTCAACCTTACAGGAATGCTCAGACCTTGGGTATCGGCAAAGGACGTTATCCTTCAGGTGCTCAGGATAATGAGCGTCAAAGGCGGAGTTGGCAAGGTCATCGAGTACTGCGGAGAGGGCGTTAAGACACTGTCTGTTCCCGAGAGAGCTACTATCACCAATATGGGTGCGGAGCTTGGTGCCACTACATCTATCTTCCCCTCGGACGAGATAACACTTTCGTTCCTCAAGGCTCAGGACAGAGCTGAGGTTTGGCAGGAGCTGAAGGCGGATGATGACGCTGAGTATGACGAGGTCATAGACATTGATCTTTCAGAGCTCGTTCCTCAGGCTGCCTGCCCTCATTCTCCCGACAATGTCAAGACCTGCGACGAGATCGGAAAGCTCAAGATAGATCAGGTATGTATCGGTTCGTGTACCAATTCCTCTTATGTGGATATGATGAAGGTAGCTCACATTCTGAAGGGCAAGACAGTAGACCCGAGCGTTTCGCTGGCTATCGCACCCGGCTCAAAGCAGGTGCTCAATATGATCGCACAGAACGGCGCTCTTGCCGATATGATCGACGCAGGCGCCCGTATCCTCGAGTCTGCGTGCGGCCCCTGCATAGGTATGGGTCAGGCACCTAACTCGGGCGGAGTATCGCTCAGGACATTCAACCGTAACTTCCTTGGACGTTCGGGAACTAAGGACGGCCAGATATATCTCGTTTCACCCGAGACAGCTGCCGCATCCGCTCTCACAGGCTATCTCACAGACCCGAGAACTCTCGGCGAGATGCCGGAGATAAGCGTTCCGAGCCAGTTTATGATAAACGACAATATGGTGGTAGACCCTGCGCCTGTCGAGGATATGGACAGTGTTGAGGTCCTCAGAGGCCCCAACATCAAGCCTTATCCCGAAACGGCTCCGTTGGTCGAGGATATCGAGTGTCAGGTATCCCTCAAGGTGGGCGACAATATCACTACCGACCACATAATGCCTGCGGGTGCAAAGATACTGCCGCTCAGATCAAACATACCGGCTATCTCTCAGCACTGCTTTACCGTATGTGATGAGGAGTTCCCGAGAAGAGCCAAGAATATGGGCGTATCCATTATCGTCGGCGGAGCTAACTACGGTCAGGGCTCGTCCCGTGAGCATGCAGCGCTCGCACCGCTCTATCTCGGTATCAAGGCAGTGCTTGTAAAGAGCTTTGCCCGTATCCACAGAGCAAACCTTATAAATGCAGGCATCCTGCCGCTCACATTCGTGAACGAAGCTGACTATGACAAGATAGATCAGGGCGATGATATCGCTATCAAGAACGTAAGAGCTGACGTTCTGGCTGACAAGACAGAGCTGACGGTCGTAAACAAGACCAAGGGCTGTGAGATACCCGTTCTGTGCGAGCTTACAGGCAGAACAAAGGAGATCATGCTTGCAGGAGGACTTCTCGATTATACAAGAGAGAACCTGAAGTGATCTGATTGCTAAAGGAGGGCAGACTGATGTCCGAACGTGACGATATCTTTGGTGAGGAATCCGAAATAAATGAGATGTATGCCGAAGAGCTGAAGGAAGCAAGTAAGGAAGGCTCGTTTTTTGGCCGTGTTTTCTCCGATGAGCCAGAGCCTGCCCCTGTCAGAAGACAGAAAAGCCCTTTTGCGGGGCTGTCAGGGGTCGAGGATATCTCGCTTGAAGATATCGACAGGCAGACGCCTCCGCCTCCCCCTCCGCCGCAGAACAGCGCTCAGCCCTATTATCAGGGTCAGCCTCAGTATGGCGGACCTTATCAGTATGAGCCTGAGAAGGTGGGAATGGAAGAGCCGATAATGCCTGCCCACAACGACCTCAGAGACAGGTCGATGACTAACCGAAACGGCGAGCCCACGGGGTATGTGAACCGGTATACAGAACAGCCTGCTCCGATG
The DNA here is from genome assembly GCA_002368715.1 of Ruminococcus sp. UBA3800. Lineage (GTDB taxonomy): Bacteria > Bacillota > Clostridia > Oscillospirales > Ruminococcaceae > Hominimerdicola. The sequence goes on from DFEO01000152.1 coordinate 3,161, forward strand.
GCATCGCAGGGTATGCAGGGTCAGCCACAGCCGAATATGCAGTGGCAGCGGCCGCCTGTGCAGCAGCCTTTTGTTCGGCAGAGCCCCCCTCAGCAATCTGTGCCTGCCTATCAGGTGGGTGAGAACGACCCCTACGCTACGGATAACTTCAACAGCATATATACCGATACCTCAAACTATCAGGCAGAGGCAATGGCAGCTCAGATGCGTGGGCAGACCGTGACCTACGGGGCGCCTATGTACGGCACAGCGCCTCAGCCGAGGTTTGACCCTCAGACAGGGCAGCCGCTGCAGCAGCCTCAGCAGGGTTTCAACCCTTATGATGCGCAGGGCAGATATGACCCTCAGAACGTCTACGGACAGAACGGTCAGTATCAGCAGCAGGGCAGAATGAGTCAGGCAGAGGGATTGGCTATGGTCGATCAGATGCTCGCTCAGGGCAGAAGAGAACGCAGCTCACTTTATGAGAGCATACCAAGTCATCAGAGCGGCAGCACCTACCGCAGCACCTATCGCAGCACACCGAACGTCAGACCCGGGATGGACAGGCGAGAGCGTGCAAAGGCTCAGGTCGATCAGATGATCGCTCAGGACAGGGCAAGCCACGCAGGAACGGACAGACTTGTCCAGACTCTGAACAGCTCCGGTTCCTCTTACGGCCGCAGAGGTGTCTTTGGCGCAGCATCACGTTCGGCAGACGAGCGCCCGACAGGCACCGAGGGCATGGGCTGGTATTTTTTGTGGTTCATAGCAGGTGCGCTCGTACCCTTCGGCGCTTTTGACCTTCACTTTGCATTCTGCCTTATGATAGGCTCGGTGTTCGGGGTCATAGGCGCAATTATAAAGCATAACGGAATGGAAGGGTTTGACCTTAAAACAAGCCTTTCACTCAGCAAGACAGAGCTGCTGCTCGTTCCGATAACAGCAGCGATAGCACTTGCTCTGTATTTCTATTTGTAAGATAAACTAATAACTGGAGGTAATTTACCAATGGCTAAAATCGCTATGAAAACACCGCTCGTCGAGATGGACGGCGATGAGATGACCAGGATCATCTGGCAGGAGATAAAGGATATCCTTATCACCCCATATGTTGATCTGAAGACCGAGTATTATGATCTGGGACTTGTTCACAGAAATGAGACAGACGACCAGGTGACGATAGACTCCGCCAACGCAACGAAGAAGTACGGAGTTGCTGTAAAGTGTGCAACGATCACGCCTAACGCAGCAAGGATGCCTGAGTATAACCTCAAGCAGATGTGGAAAAGCCCTAACGGAACTATCCGTGCTATGCTCGACGGTACTGTTTTCAGAACGCCTATCCTTGTAAAGGGAATAACACCCTATATCCCCACCTGGACAAAGCCTATCACTATCGCCCGTCACGCTTACGGCGATGTTTACAAGAACGTCGAGATGAAATGCCCTCAGGGCTCGAAGGCGGAGCTGGTGCTCACCGACAAGGACGGCAATGTTTCCAAGGAAACTATCTTTGATTTCAAGGATACCGCAGGGATCATCCAGGGGCTTCACAACAGGGAGGACTCTATTTCTTCGTTTGCAAGAGCCTGCTTCAACTTTGCTCTTGATAAGAAGCTTGACCTCTGGTTTGCAACAAAAGACACTATCTCCAAAAAATATGACCATACCTTCAAGGACATTTTCGAGGAGATATTCGAGAATGAGTATAAGGCTAAGTTCGAGGCCGCAGGGATAGAGTATTTCTATACGCTCATAGATGATGCTGTGGCAAGAGTTATCCGCTCTGAGGGCGGCTATATCTGGGCCTGCAAGAACTATGACGGCGACGTTATGAGCGATATGGTCGCAACAGCTTACGGATCGCTTGCTATGATGACATCTGTTCTGGTGTCGCCCGACGGCGTTTATGAGTATGAGGCAGCTCACGGAACTGTTCAGCGCCACTACTATAAGCACCTCAAGGGTGAGGAAACATCCACAAACTCTGTGGCTACACTGTTCGCTTGGACAGGCGCTCTCAGGAAGAGAGGAGAGCTCGACGGACTTGATGAGCTCGTGGCCTTTGCAGATAAGCTGGAGAAGGCAACTGTGCAGACCATCGAGGACGGTGTTATGACAGGCGATCTTTACCTGCTTTCTACTCTTGAAAACAAGAAAAAGGTCAACACCGAGGATTTCCTGAAGGCTGTTGACGAAAGACTCAAGGCTATGCTTGCATAATAATTTATAGCGTATTAACTAAACGTTCATAAAAATGGGCGCATAATGTGGTATAATGAGTCTAATATAGAATTACGGAGGTAGATCTTATGAAGCACATTAAAACTATCAACAAGGCTAACCTTAAAAAGACTGCTGAAAAGGGCGGCTGCGGCAACTGCCAGGCTTCCTGTCAGTCTGCTTGCAAGACCTCTTGCACAGTAGCTAACCAGAAGTGCGAGAAGGAAGCTTGATCTTAGCATAACAAAAGATCTATGCCCTCACCTTTAAAGGGGTGAGGGCTGATTTCGTATCAGGTGCTCGTCGCACGGCTTTGTCCTTGGCAGGGCTTTCATCGTAGTTGATCAACGCTCAACGACCACTCTTTTTAAAGGTCCACGAAGTGTAACGAAATCAAAATCACGCAAACAATGATCCGGCTCTTTAAAGTGGTGGAATGCACCCTGCGGGGTGGGGAGGTATAAAAAATGATACATAAGTTTAAGCTCGAAGGCTATAATGTGCTGCTGGATGTAAACAGCGGCGGAGTTCATCTGGTGGACGACCTGACCTATGATGTGCTGGACAATGTGGAGCCGCCATTCGGAGTGGAATGTCCCGAGAATGTTGTGAAGAAGCTCTCAAAAAGCTATCCCGAGAACGAGATAAGAGAATGCTATGATGAGATAGTTTCCCTTTATGAGGACAAGATACTGTTCAGCGAGGACGATTATGAAAAGTTTGCGCTGGCTTCCGTTGCTTCGCCTGTAAAAGCTATGTGCCTTATAGTTTCACAGGACTGCAATATGAGATGTAAATACTGCTTCGCATCTCAGGGCGATTACGGCACCGGCAGAAGACTGATGGACCTTGAGACAGGAAAGAAAGCTCTTGATTTTCTTATCGAGAAGTCGGGCAGCAGATATTTCCTCGAGGTCGATTTCTTCGGCGGCGAGCCTATGCTCAACTATGATGTTGTAAAGCAGCTGGTGGAATACGGACGTTCGAGAGAAGAAGAAGCAAACAAGAAGTTCCGCTTTACTATGACGACAAACGGTCTGATCCTCAATGACGAGCAGATAGAGTTTCTCAATCGTGAGATGAACAATATCGTTCTTTCTATCGACGGCAGAAAGGAAGTCAACGACCGCATGAGAGTGCTCGTTGGCGGTCAGGGAAGCTATGACAAGATACTCCCGAACTTCAAGAAGCTCACAGCTTTAAGAGGTAAGGACAAGGACTGGTATATCAGAGGTACATACACAAAGTATAACCTTGATTTCTCCAATGATATAATGCACTTCCACGATCTGGGATTCGAGCAGATATCTGTGGAGCCTGTTATGGCAGACCCGAAGGAGCCTTACGCTATCACTGAGGCGGATCTGCCAAAGATATTCAAGGAGTATGAGATACTTTCGCAGAAGATAAGAAAGATAAAGGAGGAAGGAAAGTTTATCAATTTCTTCCACTTTATGATCGACCTCGATCAGGGACCCTGCGCTATCAAAAGGCTGAGGGGCTGCGGCTGCGGAAACGAATATGTGGCTGTTTCGACTGAGGGCGACATCTATCCCTGCCACCAGTTCGTAGGCATCGAGGAAAAGAAAATGGGCAATATCCACGAGGGCACGTTCGATCTTGAGCTGAAGGACGAATTCGCAAGAGCTCACGTTTACAACAAGCCCGAGTGCAAGAAATGCTGGGCAAAGTTCTATTGCAGCGGCGGATGCAACGCAAACAACTTTATATATAACGGTGATATCCACAAGGCATACAAGCTTTCGTGTCAGATACAGAAGAAGAGGCTCGAGTGTGCGATACTTATGAAGGCACTGGAGCTTATGGATACGGCTGAGTAAACGGATCGGAGTGGTCATTATGAAAAAGATCATATCGGCTGCATTGGCAGCTTTTATCATGACAGGTCTTGCATCGGGGTGTGCGGATGATAGCAGCAGCAATGAGAAAGCTGTAAACAATACAGCGTCATCGCCGTCTCAGCAAATGGCTGCGGCCGGTGCTGAGGATGCTGATTTTTTTGAGTTTTACTACACCGGTGCAGCAGAGGACTTTCTCGGAAAGACGATCGACGAGATCAATTCGGCAACCGGTGACAAGTTCACAGAGAAAAAAGCTTCGGAATACGATCTGAAATACGGGTGCAGCTACGATCTGGGAGAAACAGACAGTGTCTCCGGCGGCAGGATAAAGCTGGATGCAAAGCATCCGGTAGAGCTGGTGCTGTCGTTTGGTGATGACGGAAAGCTCAAGGAGATCCTCTATAAGATAAATGAGAGCGCCTCCGATCCAAAGGCTGTTTCAGATGCGCTTATCAAGAGTCTTGAAGACAACTTGCCCGAGGGCTACACCGGGGAATATGATCCCAGAGCTCTGGGTAAGGATTCTGCCTGGTTTGCTAAGGACACAGACGGCTATGTGTTTACAGTCAGGCATATGGATGTCGATGACAGCGGTTATCCGGTCTACTTCTCGGCAGAGACCTATAAAGACAAATACGGACTATAATAAAAACAGGCTCTCCTGATTTGCAGGAGAGCCTGTTTTTTGCTTTTTTACGAATAGCATCTGTATATGATATATGCGGTGTATGCACAGTAGCACAGCACCATGACCGCACCCTCTGCACGGTTCACGCTTTCCTTTGTCTTTGCAAAAATGAGCGTGATAACCGTTACACTGACCAGTAAGATCGTGTCGATCACAAGGTCGGGATCGACCTTTATTGGCGACAGCGACGAAGCTATACCAAGGATGAACAGGATGTTGAAGATGCACGAGCCGATAGCATTTCCCATAGCGATGCCGGAGTTGCCCTTTTTAGCGGCAACAACAGAGGTCACAAGCTCTGGAAGGGAGGTTCCGATAGCGACGATGGTCAGTCCGACAAGTGTCTTTGACATACCAAGGCTTTCTGCTATCTTGCTGGCGTTGTCAACGACCATATCGCCGCCGAAGATTATAGCTGCGACACCGCCGATGATATAGATTATGCTCAGCCATATGGGCAGTATCTTTACATCGTCGCCCTCGACCCTGTTTTTAAGGGCGCTTCTTACAACGAACACGATGTAGGCGATTATGCCCAGCAGAAGCAGGATACCCTCTATACGGGTGATATAGCCGTTCTTGCCGCTGCCGAAATTGAATATGAATACCAGCAGCACGAGCGTCACCGCAATGTTCCACCACATATCACGCTTCAGCATTTCCTTCGGCGTGGGAACGACCTTGAACAGCGCACACACACCGATGACCATAAGCATATTGAACATATTAGAGCCGATAACATTTCCAAGCGATATGTCAGCGTTCCCCGACAATCCCGAGGTTATGCTGACGGCTGCTTCGGGGCAGCTCGTTCCGATAGATACGATAGTCAGTCCGATAACGACCGACGGTATCTTGAGTATCCCTGCAACGGAGGAAGCTCCGTCAACAAAGAAATCCGCACCTTTGATAAGCAGGACGAATCCCACTATCAACAGCACATAAGTCCACATAAAAAACAACTCCTTTTGAGCTGTGCATAAAAGCACATAAAACGAGACCTTTACTGCACAGCAAATAATGCAATAAAAGTCTCGTTACAAACACAGGTAAGGACACCGCCCGGCTTTCCATAAGATGACCTTTGGTCAAGCGTGTTGACGAACGGTATCACGCTTTTATGATAAAAGCGCTAACTACTCCCAATTATCAAAAATAATTATAGCACCATTATCCAAAAAAGTCAAGCGTCCATTTTGCAAAAACAGGGAGAGCGACCTTCATAAGCAGCTATGCAGTATTTGGTCAATATATTCTATAATTGCCGCTTTTGCAGGTTCTATTCTCCGCTTCCTGCCGGTGAAGCTCTTATATATCAGAAATGGCCGTGGGAGCCTCCGTGCGAGCGTCCGGAGCTGCTGTGATGCGTGGAGGAGCCTCCTCTGCCGCCGCCGGAGGAGGAGGGCGGCCTGTATACCTTGCTTACGTTCTTGTAAAGGAAGATATCGTCTTTTTGCGACAGATTGAAGCTTCCCGGGCGGAAATAATCCGCAGCGCCCTTCTTGAAGGCCACCGACAGGAGCTGCTTCTTATGATAAGTGCAGTAGCAGAACGCTATAATAAGCGCTATCACCGCAGCAGTCACTAAGAATACCAGGCTGAAAGCAGGCCTTGGCAGGTTGCCGATATCATAGGGCTTTCCGTTCTCTGCCTGAACACAGAACTCGTCGCACTTGGTCACAAATTCATGGAAAGCGCCGTTATAGTCGCCGCTTTTGAGCTTTGGCAGGAAGAAGTCCTGCATATAATTCTGACCTGCATCAGTGAAATACTTTATACCCTTTCCATAGGTGGATATAGCCCAGTCACGGTTCTCCATACTGATAAGGAAGAGTATACCGTCGTCATTCGGTCCGTAGCCGCAGCCGTTATAGTCATAGTAGTCGTCCGCATACTGGGTCGAGGTCTTTGAGCCTATCGTCTGCTTGGTCACGATGATGATATCGAGCTCGTGCTTTTCGCTTATATCGTCGATCTTTTTGAGAAGCTTTTCCTCCTGCGAGTCGGTCAGAAGGTCAGCATCGTCCACAAGCCTTGGAACCAGCCTGTTCTCGGGAATAGTCCTTGTCAGCTCGTTCTGGTTGATAACGCCTTCCGGCAGCTCGCCAGAATAGTCCGGTGTCTCCTCATAGGCCTCGGTGCCTGATATGCCGTTGAAAAAGTCTGCGGTCACAGGTTGGCCGTTCTTTGCGCTTGCAGCTATCTCGCTGAGCTCAGTACAGAAGCGGTCAGACGCCGAGAATATAGCCTCGTTCGAGAAAACACCGTTTGCATACGAGGTGTAATCCGAATAAAGATCATACTCGAAATAAGCCAGAGTCTCGCTGTCGAAAGCGCTCAGCTTGTCGTTTATGTTGTAAAGGTAGATGTCATTGGTATCAAAGCTGTATACCATAGCCACGCACAGATCGTGCTCGGAAAAGCCGTTGTCAGTGCAGTAGGTCTCGGCCTGCTCCATAGAGATCGACTCGAAGCTTTTCGAGATCATTATAACGCCGCAGGCATCGCTCTGTGAGAGCATATCGTCCAGCTTCTGTGAAAGCTGCGCTTTCTGCTGCGAGGTAAAGGTCTCTCTGCCGTCTGATATCCTCTTGTCTTCATCAGCGTTCTGCGCAAATGACGGCAGAGCAAAGATCAGTACAGCACAAAGTGTTATCATAAGTGAGCAAAGTCTTTTTCTCATAAGCCCATACCTCCCAGAAACCACCAGATCAGGAAGTAAAGACCTGCGGTGAACGGCAGCATCATCAGCCAGAACGTTCTCCAGTATTTTTTCTTGTCCAGCGGAAGGTTGCCGACAAAATTACCGGTCTGGCCGTTCATAGCGAACGTATATCGCTGGCCGTTCCAGTTCGTGTTCAGTATCCACACGGGATAAAGGGCATACTGTGCCTTTGCGTTGTGGAGATTGAGGTTAGTGTTTTCGATATTCACCGACTGATATCCGTTTATCGTCTGGCGGAAAAGCATATCCACGCTCTCACGGACCCTGTAATTCGCCCTGTCGATAGTCTGCTCTGCGGTAACGTCATACTTGTCTGCAAGATAGCCTGCAAGATAAGCCGTGTTGAAAGGCACCGCCTGCCTGAAATCAAATGGCGATACCGACTCCATAAGGTCGTCTGCCATTTTTGAAGATCCGTCAATGGCTATTTTGTCAAACTGCATCGACCCTGCACGCACGAGCGAATAATGACTGGTCTCGGTATATTGATAGTTTCCCGAGCTCCAGTGGCGCACCTTGGTGCCCTTATATCTTATCTGCCCGTCAACGCCCGTGTCAAACAGCCAGAAAGGCACATACATACCCTTTATCTCCTCGATATGGTGCTCTGTCTTAAACACCTTCGGCAGGAATTTTTTGCCCTGGAGATGCTTTTTAAAGGATTCCACAGCAGCCTGCTTTTCCAGCTTGAACGGGATTATGTAATCGGGTCTCAGTGCATTCGAGAGCTGTCCCTGCATAACTATCGGGTTATCGCAGTACGGACAGGTGGTGGCAGCGGTGTTATCGTCGCCAATGATCTCTCCGCCGCAGTAGGCGCAGTGGTAGACCCTCATACCCTCTATCTCGCTCTCGCTCCATTCGTTGTTGCGCTCCTCCCAGGACATATTATCCTGGCCGTCACCCTGAAGGTGCTTGGCATAGTCCATCACCGCATCCACAGTAAATTCGCTGTCGCAGAACGGGCAGACCATTTTCTGGGCGCTGGCGCTGAACTCGATACTGCCTCCGCAGCACGGGCAGACGTATTCGTTGGTGCTCGCCATTTGATCGTTCCCCCTTTATAGCATTATCGTTTATCGGTCGTGATCTTTATTCTTCCTCGGTCTTTGCAGCAGGCCTTGCGGTCTTGACCTCAAAGCCGTTTACTTCTATCTCCGGGTCGTCAAGGTCGATGACGAGGCATCTTCTGCCGTTTATCATCTCGGTCTTGACTTTGTCAACTCCGTCACGCTTTATGTTCACCGTGATGCTTGGCATAGCCACCACGGTCCTGGCGTCAATAAGGTTCTGGGCTGTCAGCGGCTTGTCGCCCACAGCCTTTTCATATACCTTCGGCAGCGCCTCCAGCTTGTCAGCGCCTACTCCCGATTCCCACAGTATCTGTGAGAGGGTGTTGTTGTCCACCTTCGGGATCTCGGTCTCGTGAGAGCTCTGATCCACAAGTTCCTTTATCTTGGTGTTCACCGAGGTTATAAGCTCATAGTCCAGCTCCTCGCCGACAACGCCGGTAAGTATCTTCTTGAAGGTGTTCCTCTCGCTTTCATAGCTCATCGAAAACTCACATCCGAGCAGTTCCTCTACAAGCGAGACATTCGGCTTTTTGGCATTTTTTGTATAGCACAGCACACCGTTTACATCAGGCGCTCTGTCATTGAACAGCGGGAACAAAAAGCCGTCTGTCGGCATCTCGACTATCCTGTCTGTGTGTGTGTTCTTGGCGATCGAGTTGTTCTCCTCGTTATAGACCAGCCCGTCGATCCTGAGCGTTACCGGGCACACCGCCGTTATTATAAAGCGGTAATTCGTGTCAGACTCCTCGGTGAGCTCATCCATCTTGTTCTTTTTCAAGACCGAATAGGTGCAGTGAGCGATGAACAGCGCATATGTCGAAACATACTCCATTTTCTCGGCGATAGTTTCAACAAGCTTCCGGTTCAGCTCCTCGTCCTCCAATCTGCTCTGGAGCACCTCATAGTAAAACCTCTGCATCCCGCCTTCAAGAGAAGCGTCCTTCGGAAATTCATACTCCGAAAGATTCTTGCCCACGGTCCCGCTCAGGACCTTTTTCAGTGTTGCAGTCATAAGCTCGCATTCATCTGGCTCGATAAGGTTGAACGCTCTTGCCTGTGTCAGCTTAACGTTTTTCTCTGCGTCCACAAAGGCTGTCAGCACCCTGTCTATCGTGAAAAGTCCGCTGTCCGAGCCAAACTGTTTTTTTATCTCGTTTATCTCTTTCTTATTCATCTTATCTCCTCTGTAATATCACTTATATATATCGCAGCCTGTTACCGGCCCGACATTCCCTATTATACCACATCGCCTGCAAAATGTAAAGACAAAAAAACGGTATCTCTTACGTTTTTTGGGTAAGAGATACCGTGATCCGATATTTTTTTGCCTTATTCTGTTCTTAGAGCCACAACAGGGTCCTTCTTAGCGGCGCTCCTGGAGGGTATAAGTCCCGAGATAAGCGAGAGGAACACGCTTATGGAGATAAGAACGATAGCTGCCGGGATGGGCAGATAAGCTCTCAGGCCGCCAAGCTCTGTCAGCTTGTATACGACGATATTTATCGGTATACACAATAGGTAGGTGACCACAACTCCGAACAGACCTGACGAGAAGCCTATCAGTGCCGTTTCGGCGTTGAACATATTGCTTACATTGCGCTTTGAAGCACCGATAGCTCTGAGGATACCGATCTCCTTAGTTCTTTCCTGAACGGAGATAAGAGTGATAACGCCGATCATTATTGAAGAAACTATCAGTGAGATGCTGACAAAGGCGATGAGCACATAAGTAATAGCGTTTATTATCGTTGTGATGCTCGACATCATTATCCCGATGTAGTCGGTATACTTGATCTGATCAAGCTCCTTCTTGCCTTTGTTATAGTCGTCAATGACTTCCGAGATGACGTCTTTGTCGGCAAAGCTCTTTGCATAAAGATTGATGCCCGAGGGCTCATTGATATTCACATAGCCGAGGGTCTTGAGGTTGTTCTCATAGGTCGAAGCCGAGAATTCCATTACAGAGTCATAATAAGCTGCCAGCTGAGCGGTATCGAGCATACCCACCATTGTGTCAAATGCTGCTGCTGCCTGTTCGTCGCTGAGCTTTGCCAGCTCCTGCTCCACCTTCTGGTTATACTGAGCCTTTATGCCCTCAACTATCATATTCTTATACATATCATTGAGCTCTTCATCGCTCATATTTGCGATATAGCTCTTCACCTGTTCCTCGTCAACGTTCATCTGTGTGACAAGTGTCTGGGTCATCTGCTCTTCTATCTTTGCTCTGTCAAGCCCCTTCATACCCTCTTCGATGGCCTGATCTATCACTTCCTGAGGGGGAACAGCCATCATCTGCTTGTAAAGCTCGGGCTTCTGTGCGTCTGATATCGAACCGATATAATCCTTGAAGGCTGAAGCCTTATCCTCGTCGCTGAGCTTAGTGCTCTCAGGCTTGAAGGGAAGACCTGTGATAACGTCTACGCCCGGGTTGTCGAGCTGAGCCTGGATAGTCGCAGAGTCCTTCTGCTGTTCGATAACGTAGTCTGTCAGCTTTTTGGTATAGCCGATAGTTCCGTTTATCATAGCGGCTGTTGCATCCTTGTCAGGGCGGATGATACCCGTTACCTTCAGCGGTATAGCGTTGTCATAAAGGAAGGTCTTTCCGTTTTCTGTTTCTCTGATATCAGCGTAGAGACCTGTCTTTTCGTCATAGTTATAGCAGTCGGAATTAAGAACGGCCCTGAACTCCATATTGCAGATATCCTCATAGGACCACTTGACATTCTTCTTGTTCTTGACCTTCTCGCCCTTCATGGCGGCGTCCATGACCTTGTCTACCTCTTCCTTTGACTGGAGACCCAGCGCATAGAGGGTAAGGTCATCGAGCTCGTTGTTCTGATCGACAACAAGAACTATCTCATTATAGTCGTTAGGCCAGGAGCCGTAGATAAGGTCATACTGCTTATCTATCAGCGGGCTTATGAGAGCGCCGTCCTCACCTGTGAGAAGCTCTGTCCACATTCCGCTGGACATTCCGCCCATCATCATACCGCCCGAGTTCATACTGGTCGCAGCGTTTTCCATTACAGACATATCTATGTGCATATAGTCGGCAATGATGCCTCTCATTATCTGCTGGGTGTCAGACTGGATTATCTCTCCGTCAACGTTCTTTGTATACACCAGTAAGTCAAAATCATACTTATACTTGACACCGTTGAGAGCCTTTTCCAGCTTCGAGTTTTTGTCTGCTCTCTGCTCCTCGATAAACTTCTTGAAGGTTCTGAGGTCATTCTGCTTCTGCTCATCCTTGCTGACAACATTGATTATGTCATAGATAGCAGACCTGGGGTAGACAGCGTCCTTTTTGTGGTCGACCTTGCCCTTGCCGGCCTCCATGAACACTTCCATTATATCTCCGAGATTTGTTTCGGTCTTCTGTATAGTCAGAGGATAGCTCGACAGTGTTTCCTCCTGGACCGTGTCGATATAGGTCGAAAAGCCCTGAGAGATAGAGTAGATAAGTGCGATGCCTATGATACCTATGCTTCCGGCAAAGGAAGTGAGGAAGGTCCTGCCCTTTTTAGTGAAAAGGTTCTTGAGCGAGAGGGAGAACTGTGTGAGCAGAGACATTGAAGGCTTCTTTTCCTTCTTCTTGCGCTCTTTCTCCTTCTGAAGCTCGTCATCACGCTTCTGCTCCTCGGCAAGCTCCTCATCGGTCAGCGGCTTCGAGTCGCCTGTTATCTTGCCGTCCAGCATATTTATAACTCGGGTGGAATATTTCTCGGCAAGATCGGGGTTATGTGTTACCATGACAACGAGTCTGTCCTTGGCTATCTCCTTGAGTATATCCATTACCTGAACGCCGGTCTGTGTGTCAAGAGCGCCTGTGGGCTCATCGGCAAGGATGATGTCGGGGTTGTTTACTATCGCTCTGGCGATAGCCACACGCTGCATCTGTCCGCCGGACATCTCGCCGGGGCGCTTGTTCAGCTGGTTGCCGAGTCCTACGTCTTCAAGAGCCTTCTTTGCTCTTTCTCTTCTCTCGCTTTTGGAAACACCCGAAAGAGTCAGTGCCAGCTCGACGTTCTGAAGCACCGTCTGGTGAGGTATAAGGTTATAGCTCTGGAACACGAAGCCAACGGAGTAGTTTCTGTAAGCGTCCCAGTCTCTCTCCTTGAAATTCTTGGTCGATCTGCCGTTTATCAGCAGGTCGCCCTCTGTATAGTGGTCGAGTCCGCCGATGATGTTGAGCATGGTCGTTTTTCCGCAGCCCGAAGGACCAAGGATACAAACAAGCTCCGACTGTCTGAACTTCAAGTCCACACCTTTGAGTGCATGAACGGTGTTTTCTCCTGCGAGGTAATCCTTGATGATGCCTTTTAGTTCAAGCATTCACTCGTCTCCTTTCTCTGTCGGCAAATCTGTCTTTCACAAGCTCTGTTTTGCCCTGCCTTAAACCGTAAAAAGTGTAAACACACTACTTATAATAACATGATTGATATAATCTTGTCAATCGGATTTTTTTACGAAAAATCGACCCTGCCGCAGATTATTTCATAACTATCAACGAAGTCCTTTGACGTTTGTCAAATGTTATAACTCCGCTCGCTTTTTTGTCGGCAAATAATAAAGCCCCTGCTGTGTGCAGAGGCTTTGTTTGTTAAAATCTGTCCAGGAAGCTGTGGCGTCCGCCGTTTTCGTCCTTATAGGCGATAAGCTGAGCAAGGCTTACGTTTTCAACGCTTTTGAAAATATTTTTCTCGACTCTGGGGTTTTTCTTTTTAAGCTCGGCTATAAGAGCCTTTGTTTCCCTGCGCTTCGAGAGCGATTCCTGTTCCTCGCTCTGCTCTGTGAACCTGCACGCACACCTGAGAAACTCCAGACCGTTTGCGTCACGCCATTTTATAATGCTCTCCTCACGCACGAGATAAAGCGGCCTTATAAGTTCCATACCCTCAAAGTTAGTGCTTTTGAGCCTTGGCATCATATTCTGTATCTGTCCGCCGTAGAGCATTGACATAAGGATCGTTTCTATCACGTCGTCAAAGTGGTGGCCGAGTGCTATCTTGTTGCAGCCAAGCTCCTGCGCTTTGGCATAAAGATAGCCCCGCCTCATCCTGGCGCACAGATAACAGGGGTTTTTCTCGATAGTGTAGACGCTGTCGAATATCTGAGAATCAAATATCTGAGCAGGTATCTCCAGCTTTGCTGCGTTTTCTTCTATCATGGCTCTGTTCTTCGGAGCATAGCCGGGATCCATAACTATGTATCTGAGCTCGAAAGGGAAGTCCGAATGGCGCTCCAGCATCTGCATAAGCTTTGCCAGCAGCATCGAATCCTTGCCGCCCGAGATGCACACAGCCACTTTGTCTCCCTTTTCAAGCAGTCTGTACTGCTTGATCGCTTTTGTGAACCTGTTCCATATATCCTTGCGAAAACGCCTTTGAAGGCTCCTTTCGCACTCCGCCGAAAAGCTGTATCTGTCACGCTCTGTGCTCATCCTGTTTTCTCCTTTTTCCCTCGCTGTATCTGAATTTCCGGTGCATACATTATACCACGGACTTTCAGCGAAATCAAGCCCGTAAATGCGCTGTTTACCGCTTGTTTACAGTTTTTGATACCTGTTTTTATCATATATTTTAACATTTAATTGTTAACTATTTGTCTTGACATATGCTCGTTTCGGGTGTATAATATTCGTGTGTGCATAGTTTGCGTGGAAGATGCACACTGAACTGTGAAAGGAAAGACTCAGATCTATGGATATAAAGATAAAAGCTGCTGCGGCTGTGTTCAGTCTGGCGCTTGTGCTTGGCGGCTGTGCTTCTTCGTCAGAGCCGTCTTCAAAGACGGATACCTCTGCTGCACAGGATATGTCCTCTTCTCAGGGGGCAGATGAGTCGGTGAGCGGGACCGATGATACTTCAGAGGTCACACCGCCCGAACAGCCAAAGCAACCCACAGGTCCGCTGCTTGAAAAAGCCTGTGAGCTTTTCAGGAGCGGGACTTACAGCTTTGAGTGTGATCTGACAGACAGCGAGGGCAATGTGACTCACATCATCCGTCATGTTGCGCCGAACAATTATTATCAGCTCCAGTCAAATGCTATCGGTTCAAGCGGAAGTGTCTGCAAGAACGGCACAGCTTATGATTTTGACAATGTGTGCAGGCTTTGTGCTTCGAGCACGGACAAAGAGCTTGACAACACCATCCTTCAGGTGGCCGATATGCAGCTGCCTCACACGGCGAACCACATAAACAAGGTAGACCTTCAGGAATATGATATCGAGGAGTATACCTATACGGGAGAAACATATATCACGGCGTTTGATTTTTATTTTAGCAAGGATAACGGCGAGCTTGTGAAATATGTGACCACTTATTCTGTCGAGGGCTCGGATGATATCGTTGAAACCAGGGAGTTCACGTCGATGAGCTCGCAGGTGGATGAAACGCTGTTCAATATAGGCATCGTTTCCAATCTTACCAACTTTGACGACCTGACGCAGGACGACTGCCGTGAGATGTTCTCGCAGATATGCGATAATGCAGGTGTTACCGACAGCGATATGGCGGCTTACGGGACGGACCGTGAAAAGCTCGGAAGGCTCGGCTATAATGATATAGTTGAGCTGGTCTATACATATGGATACAAGGATACCTATGAGCGTGTGAACGCTGAGACATCCGAGGCGGACGGAGGTGCGAGATGAACATCCTGCAGCTTTTGAAGCCGAAGGCGACGATAGAGTATCTTTACAGTGACAGCACTGTAAGACAGGCGCTTGAAAAGCTCAAGCACCATGGCTTTACTGCTGTTCCTGTTATAGACAGGGACGGTAAGTTCGTCAAGACCCTTGCTGAGGGCGATTTTCTGTGGTTTATGCTCAACAGCGGCATAACCGATATGAGAGAGCTCGAACGCTATGATGTGGGTCAGATAACAAAGCGTGTGGATATGAAGCCTGTCTATGTTTATTCAACGATAGAGGATCTTATCCTTTTGTCTATGGACCAGAACTTTGTTCCGGTCATCGACGACAGGGAAGTGTTCATAGGTATAGTCACCAGAAAGGACATACTTGATTTCTGTCACAAAACGATAAGAAAGCTTGAAGATAACAAATAAAAAGAAAAATGAAAGGTTGTTGTAAAAAATGCTGAGGAAGAACGAGAAGGGCGGAGCTGCTGCGGTCGCTATAATGGTGATAATCATGGCACTTGCGATAGTTTCAACCATACTTGTGGTAACGGGAAGGTTTGCTATCAATAAGGCAGACGTTGATGACACTCTCACAAAGGCAGAGAGCGAAACAGAGTCGTCGAGCCTTGATATAAGCGAGAGCGATCTTTCGTCGGTGGTCACAGAGCCGGAACCTGTGAACCTTTATCCGGCCGAGTCCGCAGGCTATCAGGATATAAACATAAAGGATCTGACCTGCTCTGAGGCTATACTTATAAATGCCGACACCAATGAGATCGTTGCAGGCCTTAATTATGAAAAGAGGATCTATCCTGCATCACTTACGAAGATACTTACTCTTATGGTGGCTGTTGAGAATATCGACGATCTGTCCACCACCTATAAGTTCACAGATGATGATATCGATCCGCTGATCGAGGAGAACGCTTCAATGGCTGGCTTCCTTGCAGGCGATGAGGTCTCTGTCAAGGATATGCTGTTCGGATGCATAATGAGAAGCGGCGCAGACGCAACACTCGGACTTGCAAAGGTCGCAGCAGGCTCGGAGGATGAGTTTGTAAAGCTTATGGATCAGAAGCTCGTTGACCTCGGCCTCAACAACACTACGAAGTTTGTCAACGCAACAGGACTTCACGACAAGAACCACTATACCACAGTTCAGGACGTTGCAGTGCTGATGAAGGCTGCAATGGAGAGCAAGACCTGCCGCACTGTCCTTACAACGGGCACCTATGACACGGATGTCAAGAATGAGAATTATCCCGACGGACTTTCTTTTACAAGCATAGTTTTCGAGAGACTTGACGGCTATTATATCGACTGTGACGGCGACGGCGAGGGCGATGACAATGTAGAGGTGCTTGGCGGAAAGACAGGCTTTACCGATGAGGCGATGTTTACCCTTGCGCTTGCTATCGAGAAGGACGGCACAAATTACATCTGTGTTACCGCACATTCCGAAAATCAGGACAAGTCGATCGAGGATACGATCGCTATCGTCGAGAAGTATCTCTCGACAGGAAAGAGAGCTTCTGCCGATGAAGAGAAGACAAAGGAGCCCGAGTCGTCCGAAACTGAGGAGGAGCCTAAGAGCGACGAGCCTCAGAAGGTCTCCGAGGACACGGACACCATGAAGGTCGCAGAATAAAAACAGTTTTTCAATATAAAAAAGAGCACACAGCTGTGTGCTCTTTTTTTGTGCCGTAAGGCTTATTTTTCGTCGTATCTCTCGTCGATGACTCTTGCGGTCTTCTTCATGCTTCTTGGCAGGACTCCGACCTCGACGACCTTGACGATAGGTGTAAAGCCGATAACGCTCTTGACCTTTTCCGTTATGCGCTTAGCAAGGAGTGCAAAGTCAACGTCGCCGGTAGACTCGACATATATCCTCATCGTGTCCTTGCCGTCAAGATGTGAGATCCTGATCTGATACTCGCTCGAGATTTCCTTAAAGCCGTGAAGGATCTCCTCGATCTGGCTCGGGAACACGTTTACACCCTTGATCTTCATCATATCGTCGGTCCTTCCCATAATGGTTCCGATCCTCGGATATTTCCTTCCGCACGGGCACTCACCCGGTATTATCTTCGACAGATCATGTGTGCGGTAACGGATAAGCGGAGCGCCCTCCTTGACGAGCGTGGTGATAACTATCTCGCCCTGAACACCGTCAGGCACAGGCTCACCGGTCTTCGGGTCGATTATTTCAATATAGATATAATCATCCCAGTAGTGCATACCTGTGTTATACTCACAGTTTATACCGATACCGGGTCCGTATATCTCGGTCAGGCCGTAGATATCATAAAGCTCGATCCCGAGTCCGTCGGCTATGCGCTGTCTCATCTTTTCGCTCCAGCGCTCCGAGCCGATAACGCCCTTTTTCAGGTGTATCTTGTCCTTTATGCCCCTTTTCTCTATCTCCTCGGTCAGCAGCAGCGCATAGCTTGAGGTCGAGCACAGAACGGTGCTCTTCATCGACTGCATCATCTCGAGCTGCTTCTCTGTGTTTCCGGGACCCATAGGAATAGCCATAGCCCCCAGCTTCTCGCAGCCGTTCTGGAAGCCTATGCCGGCTGTCCACAGTCCATATCCGGGCGTTATGTGTATCCTGTCCTTATTGGTTATCCCTGCCACCTCATAGCAGCGCTTGAACATTTCGCCCCAGTCGTCAACGTCCTTTGCTGTATAAGGGATTATGACAGGCTTGCCTGTCGTTCCCGATGAAGAATGTATCCTTACGATCTCCTCCTCGGGCGCTGTCATAAGTCCCAGAGGATAAGCATCTCTGAGGTCCTTCTTCTCCGAGAACGGGAGCTTCAGAAAGTCCTCATAGGTCTTTACCTCGGTGATGCCTGCCGCTTCGAGCTTTTTGCCGTAAAAGCTTCCGGCGCTCACCAGAGCCTTTATCCTGGAGTTTACCTGTTCAAGTTGTTTCTGTGTGATCTGCATAATGGGTCGTCCTTTCCAATCGTCCAGAATTTTGGACAATTATTCATATCTCAGCGCCTTGCTGTTCAGCTCGGCGAACTGCGGTTTTACGGTCTTTATCATAGCGCTCTCGATCTCGTCCAGGTCCAGCGGCAGGGCGCCCGAGCGAACGGCGCTGCCGAGCATTATCATATTGAGCACCTTTGGCGAGCCGAGCTCTTTGCAAAGGCTGTCTGCATCGAGCACTGTCAGGCTCTCCACATTCTCTTCAAGATAAGCTGTCATCTCTCTGCCCGTATAGTCTGACGCTTTGAGCGAAGCTGTTACCGGCATTATCGGGTGGGAGTTCACCACAGCCTTGCCGCCCTTTTTAAGATAGGGGAGCATCCTTACGGCCTCGGCAGGTTCAAAGGCGATGAGCAGGTCTGCACTGCCCTCACAGAACATAGGACATTTTGCCTCGTCGCCCACTCTGAGAAAGCTGAAAACGCTTCCTCCCTTCTGAGCCATACCGATAGTTTCGGCGCTCATGACCTTCAGCCCCTTAGCCATTGAGGCGGCTGCGATAAGCTTTGATGCCAGCACGATACCCTGACCGCCGACACCGCAGATAAGGATATTAGTCTGCACGGCTCACACCTCCTATCGCATCGAACGGACAGACCTGTGCGCAAAGGCCGCAGCCTGTGCAAAGGGCTGTCTCAACAGCCACCCTGCCGTCTTTGAGGACAAGCCCCGGGCAGCCCAGGTCATTTATACATTTTTTACAGTTTCGGCATTTATCGGCATCTATCGCCACAGGCTTTCCTGCCTTTATAAGAACAGCACAAGGCGAGCGGAAGATAATGGCCTTGACGCCTTTTTCTTCGGCGGTCCTTCTTACGGTCTCAACTGTCGCTTCAAGGTCGAGAGGATCGACCGTTTCCACGGTCTTTACGCCTACACCTCTGAGCACAGCCTCGATATCAACTTTGTCTACCACCTGTCCCATCATTGTCCGACCAGTGCCGGGGTGGGGCTGGTGGCCTGTCATTGCGGTGGTGGAGTTATCAAGTATGCAAAGGGTCATATCGGCCTGATTATAGACCGCATTCACTGCACCTGTTATCGCAGAGGCAAAGAATGTGGAGTCGCCCACAAAGGCAAAGCAGCTGGTGTCCTTGTCTATCCTGCCTATTCCCTGAGCAATGTTCACACCTGCGCCCATACACAGGCAGGTGTCCACCATATCGAGCGGCATCGCATTTCCCAGAGTGTAGCAGCCGATGTCACCGCAAAAAACGCTCTTTTTGCCTTTCATAGCCTGCTTTACCGCATAGAAGGATGCTCTGTGAGGACAGCCCGCACAAAGCACAGGCGGTCTGACAGGCAGCTCGGGAGCCTGCGGCAGCTTCTGTTCCGGCGCCATTTCAATATTCAGAAAGTCCGCAATGTTTTTGCAGACGGAGCCAACGGTGTTCTCGCCTGCTGTCTTGACATTGCCCGTGAGTTTACCGGATATCCTGGTCTTCAGCCCGAACTTTCCGCATACATACACCAGCGCTCTCTCGATAACGGGGTCAAGCTCTTCTATGCAGAGGACCTCGTCCAAACCTTTCAGAAACTCCAGTGCCGCCTCCTCCGGGAACGGGAACGGCGTACCTACCTTGAAAAGCGGCGCTTTCACGCCAAGGATATCCATAGCCTCGCTCACATAGGCAAAGTTTATACCGTGAGCGGCTATGCCTTTTCTGCCTTCGCCGCCTGTCACGGGGTTCAGTCCGCTTTCGGAGAACACCTTAGAAAGCTCCTTGTTGCGCTCCTCTATCTTCATATGGGCGTTATATGAAAGCCTTGGGAAGATGACCCACTTCGAGGGGTCTCTCACAAAGCCCTCGGGCTCGTTTTTCAGACACTCTTCGCTGTCCTTGACATCTATTGACTCATAGCCGTGACAGACTCTGGTCGTCGGCCTGAAAAGGACGGGAGTGTGATACTTTTCGGAATACTCGAAAGCTTCACCTATCATCGTGTAAGCTTCCTGCACGGAGGACGGGTCGAAGCACGGCAGCTTCGAGTAGGCAGCAAAGGTCCTTGTGTCCTGCTCTGTCTGAGAGGATATGGGGCCCGGGTCGTCAGCCACCAGCACCACCATAGCGCCCTTTACGCCTATATATGCAAGGCTCATAAGCGGGTCGCTCGCAACGTTCAGCCCCACCTGCTTCATAGTGACCATCGTTCTGGCTCCGCTGTATGCAGCACCTGCCGCAAGCTCGAGAGCGGCCTTTTCATTGACCGACCACTCTACATAGATCTCACCGCTGCTGTTTTTTGCGGCTGTCTCCAGCACCTCAGTCGAGGGCGTTCCCGGATAGCCCGAGATAACATTGAGTCCTGCTGCAAGAGCGCCTCTGGCTATTGCGGCATTACCCATCAAAAACTCTTTATGCAATCATAATCACCTGCTTTGTTTTTTGTGCATTTTTGTCATCAAAACACCTAATCTTTATTATACCACCGAAGCCCTTTTTTGTCAATGTTTACAGGCTGTGTTCATATCAGATAAAAAAGCCGCCCCTCCGCCGAAGCGAAAAGCCAGCCTTTTACGTTATTATCCATTGTCTGTCATCTGATTGGCTCTGTATGTCAGCGTCAGCAGGCTGTCTCCCAGGTGGACATTTTCAACAGCCACAGAGCTGTGCTTTGCCGAAAGGTCATAGTGTGAAAAGTTCCAGAATGCCCTTATCCCGAGGTCTACCAGCCTGTCGGCTATCTCCTGGGTGGCTGCCTTAGGTATGCAAAGGACAGCGACAACAGGCTTTTTGTCCCTGCAAAACTTCTCCAGCTCGTCGATATGGCGCACCGCTATATCCGCAACGGTCTCCCCGGTGATCTTCGGGTCGATATCGAAGATCCCTTTAAGAACGCAGCCTCTGGTCTCAAAATTGATATGTGCTGCTATGGCTTTTCCAAGGTTGCCGGCACCGATAATGATAGTCGGCAGCTGTCTGTCGACCCCGAGTATCCTGCCTATCTCCTCTCTCAGCCCTGCGACATTATAGCCGTAGCCCTGCTGGCCGAAGCCGCCGAAGCAGTTCAGATCCTGTCTTATCTGAGAGGCTGTCAGCTTCATAAGCTCTGACAGCTGCCCGGATGATATCCTCTCAACTCCGCTGTTCATAAGCTCGCCCAGAAAGCGGTAATACCTGGGCAGCCTTTTTATGACTGATTCCGATATGCTGTTCTTTGGCATTATCATCCCTCCGGAACAAAGCTTATTTACGCACCGTACTGCGCACGATAAGCCTTCATACTGTCAAGGTATTCTTTGCCCTCGACAACTCCGTCCTCGATAGCCTTGATGATATCCTCCATTGTAACTATGGAATACACCTTTACACCGAAGTCCTTATAGGCCTGATCCACAGCCGAAAGCTCGGTATCAAGAGCCTTTTCCTGTCTGTCAACGGTTATCACCATAGCAGTAACGTCAACATCAGCCGCACTCTTCAGCTTCGGCATAGACTCTCTCAGTGCCTTGCCCGATGTCATAACATCGTCGATGATGATGACCTTTTCCTTATCCGCAAGCTTCTTGCCCACGAACATACCGCCCTCGCCGTGATCCTTGGCTTCCTTTCTGTCAAAGCAGTAGGATGCATCAATACCGTATTTTTTGCTCAGAGCGATAACGGCTGATACTGCAAGCGGGATCCCCTTGTAGGCAGGCCCGAACAGTGTGTCAGCCTCTATCTTGTTGTCGGCGATGCAGTCTGCATAGAACTCACCGAGCCTTCCAAGCTGAGCGCCGGTCTTATAGTTTCCGCAGTTGATAAAATAGGGAGCCTTTCTTCCGCTCTTGAGAGTGAACTCTCCGAAGGTAAGAACGCCGCTCTCCACCATAAATCTGATAAATTCTTCTTTATAAGTCATAACTATCTTCCTTTCTTTTTGGATACAATAGGATTATACCATAATCTGATATGAAAATCAAGGAATAAAGAGTGAATATCTTGTTATTTCCGATCCCGGGCTTGCGGGCTACCACTCGATATCGGCAATATCCACAGGCTGAGGGTTTTGGATCACGCTCTCTATCCTGCTGTTTTTCACGGTTATCACTCTGTCTGCCGTTGGTGCGATAGCCGAGTTATGGGTGATGACGATAACTGTCACCCCATCCTGCTTGCAGGTCTGTTTCAGGAGTGCGAGCACCGCCTTTCCTGTGTTATAGTCGAGCGCTCCCGTAGGCTCGTCGCAAAGCAGGAGCTTCGGGCTTTTTGCAAGAGCTCTTGCTATGGATACTCTTTGCTGCTCGCCGCCCGAAAGCTGGGAAGGGAAGCTGTTTATCCGCTCGCTGAGCCCCACCTGCGTCAGCACCTCGACAGGGTCTCTGGCGTTTTTGCATATCTGTGTCGCCAGCTCCACGTTCTCCTTTGCTGTCAGGTTGTTCACAAGATTGTAAAACTGGAACACGAACCCAATGTCATACCGCCTGTAAGCTGTCAGTTCCTTTTTGCCCAGAGCCGATATCTCGGTCCCGTCAACGGTTATCCTCCCCGAGGTCACGGTGTCCATAGCGCCGAGGAGATTGAGTATAGTTGTTTTTCCCGCACCGCTGGCACCAACGACCACTGTGAAATCTCCCTTTTCTATCTCAAAGGAAACTCCGTTTGCGGCATTTATATCGACCTCACCCATATGATAGGTCTTGTACACGTTGTCAAATTCTACAAAAGCCATATCTCTTCTCCGCTGTCTTAAATATACTCTATCCCTGCTGCCGCAAGCTTTTCACGGCCCTTTTCCTGTTTCTTTGCGGCAAACACTGTCGCAGCCGCACAGCGCACTATCTTTGCGCTTATCCCTCTCTTTGCACATCCCAGAGCGGTATTCATAACACAGCCGAACTCGTCCAGACCGCACAGGTGAAGCTCGTCATAGCCCTTTTGCTTCACAAGGCTCAGCAGCTCCTTGTTGGTCAGCGCATCACCGAACAGCTTGTCAAAGCAGAGATCGGAAACGATATCCAGTCCGCCATAGAGCTCTGCGCCCTCGCTCCCTGCGATAGAATAGCCGAACAGCAGCCTGTTGGTCGGAAGATTCTGGATGATGTGACGGATGTATATCACATCCGCACCCTCGGCCGCATAGCGGCGGACGGTATCGTTCACCGAAGCTGTGAGCGCCTCGGTGTCATAGCAAAACCTCGGCTTTCTTTTTTCATAAAGATAATCATTCTGCATATCGATAACTATAAGAGCTGTTTTCATGTCCGCCCTCCCGTAAGATCATTCTTACTGACAATGATAACATAAAAAGCGCATAAGTTCAAGCCTTTGTGAATAAATATCTCAAAATATTAGGATATATGATTAACACTATTGACATTTTCGGGGGCGTGGTTTATAATGAGCGTATGAAGAGTAAGGATATGTACGTTAAGTGTCGGCCGAACGGAGAGTTGTCGGTCGGACGAAAAGTCGTGAGCGACTTGCGATTCATGTCCTGCATCTCGCTTCATGTGACATCTCTGGGGCTTCCTTTCTTGTCGTGTGATAGTGAGAAGGGAGGTTTTTTTATGTCAGAAAACAAAGTAAGAACACTGAGTCCCGGTTCGGAGCTCAAGCTTTTCAAGTCCACCAGGGTGCTTGCGGCTTCTGCGCTGCTCATAGCTATGAGCATAGTGCTCGGTAAGGTCCTCGCCATAAACATCGGTGACAGCATAAGGATAAGCTTTGAGAATCTGCCCATCATCATTGCAGGCTATTTCTTCGGTCCTGCGGTGGGGCTGGTTGTCGGTGCAGGTGCAGATACTGTGGGCTGTCTTATCGTGGGCTATTCGATAAACCCGATAATCCTTGTGGGTGCGGCATCCATAGGCTTTTTCGCAGGTCTTATGCCGAGGGCCTTCAATGTAAAACACAAGCTTGTGAGAGTTTACATCGCTGTGTTTACAGCACACATCATAGGCTCTATGATAATAAAATCTCTGGGAATGAGGGTTTATTTCCATACGCCTTACAGCGTGCTTGCTATGAGGATACCGCTTTATATAGCCGTGGGCATTGCTGAGGGGTATGTAGTTTATCTGCTCAGGTCGAGCGGGCATTTTATGTCGCAGCTTGAAAGAGTGACCAGAAGATGATGACTGAAAGTCAGGTCACACAGTACCTTGAAGAGGCAGCAAAAAGAGGCAGCAGGCTCGGGCTTGAAAGAGTCCGTGAGCTTGCACGTCTTTTGGGCGAGCCCCAGAAAGAGCTTCGGGTGATCCATATCTCCGGCACGAACGGCAAGGGTTCGTTTTCGGCTATGCTGTCATCGGTGCTCTGCTGTCAGGGATACAAGACAGGCAGCTTTGTCACTCCGGCACTGACGGATGTAAAAGACAGCTTTCTTATCGGCGCAGAACCGATAAGCAGCGAAGAGTTTTGCAGGCTTATTTCCGATGTCCGGGCTGCGGCCGAAACGATGGAGGACAAGCCCACGCTTTTTGAGCTGCTTGCGGTGAGCGCTTATGTTTATTTTAAAAACGAAGGCTGTGACTATGCGCTCATCGAGTGCTGTATGGGTGCCGATCTTGATGCGACGAACATCGTTGATGAGCCTTTGCTTTCGGTCATAACAAATGTAGCTCTTGACCACCAGGCTTTTCTCGGAACGACCGTTGCCGAGATAGCTTCTCACAAGGCAGGTGTGATAAAAAGGCACAGACCCGTGGTCACCGGCTGCCGTGACGAGCAGGCGCTTGGTGTCATAAGAAAAAGGGCAGCAAAGCTTTGCTCGCCGCTGCATATGATCCGGATGCAGGAGCTGAAGACCGTAAGCCTGAGCCTTGACGGTGCCGTGATCGAATACGGTGATATAGGAAGACTGAAGCTGTCGCTTGCAGGAGCGTATCAGCCTATGAATGCAGCGCTCGTTCTGGAGGCTGTTGACGTTTTAAGGTGCGAGGGCGTTACTGTATCTGACGAAAGTGTTCGTGAGGGGCTTGCCGCTGTGCACTGGAGAGGCCGCTTCGAGAGGCTTTCAGATGACCCGCTGACTGTCTATGACGGCGCTCATAATCCTGATGCGATGATACAGACCGCCGAGGGGATAAGGACGTATTTCAAAAACGGCGTCGTTGTTCTTATGGGGGTCATGGCCGATAAAGCCTATGAGAGCTATCCCGAGATCCTTTCGGGGCTTGCAGAGCGTGTCTTTACCGTATCTCCCGACAACCCGAGAGCTCTTGATGCAGGGACCCTTGCGAAGACCTTTGAAAGCGGCGGCATAGGCGCCGAAGCCTGCGGCAGCATCGACGAGGGCGTAAAGCTTGCAGGCGAGTATGCAAAGAGCAGGGGACTGCCGCTTCTCATAATTGGCAGCCTGTATCTTTACAAGGACGTAATAAAGCTGTATGAATAACAAACGGTATGTTTTACGCAAAGAGCGCAAGACATACCGTTTTTTTCTGATTTACAGGTTTATGCTGTCAAAGGCTTCCTGAAGGACTCTTACGGAGTTTGTGAATTTCTCCTTTTCATCCTCCGAAAGGCTGAGTTCGAGTATTTCCTTCACACCGTTTCTGCCTATGATAGTGGGCACACCGATGAATACGTCCTTGGCGCCGTATTCTCCGCAGAGCTTTGCCGAAACAGTGACCACGCTGTTCTCATCTCCGAGTATAGCCTTGACTATCCTTGTCAGTGCAATGCCTATACCGTAATAGGTTGCTTGCTTTGCCTCGATTATCTTATAAGCGGCAGTTCTGACCTCGTCCTCTATCTTTCTCATGTCGTCCAGACAGTAACCGCTTTTGCTCTCGAATATCTCGGTGACCTTTTTGGTCGCAAGCATCACCTGAGAGAACGGAACGAACTCGCTGTCGCCGTGCTCTCCGATAACATAGGCGTGGATGTTCTTGGGGTCGACTGTGAAATACTCGCCGAGCAGATAGCGCAGTCTTGCCGTGTCGAGCGAGGTGCCTGTTCCGATAACTCTTCCTGCGCCGAAACGTGAAAGCTCATAGGTCACTCTCGTCATTATGTCAACAGGGTTTGTCGCCACAACAAAGATGCCGTCAAAGCCCGACTTTACAACAGGTGTGATTATAGAGCGGAACACCTCGGTGTTTCTTTTCAGAAGGTCGAGCCTTGTTTCGCCTTCCTTCTGTGCGACTCCCGCGGCGATAACAACGATATCGGCATCCTTGCAGTCGCTGTACTCGCCTGCATATATCTTCATGTTCGATTTCGCAAACGCAAGACCGTGATTAAGGTCCATAGCCTCGCCGTTTGCCCTTACTTTGTTCAGGTCGATGAGCACAAGCTCATTGCAGATAGCGCCCTGGTTCACAAGAGAATAAGCAAAGCTCATCCCCACCATTCCCGTGCCGACAAGCACGACCTTTCTTCTGTCCGTTGTCATAAAATGATCCTCCTGTTCATTGTTGTTCCATTCACAGCGGTGCAAAAGTGCCGGTCAGCCGCTGTAATTACAATTATATCCTTATCGGCTCCTTTTGTCAAGCGCAGACGAGAGCCTGTACGCCACTGCTGCGATGTTGACAAATCAAATTGGTAGTGATATAATATACTAGATTAGCTGTGTGGTCACAGCATCTTTCTATGGGAGGAATAAATATGCAGTTAAACGGTTCAGACGTAATCATCGAGTGCTTGCTGGAACAGGGGGTGGACACGGTGTTCGGCTACCCCGGAGGGGCTGTGCTGAACATTTACGATGCTCTGTATAAATATCAGGACAAGATAAGACACATAATCACTGCCCACGAGCAGGCAGCCTGTCACGCTGCGGACGGCTATTCGAGAACGACGGGAAAAACAGGTGTCGTTATAGCCACCTCGGGCCCCGGTGCCACCAACCTGGTTACAGGTATAGCTACCGCTTATATGGACTCGATACCTATGGTGGCTATCACCGGAAACGTTCCGAGATCGCTTCTCGGTCTAGACTCGTTCCAGGAGGTAGACATCACCGGTATCACTATGCCCATAACCAAGCATAACTATATAGTCAAGGATCCCGCAAAGCTCCCGGAGATAATCAGAGAGGCTTTCTATATCGCCAATGAGGGAAGAAAGGGACCTGTCCTTATCGACATACCGAAGGATATAACGGCGGCTATGATCGAGTATGATAAGCAGGAGCCTAAGCCCATAGTGAACCACAACCCCGACAGCATCCATGAGGAGATCGCAAAGGCAGTCGAGCTTATCAAGGCAAGCGAGAGACCCTTTATTTATGCAGGCGGCGGTGTTGTTTCCTGTAATGCTGCCGATGAGATGACAGCTTTCGTTGACAAGATAAATGCACCTGTTTCGCTTTCTCTTATGGGTCAGTGTGCCTTCGACAACACCCGTGAGGAGTATCTGGGTATGCTGGGTATGCACGGAACAAAGACCTCGGCTCTCGCACTGAACAACTGCGATCTGCTGATAGTTCTCGGTTCTCGTTTTTCAGACAGAGTGCTGTGCAACCCCAACACCTTTGCAAAGGGCAAGAAGATAATTCATATCGAGATCGACCCTGCCGAGATCGGCAAGAATATAGATGTGTATCACCATGTAACAGGCGACCTTGAATATGTTCTGGCAGAGCTTGTAAGACAGCTGCCCGACCTTAAACACGAAGAGTGGCTGGCACAGACATCCGAGTGGAAAAAGACGTATGCTCTCAAAATGGTGCCTATCGCATCCGAGGACGAGGTGCTGCCGCAGGACGTTATCGAGGAGCTTGACAGACAGACCGAGGGCTCTGCTATCATAACCACCGAGGTCGGTCAGCACCAGATGTGGGCGGCTCAGTTCTACAACTTCAGAAAGGAGCGATCCTTCGCTTCAAGCGGCGGACTGGGAACTATGGGCTACGGCTTCGGCGCAGGCATGGGCTCGAAGATCGGCAACCCCGACAGAGAGGTCATCAACATCGCAGGCGACGGCAGCTTCTTTATGAACTGCAACGAGCTGTCCTCACTTGCAAAGCACAAGATTCCGATAATTGAGCTTGTATTCGAGAATGACGTTCTCGGTATGGTAAGACAGTGGCAGCGCCTTTTCTATGGAAAGAGATTCTCGCAGACTACTATCGACAGAGGAACTGACCTTATGAAGCTTGCAGATGCATTCGGCGTCGAGGGCGTTCGTATAGTGAACAAGAACGAGATAAGGGACGGTATCGCCAAGGCGCTGAAACTCGCTGCGGAGGGTAAGCCTGTACTTCTTGATGTTGTCATCAGCAAGGACGTGAATGTTCTTCCGATGGTGCCTGCAGGTGCTGATGTTTCAGAGCCGATCATGGAGATCGATCTCGAAGAGTCCTGATAATTGGACGATTAAAGACGTATTAAGGGTGAAATTATGTACAATTACAATGATTCGATAGTAAGCCTCGGCGATGCGAACTATATGTCGGCTGTGTTTGACAAGGCTGAGAAGGATAAGAAGCTCAGTATAGTTTATCTTGGCGGCTCGATAACTCAGGGCTGCCATGCGCAGACT
>DFEO01000174.1 GCA_002368715.1 Ruminococcus sp. UBA3800
CTATCCGTGAGGGCGGCAGAACTGTTGGTTCCGGTGTCGTTACAGCTGTTAGAGACTAATTTATAATTAGTTATATAAAGCAGGGTCCCATTTTGGACCCTGCTTTTTTGTGTGTTAAAAAGGCACTTTTGTCATTCTGAGCTGACAAATGTGCCTTTAGTGTTATTATTTTCAGGGTGATATTTCTCTTTCGTGTTTTTTCTTATCCCTGAGCTCTTTGAAAAACTCACTAAGAACAGCCGAGCATTCCTCCGCCATTACTCCGCTCTTAACTTCGGGCCTGTGATTGTAGGGCAGTGCAAACAGGTCCGTGACCGAACCGCAGGACCCGGCTTTCAGATCCGCAGCCCCGTAGATGACCCGTTCGACCCTTGAATTGATTATCGCTCCTGCACACATCGGGCAGGGCTCCAGCGTGACATAAAGCTCGCACCCTATCAGCCGCCATCCCCCGAGCCTTCTGCTTGCTTCGTTTATAGCTGTCATTTCGGCGTGTACGAGTGGGTTGCGGTCGGTCTCACGGCGGTTGAATCCACGCCCGATGATCTCGCCTGTGTCCTTCCTGACCACGACTGCACCGACAGGCACCTCTCCGATCTCCGCTGCCAGCTCTGCAAGAGCCAGAGCTTTTTTCATATAAGCTTCGTCCCTCATTTGAGCAGCCTCATAACGATGAAGGACATAACGATCGACGCCGATATCCACAGCGTAACTGTTGTCGATGTGACAAGAAGCTGTATCTTCTTGATGAATCTTAGTCCCGTCACTGTCTGCGTTACCGTCAGCAGCTTGTGGCGGTCGTTCATAAGCTTTGAATAAGCGATTATAGAAGTTCCTATAACAGCGGTGCAGACCAGAGCTTCGATAAGCTGTGCCTGTTCTATCCCAAGAAGTGTTATATAGGAAAGTGTGAAATTGAGCGTGTGAGAAATGATGCTCATGATTATCGGCGTTATGATAGAGCCTGTCCTGATAGTTACAACCGACAGAACAACGAAGCATATAGCCACCTGGCCGTAATATGTGAAGTCATAGAACATCATAGCCGTTATCAGCGAGGTCGCTATCACGGCAAAAAGGTCGCCGAACTGTCTCAGGGCCTGAAGCATAACGCCACGGCAGAGTATCTCCTGGAGTATGGGCATCAGCAGACAGGTGAAGATGAATGTTACTATGATAGTCGCCGGGTCACGGCTGAAATAGGTGAGGGAATACATGGTATCAACATTGATCCATGAGAATATTATCCCCAGCAGCGGGTTAAGGATGCGCCCGAGAAGCATTATGAGCAGCATAATGATTATGGAGTTGCCCAGAAGATCCAGCCTTCGGCGTGACCTTGGCAGCGCCACTTTTTTAGGTATCCCTGAAACCTTAGCGAAAACAACGGTGGGCAGCAGATAGCGCAGCGCTGTGTGTATGCCGCTGGCCAGCACGAACAAGAGGGAAGCCTCCGGCGGCTTTGCCAGCTGCGAGCGGTAGATATAGATGCCGCTCTGCTCCGGAAAAGCAGCCAAAGAGATAAAGTACCAGATGATATCGAGCATCAGTGTGATGAGCAGGCAGGAGCCCATGAGCGAACAGCATTTTACCAGCGAGATAGACTCGGCTACCTCGGCAAGATGGGGAACATAGCCCTTGCCGTCGATGTAGGAATGCTCTCTTGTGTCGTGAACGAACTGATAGCCGTAAAGGTTCTCGGGGTCGGCTCTCCACTGTGCATACAAGCGTCTGTATTCGTCCGACTGGTGAAGATAGGTCGCCTCTTTGGCAACGTCTATCATATATTCATTGTTATCTGCCAAAGAGTCCGCCTCCTTTTATCAGAATGTGTTTTTACTCTTTTTTCCGCCTCTCAGGTCCTCATAGTCCTTTGAAGCGTCATAGTTCCAGCTCTTTTCGGGATAAACGGCACAGATACCCTCGCTGTCGGCATATCTTATGAAATAATAAGATTCGCCTACCTGATAGTCCTTTGCTATATCCTCACTGGTCATTATGAACTGGTCGTCGCCGTAATAGATATACCAGAGATCCGACTCGGAGTCGTATTTTTTCTCGGTAACGGTTATAAGCTCGGCTCTCCAGTCCTGACCGCCCGTCTTTTGCTCTATCGCTTCATCGGTGATCGTGGCCTTGGATGAGTTATTTGTTCTTACCTGACTGTCTGATATCTCGTGGGTCAGCCCGAACCACAAAAGTCCGACACCCACCACAACAAAGATAAGCGGGAACACCAGCTCCATAAACGAGCCTGCCTTGCTTTTCGGTCTGCCGCCGACAGAGGTTATGAAATACGGGTCCTTCCTGTCGATAGTTAAGTCAACTGTCTGTCCCACCGCAAAGGGACTTGCGCCCCCGATATGGTGATAGCTGTCTATCGCTTCAAGCCACTGACCGTCACGATAATACCTGAACACGGCGGAGGTGACAACATAAGTATGGCTCGTTTCGGAGTTGGTGCCGACACCTCTCACATAGCCTATGCACTCGCCGCTTGTCTGCTCGCCTATAAGTGCGCTGCTGCGAAGCTTGTCGGCAGCGGACGAACAGAAAAACAGCAGGCCGCAGACAGTGAACAACGCTCCGCCGCAAACGACAGACACCTTGCCCAAGCTGAAATAATTTGAAAGCACCGCACCGCCTGTAATGACAAGACCTATCGCAAAGATAAACCCGCCCGTGGTGCTCTGCTTCATATTTGCAGAATTAGGGGTGTATACCTGACGCTGTTTTTTTGAGAAGAAAAGATAGATCCCGCCCAAAAGCCATAGACCGCCGAAAAGCCCGACAGTGACACGGGGCATATCCAGTTTCCATGTGATTATAAACGCTGCAACAACGGCAGCGACAATGCCCAGTGCAACAGCGGTCTTGGGCGAAAAGCCGCCGCCCGATCTTTTAAGGGTGAATGAATTTTTCAGCATCTCAAGATCCTTTGAACGCTGATAGTTTAAAAACCCGTCCCTCTCCTCGGGGGAAAGCTCCTGGATATCCGAGAAAAACAGCTTTTCATCATTAGGATCAAACCTCATCCAAACACCTCCGCAAAAACGTCAACTCGTTTTCCCAATAATAATAGTACACTCTTTGATTAGTATATCACACCCATACGATAATGTCAACAAATCCGTGCTGTCAGCTCACGCAAATAGTTTTTACAGTAATTGACTGCATTGTGGTATCTGTTCCCCGCTGCCGGGCGGCCTTTGTCAGTGTGCACAAAATTATGGAGTCAGATTTGTTATAAATCGCCTTGACTTTATTTGCGATATACTATATACTTGTATTGTATAGCATTTAAAACACAAGATGTTGTATCATGAGGCGAAAACAGGCGTAAGCTGCGGCAGGAATGCGGCTCTGCGCCGTATGAGCTTCGGACTTCGGAGGTATAGGGATATGATAATCAAGATCAAAAAACGTGACGGCAGAATGGTAACTTTCAACATCGAGAAGATAGCCAACGCTATCTATAAGGCTGCCGAAAGCGTGGGTCAGGAGGATTCGGAAAAGAGCCTTGATCTGGCAGGCAAAGTTGTGGATATGCTTCTTGCCGACAAGCTGGAGACACCTACTGTCGAGCAGATACAGGACTGCGTCGAGAAGGTCCTTATCGAGGAGGGACTTGCAGACGTAGCAAAGAGCTATATCCTCTACCGCTCGGACAGAACAAGAGCGAGAGAGATGGACACAAGGCTGATGAAGGTTTACGAGGAGCTTACCTTCAAGAGCGCCGAGGACAACGACCTCAAACGTGAGAACGCAAACATAGACGGCGACACCGCTATGGGCACAATGCTCAAATACGGCTCGGTGGGCGCTAAGGAATTCAATGAGATGTATGTGCTTGAGCCCGAGCACTCGAAGGCTCATATCGAGGGCGATATCCACATCCACGATCTGGATTTCTACACACTGACAACGACCTGTACACAGATAGACCTGACCAAGCTTTTTGAAAACGGCTTTTCCACAGGTCACGGATATCTGAGGACACCGAACGAGATACAGAGCTATGCGGCGCTTGCTTGTATAGCTATCCAGTCCAACCAGA
>DFEO01000128.1 GCA_002368715.1 Ruminococcus sp. UBA3800
CTTATCCTTTATGTTCACATACTGCGGAGCGAAATCGTGGTCGATATCCACTCCGAGCTTCGATTTTGGAAGGTCTCTGAGGTGACCCATAGACGCCACCACTTCATAATCTCCGCTCAAATATCTTTTTATTGTTCTCACCTTTGTCGGTGACTCAACGATAATAAGATCCAAAAATAAACGCTCCTTTTCATGCAGGAAGCCCTGCTTTTATTTCACGGCCTTCACATCAAGACCGAATCTCTTTCCCGAAAGCGATACCACGAAGCCGTCAAGCTCCAGGTCTGTCAGTGTTTCAAGAACACTGTCTATATCAAGCCCCGTCTTTGCGGCTATCTCGTCAGCCAGCATCTCGCCGCCCTCGAGCACTTTGCATATCGTTCCCTTGTCGCCCTGAGGCTCGGGAACGCCGAGCGCCTGTGCCAGCTGCGTGACTCCGGCTCTTCCTGCCGTCATATCTTCCTGCACAGCAGCCTCAGTCTTCGGCTTTGCACTTTTTCTCCGCTTCGGCCTTACGATAAAGTCGTCCGCAGGCCTGATATAAACATCCTCGCTGTCCGCAAGCATAGGCTCGTCGGAATCGAAGGTGCGGAAGATGTCCGCCGGCGTGAACACCGGTCTGCATCCGTTTCTTATCATGTGGCTCTGTCCCGAATACCTGCGGTCAAACAGGTCATGGGGCGGGATAACATATATCTGCTTTCCCTGTGCCAGCGCCTTTGCGTAATTGTCAAGACCTCTGCTCTGTGCACTGCACTCTAAAAACAGAGCCGCACGGCTTATGCCTATCGTTATCCTGTTGCGGTTTTTGAAGGACACCGGCGAATGCCTGAAAGCTTCGCACTGCTCGGTGACAACAACACCCTTTTCGCAGATGCGATCAAAAAGCGCCTTCTCCTCATCGGAGGAAAACTCTCCCAGGCTCTTGGCCGAAACGCCCACAACAGCTCTGCCGCTGTCCATACAGGCTCCGAGCGCCAGCGCATCGACACCCTCCGCCATACCGGTAGCGATAAGCACTCCTCTCTCGCTGACACCTCTGCAAAAACTCTTGCAGACTCTCTCTGTGTATTCGGAGGGGTCTCTCGTCCCGATAACAGCCAACACCGCTCTGTCGTTTAAAAGCCTTATATCTCCCTTGTAAAAAAGCACCGCAGGCGGATTTGCGACGCCCGAGAGCATAACGGGATAATCCTCTGCTCCGTAGCAGGTCATCCCGATGCCCGAAGCCGTTATCTTCTCATAAAGCTCTCTCACCTGTGCGGCGGTTATGGCCTTTGCGGCCTTTTTCTCGTCCTCTCTCAGGTCCGAGACCTTCAGCCTGAACAGGTCGGAGGTAAACTGTGTTATCCCGTCATAGTTTGCCGAAAGCTCCCACAGCCTTTTGTTGGCGGGTCCGAACACCATAACGCTCCACAGCCACAAAAGCTGCTCCTTGATGTTCAAGCCGTCACCCCCTCTGCATCTCCCACATGATGATGCTGCCTGCCGTCGCCGCATTGAGCGACTCGGCTCTGCCCTTCATGCTTATGGTCACCCTGTCGGTGCAAAGGGCGGTATCTTCATCACTCAGTCCTCTGGCCTCGTTGCCGATGACAACAGCGCACTTTTCCGGAAAAACAAACCCGGGCAGCGCCTTGCCGCCCCTGACAACTGCCGCACACACTCTTATGTCCTGTGCTCCGAGCGCTTTGCACACGCTCTCAAAATCATTCTCGATATAGATACCGAGCCTGAAAAGGCTTCCGACCGTGCTCCTCACCACCTTGGGGCTGAACACATCGGCGCACTCGCCCGTCAGCACGGCTGCCTTTATGCCGACAGCATCGGCGGTCCTCAGAAGAGTCCCCACGTTGCCGGGGTCCTTCACAGCATCGAGCACCAGTATCTTCGGCGTTTTCTCACTGTCAAGCTCAGAGAGCGGCCTGTCCGTCCTCTTCGCCGTCATAAAAACACCCTGCGAGCTTTTCATATCGCTGACCCTTTCAGCCAGCCCTTCCGAAAGCTCAAATCTCCTGTCATCGGGTATGCTGTCAAACTGCTCATAAGCATAATAAGACGATGCCGAAAATGCCGACTCCTGATAATAAAAGCCCGTTATCTCTGCAAGCCCCTCCGAAAAGCTCTTCACAGCATCCGCACAGCCGCGAAGCCCTTCGATAACGAATTCGCCCTCGCCCCTGCGAAACGAGCTGCTCCTGCAAAGCTTTGCAAGCCTTTTGAGCCTTGGATTTTCCTTTCCCGAGATAAGCATTTTCATTCACCTCTTCCGCTCGGCAGCATACCCTGCCGCCCCCGGCAAGGTACAGGATCTTTGCATCCGACCCCGTGTCCCTGCCATTCGGGCATATCAAAAACAGGAATTATTTACAAAATCTGTCATATACAAGCCCTTTTCAGCCGCAGCAAACAGGGCTGTATATACAACAAAACACGCATACTTTAAGAAGCTGCGTGTTCATTGTTATTAAAGTGCAGCCTTAGCCTTCTCGACAATAGCTGTGAAACCTGCAGGGTCATTGATAGCGATCTCGGAAAGCATCTTTCTGTTAAGGTCGATGCCTGCCTTCTTGAGACCGTTCATAAACTGCGAGTAGTTGATGCCGTTGAGCTTGCAGCCGGCAGAGATCCTTGTGATCCAGAGTCTTCTGAAAT
>DFEO01000098.1 GCA_002368715.1 Ruminococcus sp. UBA3800
GCCTTTTCTATCTCGTCAAACAGCACCACCCTTGCCGGCTTTTTTCTCACAGCCTCTGTCAGCACACCGCCGCTCTCAAATCCCACATATCCCGGCGGTGAGCCTATAAGCTTTGATATGCTGTGCTTCTCGCTGTATTCGGACATATCCAGCCTGATAAGTCCGTCCTCACGGCCTGTCACGATCTTTGACAGCTCCCTTGCGAGCAGTGTCTTTCCCACTCCTGGTGAGCCTGCAAACACAAAGCACCCGAGCGGTCTGCCCTTGGTGCCAAGCCCTGCGGCACCCCGCCTTACAGCTCTGCAAAGTGCCTTCACCGCCTTGTCCTGACCTATGATCCTGCCGGACAGCTCCTGCTCTAGCTCTGCAAGAGTTTTCTCCTGTCCCTTTGCCACAGTCATTAGTCCCGTTCCTGATATCTCAGCCACGACCGCTTCGATATGCCGCCTTTCCAGCCTTGGTGTTATATGCTCGTTAGTGCTTGTGATAAGTGTCAGATAGGTATCACGGTCTATCCTTCCTCCTATATAATCATCGAAAGCTGCCGACAGGCTGCGTCTTGACTGTGTGTCCGCTCCTTCCGTCACCGCAAGCGCACAGGCTTCGTCAAGAACGTCTATCGCCTTGTCGGGAAAGGCTTTTCCGAAGATATAGCTGTCCGCCAGCTCTGCTGCCGCTTCCAGCATATCATTTGAGATCACGATCCCGTGGTGGCGCTCATATTTGGGCTTCAGTGAAGCCAGCATTTTAACTGCTGCCGCTTTATCGGGCTCACGCACCGTGACCATTGTAAAGCGTCTGTCCATTGCACTGTCCTGCGCTATTGTCCTGCGGTATTCCTCAAATGTGGTCGCACCGATGATGTTTATCCCCGGTCTTGCCAGCTGGGGCTTCAGGATATTTGCCGCATCTATCGCTCCCTCTGCGGCTCCTGCTCCCATTATATTGTGTATCTCGTCGATAAACAGTATGATATTCCCGTCGGCTGCCGCATCATCAAGGCAGCCTTTCAGCCGTTCCTCAAAGTCACCCCTGTATTTTGCACCTGCCAGCAGCAGTGCAAGGTCGAGCGAAAATATCCTTTTTCTGCAAAGCATCTCGGGCACCTGCCCATTTGCTATCCTTACCGCCAGTGCTTCGGCGATTGCGGTCTTGCCAACACCTGCATCGCCCACCAGACAGGGGTTGTTCTTTGACCTTCTGCACAGTATACCTATCACCCGTCCCAGCTCCGCATCTCTGCCGACACAGCTGTCAAAGCGTTCATACTGTTCTTTTGCCGTCAGCTCCTTTGCAAAGCGGCAGAGCGATTTTAGCTTTTGCTTTTGTCTTTGCTCGCCGAACAGCAGGGGAGAGCACTGGGTCAGCAGCTTTCCTGTCTGCGCCTCAAAACCTTTGAGTATATCGCAGGCACAGCATTCGCCGCACCTTATCAGCCCTGCCAGAATATGCTCGCATTCGGCCTTTTCGCAAAACGTTGTCGCAGCTATCCTCAGCGCCTCTCTCAGCGACCATACGGCATTGTGTGTAAGGTCGTGACCTGTAAGCCTGCACGCTGTTCCCTTGCCAATAAGATATTCTATCCTCTTGCTCACGGCTGGAAAAGTCAGCCCCTGAGCTGCAAGGATAGTCTGGCAGCCGCTTTTTACGGCACAGCAGCCGGCCAGCAGGTGCTCCGTGCCAACATAGGTGTGTCCCAGCTTTCCGGCAAACGTCACGGCGTATTTCACAGTTTCCTTTGCTTGGTGAGAAAACCCGTCAAAATCAAATCCCTGAAAATTCAAATGACCACTCCTTTATTCAGTGTGTCCCATTAGATTCTTGACCGTATTACTAAGTATATTCAAAACAGACCGTCTGCTTTCATATCTTCGGTAACAAATTTGCTCCCTTTGCATATTCTGTAATATAAAGCAGAGGCAAACGCCCGGCTTTATAATAAAACAAAGGAGAACGACTATGAACGGTTACTGGTGGATCATCATTCTTATCCTCATCATGTTCATGTGCTGCGGATGCGGAAACAACTGTGGCTGCGGTTGTAATGACGGCTGCGGATGCGGCTGTAACTGAGGCATGAAAAAACAGGGGCGGATCTCTCCGCTCCTGCATACATATCCCACAGTAAAAAACGGCACTCCTGCGTCTGCAAAAGTGCCGTGATACCGTTTATTCCGTTATCCTTTAGGGTGTGAAGACTTGAAGATGACACCTGTTACCTTCGGGCCTGCGTTAGTGGCTATCTCAGAGCCTATCTGATAAAAATCGGCAGGCGGATAGCCCATCTTCTTGGTCATTGCCTGAGCCATCTCATCTCTCACAGAGGAATCGCAGCCGTAAACGACAAGGTAAGGCGTCTGGGGGATCATCTCACCCTCGACCAGATCAACTATCTTCGGAACGATAGCCTTGTCGCCTCTTATCTTTGCCTCGGTCACGATCTGATTGTCGTCTATCCTCATCACGGGCTTTAGCCCCATGACCTCTCCCACAAAAGCCGCAGCCGAGGGTATACGTCCCGACTTTCTGGCATACCTGAGCGAATACATAGCAAAGAAGATAACGCAGTTATCTACCCAATCTCTGATAAATGCCACTATCTCGGCAGGGGCTGCGTTCTTCTGAGCTTTTTTTGCGCCCTCCACCACAGCATAGCCATAGCCTCCGGTATAGGAGCGGCCGTCTATGCAGTGTATATTGAACCTGCCCTTTGCTTCGGGGTGCTTTTCAAAGAAATCCTTGCTTGCCATAAGAGCATTTGAATAGGTGGAAGAGCCCTTTGCATTGATACTGGTATATACCGCATCCGTATAGCCCTCTTCATAGACCTTTTCAAACACCTCCATAAACTCAAAGGCGGTGATCTGTGAGGTCATGGGTATCCCGTCATACTCATCGAGCATCTTATAAAAGCCCTCGTTGTCAAAGTCAACTCTCGACACATAGCTTTTCTCGCCGATAGTTACCTTGAACGGGATGACAAGAATATCATACTTTTCGGCATTCTCCTTCGAGATATCGCTTGCCGAGTCTGTAATAAGCTTTACCTTTGCCATAAGTTTATCATACTCCTTGCGAAGTATGCCTCCTTTCTAGGGGTCGATGTTTCTTATATCTGTTACGGCGCTGCCTCAGCGCCAGATATATTCAGTCAGCTTTCCCTCACGGCTGAGGTCAGGGTAGTCCCACTGCCTGAGGACCTCATAAACACCGACAGCGACCGAATTTGAAACGTTGAGGCTCCTCAGCTCGTTTCTCATCGGTATCCTCACGCAGTCGTCAGGGTGTTCAAAGAGCAGCTTTTCCGGCAGTCCCTTGTCCTCACGCCCGAAAACAAGATAGGTGTTCTCGGTGTCCGGATAGTCCATCTCCGAGTGGACAGATCGCCCCTTTGTCGTGAAAAAGCGGAATGTCCCTTTGTTCTTCTCAAAGAACTCATCCAGGCTCTCATACTCATAAATCTCAAGCTTGTCCCAGTAGTCAAGACCTGCACGTTTGAGGTGCTTGTCGGTTATCTCAAAGCCGTAGGGTCTGACAAGGTGCAGTGCTGCTCCGGTGACAGCGCAGGTGCGGGAGATGTTTCCCGTGTTCTGCGGTATCTGCGGCTCGACCAGGACGATATTAAGTCTGTATATCTTTTTTTCCATTTTATAGTTTCCTGTAATCCGACAATTCCTGATAGCCTGTCAGCCACGAAAGCTGACCCTCGAGCATAAGGCCCTCGGTCCAGGGCAGCTGATAGCTGTATGTCGTTTTTATACAAAGCTCCGTAAAGGCCGACGCTCTGTTTATAGCAACAGGCAGGCTGTCGCCCTTGAGTATCCCGCCGATAAGCACGGATGCGAACATATCGCCGGTCCCCGAATAATGAGCCGGCACATAGTCGTTAGCCACCTTCCAGAAGCTTCCGTTGTCTCTGTCAAACCCAACGGTAGACATCCCGCCGTTAGCAAGCTCGGCACTGGTTATAACGACCGTTCTGTTTCCTTTATCGGAAAGCCTTACCAGCCAGGACTTTATCTGGGTGTTCAGCATTGGCTTGGTAGGGAACTCCTCTCCGAGCAGGATAGCCGCCTCGGTAAGGTTAGGCGTTATGATGTCCGCCACAGTGACCAGCTCGCTCATCTTTTTGCAAAGCTTGTCGGTATAGGTAGCATACGCCTTTCCGCCGTCGCCCATAACAGGGTCAACGACCTTCAGCGAATCCGGGTAGGCTCTGAAAAACTCCAGACAGTGGTCTATCTGTTCCTCGCTCGCCATAAATCCGCTGTAAACGCAGTCAAAATGCGTCCCCATTTTTTTATAATGCTCAAGAGCCGGCTTCATATAGTCGGTCAGATCTCTCATAACGAACTCATCGTAGCCCGTATGAGCCGAGAGCACAGCCGTTGGCACGGGACACACCTGAACGCTCATTGCCGAAAGAACAGGTATTATCACAGTCAGCGAGCATCTGCCAAGTCCTGATATATCCTGAATTGCGGCGACCCGCTTTCCCGAGAGCATCACTCTATCCATCCCTTCATAGCTTCCATACCACACTATTATAACATACTTTTTTATTTTTTTCAATAGCGCCGCAGCTTTTTTTATCCATTTTGTTTTGTTCATTTTGACAGTAGATATCTGCCGCTTATTTTCAAATGATTTAACTTAAAAACAACGCATTCACGGGATTTCAGAGGCTCCTACAAAATTGTTGACAGTATTTTGTTTAAAATGATGCTTGAAAGCGAAAACGTTTTATTGTATAATATGTACAATAGAGTAATTTCAGATTTTATTAAATTGCTGAGTCTTTTGCATCATACGAATGCAGTTTCAAAACTGCCGTGAACTGTTCACATAATCGAATGAAAGATAAACAGAGGATCATCCAATGAGAAAGACACGAAAGCTGGGAATGGCTGTAAATAATATGCTCGATGAGAAGATCGCATATGCCGTTGCGACCGGCTTTATGCTTTTTGGCCATACCGGCTATCTGCTGATGTTTTTGTTTCTGGGCGTCAGGCCGATGATGGTGATAAACATTGGCAGCGTTGTGTTTTACATTTCGATGATGCTTCTCAATTTCAAAACAAAGAGATACCAGTTCATCCTTATGCTGGAGGTCGTGGAGATCATCCTTCATGCCATAGCCGGGCTGTATTTTATGGGATGGGAAGCGGGCTTTCAGATGTTTCTTATCTGCGTTCCGACCATACCGTTTTTTGCCAGCTTCAAAAAGCGCAGATACCCGTTTATGATGGCAGCATTCACTATGTTGCTTTTTCTGGCAGCCAGGATCGTGGCTTATGAATGGGCTGCGCCATACCACATAAATGATCCGAGGGTAATGACGGCTATCTACATCTATAATGCTATGGCGTCTATCATCGTTATCGTTTATATCTCGTCTTATAATATCTTTGTCCGTGAGAATATGGCGGCGAGGATGAAAAAGAAAAACGAGCATCTCCAGCGTCTTGCTACCATAGATCCGCTGACCGAGCTTTTCAACAGGCGTGCTATGATGGAGTATATAAAGCTGATAGACAGAAAAGCAAGTATGCAGGATCTGAATTATTATGTCTGTATAGCTGACATAGATGATTTCAAGAAGATAAATGATACCTACGGCCACGATGCGGGCGATGAGGTGCTGAGAGTAGTCTCCTCGATATTCATAAGGGAGGTCCCGTCCGAGGGCTATGTCTGCCGTTGGGGAGGAGAGGAGATAATGTTTGCTCTGCCGCCCGGCAGTGATGATATGGCTATTGTTATCGCTGAAAGGATAAGAACGGCTGTCGAAGCTCAGGAGTTTGACATTGGCGGCAAGAAGGTCCATGTAACGATGACCTTCGGAGTATGCCGTGTAAGGCCCGAGGAAAACTATGACAGCGGTATCTCCCGTGCCGACAAGCGCCTTTACGAAGGCAAGCGTTCAGGCAAGAATGTCGTGGTTGCGGTCTGAAAACAAATATAAGCCCGAAAGCAGAACAGATCTGCCTTCGGGCTTTTGTTATTTCGCTTTCGAGCTTTCATCGGAGCTCTCCGATGAGTTCTCGTCATACTTTATAGGCTCGGTCTCAAGCCCCTTGTCGTTTGTCTCTTGTGCTCTTTTG
>DFEO01000104.1 GCA_002368715.1 Ruminococcus sp. UBA3800
GCTCTGTTGACCTGAGAGACGGCAACCAGGCGCTCATCATTCCCATGAGTCTGGAGGAAAAGCTGGAGTTTTTCCAGAAGCTCGTTGATATCGGCTTCAAGGAGATAGAGATCGGCTTCCCTGCCGCTTCGGAGACAGAGTATGAGTTCTGCCGCACACTGATAGAGAAAAACCTTATCCCCGACGATGTGACCATCCAGGTGCTCACACAGTCGAGAGAGCATATCATAAAGAAGACCTTCGAGGCTATCGACGGCGCTAAGAACGCTGTCGTTCACCTCTATAACTCTACCTCTGTGGCACAGAGAGAGCAGGTGTTCCGCAAGTCGAAGGGAGAGATCATAAAGATCGCTACCGACGGAGCAAAGCTCTGCAACGAGTATAAGAAAAAGGCAAAGGGCAACATCACCTTTGAGTACTCCCCTGAGAGCTTCACGGGAACAGAGCCCGAGTTTGCAAGAGATATCTGCAACGCTGTTATCGATATCTGGCAGCCGACACCGGAGAACAAGGTGATAATGAACCTGCCTGTTACGGTAGAGATGTCGCTGCCCCACGTTTATGCGCAGCAGATCGAATATATGTGCAAGACCCTTCACAACAGAGAGAACGTCATCGTTTCACTCCACCCGCACAATGACAGAGGCTGCGGTGTTGCAGACAGCGAGCTGGGTCTGCTGGCAGGAGCCGACAGGATAGAGGGCACCTGCTTCGGAAACGGCGAGAGAACGGGAAATGTCGATATAGTGACACTGGCTATGAATATGTTCACTCACGGTGTAGACCCGATGCTCGACTTCTCTGACCTCCCTTCGCTCATCGAGCTCTATGAGAGAGTTACCAGGATGAAGGTCTATGACAGACAGCCCTATTCGGGAGCACTGGTGTTTGCGGCTTTCTCCGGCTCTCATCAGGACGCTATCGCAAAGGGTATGAACTTCAGGAAAGAAAAGAATTCGAATATGTGGACCGTGCCGTATCTGCCGATCGATCCGCATGATGTGGGAAGAGAGTATGACGGTGACGTTATCCGCATAAATTCACAGTCGGGCAAGGGCGGTATCGGATTCATCCTCCAGGAAAAGTTCGGCTACGATCTGCCCAAGAAGATGCGTGAGGATCTGGGCTACAAGGTCAAGAGCGTTTCCGACCACAGCCACAAGGAGCTCATGCCCGATGAGGTATATCAGATCTTCAAGAATGAATTTCTCAATAAGAAGGAGCCCGTTGATATCATCGAGGCTCACTACATCCAGAAGGCCGAGGGCCATATCGGCTCGGCTGTCACCGCTGTTATAAACGGAGAAAAGAAGTCCTTCACTGCCGAGGGCAACGGAAGGCTCGACGCTGTTGCAAACGCTATCAAGCAGGGCATAGATGTCGACTTCAACATCGAGGTCTACACCGAGCACGCTCTGGAGCGCAGGTCAACATCAGAGGCTGTGACCTATGTCGGCATCAGCTGCGGAGAAAAGATGTTCTGGGGCTGCGGACGTAATTCCGACATCATCGTTTCGTCGGTGAAGGCTCTGGTATCAGCTATAAACAACGCACTGGCAAAGTAACAGAAGCGCAGGCGCAGTAAAATAGCATTATTTAAGGCACTTTTGTCAGGGAACTGACAAGAGTGCCTTTTTCATTCCTTCGTGCAGCGCCTGCTCAATGAATAGTGAATAATGAATAATGAAGAAATAAGAATAAAGGTATCGTCCTGCGGACGATGATATTTTTAAATCATCGCCGAAGGCGATACCTTAACTATTCATTATTCACTATTCATTCTTCATTATTCATTATTTCAGGTACTTCTTCTTTGCGATCACAACGTGGATGATGAAATAAAGGTATCGTCCTGCGGACGATGATATTTTAAATCATCGCCGGAGGCGATACCTTAACTATTCATTATTCACTATTCATTCTTCATTATTCATTATTTCTTTTCGGCACTTAATTGCCGAAAATGAAATAATGTGTAAGTCCTATCCATTCCCTGACCCAGTAGGTGGGGAGATAGCGGAATTTTGTGAACGCCGGACACGCACTCGTGCTGCTGTAGCCAAGCTTCTTTGCAAGCAGGGACGCCCTGTATTCGTGGAAAGCATCCGTGGCTATTATAATATCTCTCCCGAGCCCACGCTCGTCAAGGATATCCCTTGTGAATTTCAGGTTCTCATAGGTCGTGGTCGAGCGGTCCTCCATTATGACCCTGTCTTCGTCTATGCCGCAGCTGACAAGATACTCCTTCATACACTGAGCCTCCGAGATGTCCTCTCCCGTGCCCTTGCCGCCCGAAACGACACAGACAA
This sequence comes from Ruminococcus sp. UBA3800, assembly GCA_002368715.1. Classification (GTDB taxonomy): domain Bacteria; phylum Bacillota; class Clostridia; order Oscillospirales; family Ruminococcaceae; genus Hominimerdicola. Next base: position 2,310 of record DFEO01000104.1, read on the forward strand.
GACCGCTGTCACTTTCAAGAAGGTTCTTTGCTGCATCGAGCCTGCGCTTTAGCATCAGCGACGGCCTTGTGCCCTTGACCTGACAGCCGAGCACAACGACTACCCTGCTGTCACCCGGCTGCTTATCGAGAGCACGGTACATAAGCACCGACAAAGCGCTTACATATACCGCCGCTGCCATTATGACCAGCGAAGCTCCGACTATCACTGCCCTGCCGCCTGCGGACGACCACAGATGCCTGAGCAGAGATGAAAACCACCTGTTGTTATATGTGACCCCCAGAAGCAGCAGGGACACCAAAATGCCTGCTATGTTGCCTGCACAGAAAACAGGCAGCGCCATCAGGAACATGGCAAGAAGCCCTGTTTCCAGGCACAGCAGGATGTTTCTGACCATCACTTATCATTCCTCCGAAACGATGAAGCGCTCAGCTTCTTTAAAAAACTCATCAGCGTGAGCCTGATCGACCGCCAGTATCACAGGCGACGAAAAGTCAAGGCTAAGCATTCCCATAACGGATTTGCCGTTGACGGAATAGTTTCCCGAATGCAGCGTTATGACATAGTCATGCTCGACAGCCATTGCAGCGAACTGTCTTATCTCGTCGAGCCCCGAAAGCTTTATCAGAGCCGTTTTCTTGTCAGGTGATATCCTCATATAGTTTTTTTCCATAGCGATCGCTCCTTTCACATCAAACAGACCCTTCCGGATCCTGTATCTATTATACCACAAATGATCCTTCTTGTAAAGCAAAAAAAACAATGCACCCTGCCGCTATTGCAGCAAGGCGCACCGTATTATGTTATATTATTTTATAACATCCGTTATTTCTCTACGATGAACTCCTTGATCTCATCGAAGAACTTGTCAGCGTCGTCAGTGTGAGCTGTAAGATTGATAGGGCTGGAAAGGTCAAGGCTGAATATACCCATGATGGACTTTCCGTCTACTGCATATCTGCCGGAAGCGAGGTCAACATCGAAATCGTGCAGGGATACGATGCTTACGAACTTCTTGACGTCGTTGATTGAATCGAGCATGATCTTTGTCTTTTTCATAATGAATTCCTCCTTAGTCTGATTCACTTTACTTTCTCGTTTTTCTTCCGATCCCGCAATGCTCTCGGACGGGATCTAAATATAACCTCGTAGGTCCTCCCTACACCGCCTATTATAGTCAGTTTTTTTGATTTGTCAAGAGAAATTTGCAAAAAAAAATAAAATATGTTACAATGTTTAATAAGTACAAAATCGTCCGCTTTCTTTTGTGCAACATTCACATATAGAATATGAATTATTTGTGCATTTCCAACATCAAACTTTTCCCCTCGGCGGACGGACAGGCGAATTTTCTTATATCAAATTTGTGTCCTCGGATTTCAAAATCCTGCACAAAAACCACGCAGATACGCATACTTCGGAGGAACGATGAAAGCTTTTTACTATACCTTTGGCTGCAAAGTAAATCAATATGAAACCGAGAATATCAGACAGGCTATGAACGCTCTGGGCTTTGAGGATGCTCACAAGGCAGAAGATGCTGATGTGTGCATAGTCAACTCCTGCACGGTCACGGCTGAGGCGGACTCAAAATGCCGGCAGCTCCTCAGAAAGCTGAGAAGGCTCCTGCCCGATGCCGTGATAGTTCTGACAGGATGCTACGCACAGGCCTTTGAAAAGCAGGCAAAAGACCTTGGGATCTGTGATATAATCACAGGCTCACGCAATAAGGCCGATGTGCCCATGCTCGTGTGTGACTTTATAAAAGACCGTGAGCCTGTGTTTTTTGTCAGGCCGTTTGAAAAAGGCGAGAGGCTCGAGCCGATGAAAAACCACGGCGACAGCCGGAAGACCCGTGCCTATATCAAGATCCAGGACGGGTGTGACCAATACTGCACCTATTGTGTGATACCGTTTGCAAGGGGGCATATATGCTCGAAAAGCCCCGGGGATATCGAAACGGAAACGAATGAGCTGGTATCCTTCGGCCACAAGGAGATAATACTCACGGGGATAAATATGTGCTGCTACGGAAAGGACCTCGGGGGGCTGACACTTGCCGATGCGGCAGAGGCCGCCTGTAAGGCAAAGGGAGATTTCAGGGTCAGGCTCAGTTCTATGGAGCCCGAGCTTCTGACCGACAGGGATATCGAAAGGCTCGCATCGCTCGAAAGGCTGTGCGCACATTTTCATCTATCGCTCCAGAGCGGCTGTGACAAGACGCTGAAAAGAATGGGGCGGCATTATGACACGGCGATGTATGAGGAGCTTGTAAAAAAGCTGAGAGCTGCATTCCCCGGATGTGCGGTATCGACAGACATTATGACGGGGTTCCCGGGGGAAACGGACGAGGACTTTGAAGCTTCACTTGATTTTGTAAAGCGGATGCGGTTTTCCTCCGCCCATGTGTTCCCCTACTCCGAAAGGCAGGGAACGGCAGCCGCAGGTTTTGACGGTGCGGTGCCTGTGAGGGTCAGACAGGAGAGGGCTGCAAGGATGCGTGATGTGTGTCTTGATTCACAGCTTGAATATAACCGCTCGCAGGTCGGCAGGACGCTGCGTGTGCTCTTTGAGCGTGAGCGTGACCCGAGATATCACAGAGGGCACAGTGATGAATACATAAACGTGAGCATCCCGAGGTCGGGCGACGGGTCGCTTTGGCGGCAGATTGCGGATGTAAGGATAACTTCGGCCGATGTGAACGGCTGCTATGGTGAAATTGAAAGCGAGGCATAAAATGGATAAGCTATCATCGGGAAAAATAAAAGGTATAGTTCTTGGCGCTGCTATGGTCGTCATATGTCTGGTCTCGATCGTGACAGGCAAGGATATCATATCCTCAGACAGCAGCTCCGGAAAGGCTGACAGCTCTTCAAAAGCGGCGGTAACGACAACTGCTCCAAAGGCTGTTACCACCAAGGCAAAGACCGTGACCACGGCACAGACCACGAACATCGGCGGATTTGACATAGTTACCGAAGTGCCGAACAAGGAGAATACCGAATACTATTTCAGGACAAAGAAGCTGAGAGACCAGCACTATGAAAAGCACGGGATAGAAATGGGGTTTGGCTCAGCGGACGAATACCGCAGGGCAGCAAGCGACGTTATCAACGACCCAAACGCACTTTCAAAGACAGAAAAAGAGGACGGCGACACCTGTTATTATATAGAAGCGACAGACGAATTTGTGGTGCTTTCGACAGACGGATACATCCGCACATACTTTAACCCCGGTGGCAAAGACTACTTCGACAGACAGTGATGAGGGTGCTTGCAAAAAGTTTACAAAGATAAATTGACATTATATATCTATATATGGTATAATAAATGCGTTACATTTATTATGCTTTCATTTCAGTGCCCTTGCAGATGCGTGCCGCTTTACGGCACTCCCTGCATTTCGGGCAGATATACCGTTTAGCTGCGCTTTACGGTATTATGATCCTAAAAGTTTGCGGTGTGTCGCACCGCTGCTCTTAAATGACGGGAGGAATATGAAAATGTCTGTTTTTCGTATCTATGTTGAAAAGAAGCCCGAATTTGCTGTGGCTTCAAAATCTTTGGTCAAGGATATCAAGTCCGCTCTCGGTCTTGACAAGATCAAGGATATCAGAGTTATCAACCGCTATGACGCAGAAGGCCTGTCAAAAGAAGACTTTGACCTCGCTGTGCCTGTTGTTTTCTCCGAGCCTGCGGTGGATGTCACCTATGACAAGCTGCCACAGATAATCGACGGGGAAAACATCTTTGCTGTGGAATACCTGCCCGGTCAGTTCGATCAGAGAGCCGACTCCTGTGCTCAGTGTATCTCCCTGCTCACAGGCGGCAAAAGACCTGTCGTTAAGTCTGCGACCGTATACATCGTTTCGGGCAGGCTCTCCGACGAGGAGCTTGACAAGCTCAAAAGCTATATCATAAACCCCGTGGAGTCGAGAGAGGCTTCTCTTGACACCTTCGATACGCTGGACATCAAGTATGATATCCCTACAAAGGTCGATACCGTGGACGGCTTTATCTATTCAACCGAGGACGACCTGAAGGCTATGCTGGCCGAGCTGGGGCTTGCTATGGACCTTGATGATATAAGGTTCTGCCGTGACTATTTCCGTGACCAGGAAAAACGCAACCCAACTATCACCGAGATCAGGATGATAGATACATACTGGTCGGATCACTGCCGCCACACAACGTTTCTGACTACCATCGACAATGTCGATATCAAATCGGATTACATTGCGGCAACCTTCAAGGATTATATCAACACAAGAAAAGACCTTTATGCAGGCAGAACAGACAAGCCCCTGACGCTTATGGACCTTGCCTGCATCGGTGCTAAGCAGCTGAAAAAAGCAGGGCTGCTCAAGGACCTTGACGAGAGCGAAGAGATCAACGCCTGCTCGGTAAAGATAACTGTCGATGTTGACGGCAAGCCCGAGGACTGGCTTTTGATGTTCAAAAACGAAACGCACAACCACCCCACCGAGATCGAGC
>DFEO01000143.1 GCA_002368715.1 Ruminococcus sp. UBA3800
ACCAACGGCGACCAGACCGACACTATCTACGAGCTCATGGACAAGCAGCAGACCTTTGAGCAGTCACTCAGAACAAGAGTCTATGAGGACGACGCTCCGAACTATACTCCCCGTATCTCGGGCATAATGCACGTCGACAACGGTAAGTATAACTATGCTATGAATATCATAAAGTCGGCTGACGGTGACCCCGATTGTGTTGAGAGGTTCACCTTTGCTTACAGCGAACCGCTGAGCGGGATAGGCCACTTTATCCACACCTATATGGGTGACGGCTCTCCCCTGCCAAGCTTTGAGGGCGAACCCGAGAAGATAACGGTTCCAAACAGCATAGATGAGTTCACTGAGAAGCTCTGGAACGCTCTTAACGAGGATAACAAGGTGTCGCTCTTTGTAAGATATATTGATATCGAGAGCGGCAAGGCTGTATCCAGGATAGTTAATAAATATCAGAAAGTATAAGAGGTAATTACAATGGCTAATGAAATGCTTTTAAAATACGGCTGCAATCCCAACCAGAAGCCGTCAAGAGTCTTTATGGAGTACGGCAATGATCTGCCTATCGAGGTACTCAACGGCAAGCCCGGCTATATCAATCTGCTCGATGCCTTCAACGGCTGGCAGCTGGTAAGAGAGCTCAAGGCTGCAACAGGTATGTGCGCTGCAACTTCCTTCAAGCACGTTTCTCCTGCCGGAGCTGCTCTCGGAAGACCGCTGAGCGAGACCGAGGCTAAGATCTACTTTGTTGACGATCTGGGCGAGCTTTCTCCTCTTGCCTGTGCATATGCAAGAGCAAGAGGTGCTGACAGAATGTCGTCCTACGGCGACTTTATCGCCCTGTCCGATGTGTGCGATGTTCCCACAGCCAGGATGATCCAGAGAGAGGTATCCGACGGTATCATCGCTCCGGGCTACACCGACGAGGCTCTCGAGATCCTCAAGTCAAAGAGAAAGGGCACATATAATATCATCAAAATAGATGAGAACTATGTTCCTACCGAGATCGAGCGCAAGCAGGTGTTCGGTGTTACCTTTGAACAGGGCAGGAACGAGCTGAAGATCGACAACAATATGCTTGCAAATATCGTTACCGACAACAAGGATATCCCCGAGGATAAAAAGCAGGATCTTATCCTGTCGCTCATAACACTCAAATACACTCAGTCAAACAGTGTCTGCTATGTTAAGGACGGTCAGGCTATCGGTATAGGCGCCGGCCAGCAGTCAAGGATCCACTGCACAAGACTTGCAGGAAACAAGGCTGATATCTGGTGGCTCAGACAGCACCCGAAGGTGCTGGGACTCCAGTTTGTTGACAACATAAGAAGACCCGACAGAGATAACGCTATCGACGTTTATATCTCCGATGAGCACGATGATGTTCTTGCAGAGGGGACCTGGCAGAATATCTTCAAGGTCAAGCCCGAGGTACTGACCGAGGCTGAAAAGAAGGAGTGGCTGGCTAAAAACAGCGATGTATGTCTTGGCTCGGATGCCTTCTTCCCCTTCGGAGACAACATCGAGAGAGCTAAGAAGAGCGGTGTTAAGTATATCGCTGAGCCGGGCGGATCTATCAGGGATGACCACGTTATCATGACCTGCAACAAGTATGGGATGGCAATGGCATTCACCGGTATCAGACTTTTCCACCACTGACAGCCAAAACCAAAGGAGAGTTATTATGATGAAGAAATTACTTGCAGGAGTGCTGGCACTGAGCTGTATTTTTGCCGTTACGGGCTGTTCCGAAAACGACAATGAGCAAAAGAGCAAGAAGAGCGCATCTTCTGCATCTGTTGTTGAGTCCGAAGCTTCTTCGGATGCCGAGGAGACCACAACGACCACCACAACTGCTGCAACGACCACAACAGCTGAGGAGACTACCACCACAACGACCGAACAGACCACGACGACCTCTGCCGAAACAAAGCCTGCCGCAGGAACAGACGGTGTTTATTCGGAAACAAACTTTGAAGCGACCTTTGACCCCGATGTATGGAAGTATGTTGACATTTCAAACATCGACGCTCAGGAAGCAGCAGGCGAGGCTCTCGGTCTGAACCTCGGCGGCGGCTCGACAACTATAAATTGCAGCTATGTGCATCTTGAAAAGCCGACCACCAATGTGAACATCGTGTCAACTTCTGTTCCCGGTGCGACAGCTGATATCAACACAGATGAGTTTTTGAGCTACTTTACCGATATCCTGGGATCTGCAAGCGATTCGATCGAGCTGATCGATTCAAAGAGCGTTAAGGTCGGAAACAACAACGCTATCTATATCAAGCTCAAGGCCGACCTCGGAACAGGTGTTACATTTATTGATGAACAGTATGATATTTTCGGTGACGGCAAAATGGTAGCCTGCACCTTTACGGCCGCAGAGGAAGACTATGACAGCCATGCTGAAGAATTCAAGGCTGTGCTTGATTCTGTAAAGATCAAGTAAGGAGACTGACGATGAGAAAAATACTGGTTCTTGCAGCCTGCATCATGCTGACACTTGCTTCGGCAGGCTGCGCTGAAAAAATCGGAAAGTCTTCTTCCTCTGGCTCGGAGTCCTCAAAGAGCGCTTCGTCAAAGGGTTCATCCGGCGGCGCTCATCAGGTCGAGAAAAACCCCGAGGGCATAGATCATACCTCGGACGGCAAGTTCAAGACCGATACATATGATTGCAGCCTTTACTCCTTTTCGTTTGACTCGTCACTGTGGCTGGCTATCGATAACCCGAATGTTGACTGTCAGCTGATGTATAAGGATGACTCGACCAAGGGCAGCTTTAATGTTATCTCGGTCACTGACGACCAGCTCAAGGGTGTCAAGGTGACCGAATATGCCGACGCTATCAAGGAGCCCTACAAAGCTTCTGCCGATGCGGAGTTCATAGTCGATGAAGCTGCAAAGCTCGGCGGCGAGGATGCTTATATGATAACCGTGAACGAGCCTGTGGACGGTGCCGATACAACGACCACTCAGATAATGGCTATCAAGGACAACCACCTTTATATGGTCACCTATTTTGCTGTGAGCGAAAGCTACGGCGAGATAGAAAAATGTGCCAAGGATATTATCTCGACCCTGAAATTCAAATAAAGGTCTTTGACCGATGAAAGGAATGATTGTATGAAGATCCTCGTAGTCGGAGGAGGCGGACGTGAACACGCTATCATTATAAAGCTGGCTGAGTCACCTCTTGTCGATAAGCTTTACTGTGCCCCCGGAAACGGCGGTATAGCCAAGTTTGCCGAGTGCTTTGATGTTGGTGCTACTGATATCGAAGGTATGGTGGCGCTGGCAAAGAAGCTTGAAGTGGATATGGTAGCTGTTGCTCCCGATGACCCGCTGGTGCTGGGTATGGTGGACGCTATGAGAGCTGAGGGCTTTATGACCTTCGGCCCCACAAAGGCGGCTGCTATTATCGAAGGCTCAAAGGTGTTCTCGAAGGAGCTTATGAAAAAGTATAAGATACCGACAGCCGGATATGAAGTCTTCAAGGACAGCGAGTCGGCT
>DFEO01000095.1 GCA_002368715.1 Ruminococcus sp. UBA3800
ATAACCGACGAGCAGCACCGCTTCGGCGTCGAGCAGAGGGCGGCACTGGCACAGAAGGGCAAAAACCCCCACAAGCTGGTCATGTCGGCAACGCCTATCCCGAGGACGCTTGCACTTATGATCTACGGCGACCTCGACATTTCTGTGCTCGATGAGCTGCCGAGCGGCAGACAGCCCGTGGAGACCTATGCGGTGACGGGCAAGCTGAGACCCAGGGTATACAATTATATAAGGCAGCACCTTGACGAGGGCAGACAGGGCTATATCGTCTGCGCTATGATAGAAGAGGGCGAAAACGAGCTCCAGAGCGCTAAGGCCTATGCCGAGACGCTCTCGAAAGGGGAGTTCAAGAACTACCGTGTGGGGCTTCTCCACGGAAAGCTCCCGGCGGCACAGAAGGAAGCCGTCATGGCGGACTTCTGCGCCCACAAGCTTGATCTGCTGGTGTCCACGACCGTTATCGAGGTGGGCGTCGATGTGCCCAATGCTGCGATAATGGTCATCGAGAATGCCGACAGGTTCGGGCTTTCACAGCTTCACCAGCTGAGAGGACGTGTGGGCAGAGGAAAGATCAGATCGAGCTGTGTGCTGATAACGGACAATGTCAAGGAGGATACCGTCAAGCGGCTGAAGATCCTTTCAAAGACGAATGACGGGTTCAGGATATCGGAGGAGGACCTGAAGCTGCGAGGTCCCGGAGATTTCTTCGGCAGCCGCCAGCACGGACTTCCGGAGCTTAAAATAGCGAGTATGTCCGAGGATATGGCTGTGCTGCAAAGGGCAGGAGCTGCCGCAAGAGCGATACTTGAACGTGATCCGAAGCTTTCGGAGCCTTCACACAGGCACCTGAGAGATCTCGCTCACGAGATGATACACAGCATAGAAGATTAGATAAGGGGAAAATGTTATGGATTCACTGAAAATGCTGATTTATATTGCCGCAAGGATAGGGCTGATGATACTGCTGTGCGTGTTCGGCGCCTTTATAGGGGTGATACTGTTCCCGGCGATATGCTCGGTCATGCCCGGAAGCTGGGAGGGGATAAAGCACTTTATGACCGACAGCACCAATATGAGCATCATTTCGTTCGCTGTTACTACTATTATAATGGTACGTCTTTTCTATAACGACGGAAAGCTGCATTCGGCATATGAGGAGTGGAGCAGCGTGATGATATCGACAGTGCTGCTGTTTATGCTGTTTATCTACTTTGTCCCTGCCATATTTTATGAGTCCTTCAACGCCGAAGGCAAGGGTAAAGTATTTTACCTTGTCTTGTATTATGTGTCGCAGTGGCTGAGGGATATGGGCGAGATGCCGTATACGGTGAGCGTCCTTATCGGAATGGGGATGACGCTGTTTCTGTGCTTTGCAGCCTATATCATAGCTTTTCGCATATATATCAAAAAGCACCCCGTTATCCTTAAACAGATGGCTCAGAGGGCAGCACCGCCCGAGGATGAGGAGGACGATGAAGAGGGAGAAGATGATAATATTTCGGCGGATGAGTGACTGAGCTTATCAAACATCGCTGACAGGGGATCTTTTGCGGTTTTTGTCTGAAATTTCGGACGGCTTTGTGAATTATAAAGTTAAATATATTATCATATTTGTACAAAATCCCTAAAAATTGTGACGATTTTTTGTAAAGGAAAAAGCCAAAAATGGCAGATTTGCCCTTGCACTAAAACTAAAATAATGTTATAATTATAAAAATACGTTTTGTGAGAGGCGTGTGAAAGCTGTGTGGCATCTCAGAGAATGTATGACATAAATCGGAGGTGTTTCTACTTATATGAAAAAGTTTTCCTACGTTGCCAAAGATACCTCGGGAAAGACGATCAAGGGCGTTTATGAAGCCGAGGACGAGCAGGAACTTCGGGAAAAGATCCATGAACAGGGCTTGTTCCTTGTAAGCAGCTCGGCTGCTCTGGGTTCGACCAAGAAATCGGCTCACAGGTTCGACACGAAAGAAATGGCATATTGCTGCCGTCAGCTGGCCGCAATGATGACGTCGGGACTTACGATCGTCAAGGCGCTGGATATCCTTTATAAAGAGGAAGAGAACAAGGGCGCAAAGATAGTTTGGCGAGAGGTCTATGACGAGGTGCAGAAGGGTGAGAGCTTCACGGGAGCGCTCGAGATGAAAAAGGGATGCTTCCCTGACTTCTTCATTTCGATGGTGGATGCCGGTGAGATGTCGGGTAACCTTGACATCACGCTGCAGAGACTGAGCGACTACTATGCAAACTCGAACAAGCTGAACAACAAGGTCAAGGGTGCGATGACATATCCTATCATCCTGGGCGTTCTGTGCGTAGCGATGGTAATAGGAATGTTCACCTTCATCATGCCTATATTCGCAGGACTGATGGAGGAAGACAAGATGCCGGGACTTTCCAGGGCACTGTTTGCATTCTCGGACTTTTTGAAGGCAAGATGGTATATACTGCTGGGCGTGCTGGTATTCCTTATCGGCGCTTGGATCTATGCTATGAAGGTGCCTTCCGTAAGACTTAAATATGACTACATCAAGATCAAGATGCCTGCTGTCGGCAAGCTGATGGTCAAGATCTATGAGGGAAGATTTGCAAGAACTCTTTCGTCGCTCTATTCCAGCGGTATCCCGATGGTCGAGTGTCTGGAGCGTTCTTCGAGGATCCTTCAGAACTCTTATGTAGATAAGATGTTCATCCAGGTCGTTGATGAGGTCAAGCAGGGTTCGCCGCTTTCGCAGGCACTTGCTAAGACAGAGATATTTGAGGGTATGTTTACCTCTATCATATTCGTCGGTGAGGAATCGGGAGCTCTTGACGAGATCCTCGAAAAGGCAGCCGACTACTACGAGGAAGAAGCGGACGCAGCCGTAACAAGACTGGTCGGACTTCTTGAGCCTTTGCTCATCGTGTTCATGGGTGTTTGTATCGGTCTTTGTCTGGCCGGTATCTTCCCGTTGCTCTACGGTTCGCTGGAAGGACTCGAAAACCAGTAAGGCTGATAAACGGTCATTTTTCCCGGGCCTGCAAAAGCGGGCCACGGGATCAGAATAAAAATTTATTTTAGAGGTGAATAGACAGATGCTATCATTTGATATTTCTGATAGACAAATCAACATTGTAAAAGGCGATAACTCTGCAAACAAGATCAGGATCGAAAGATCACTGGTAGTTGAAGTGCCTGAGGATATGATCCTCAACGGCGAGGTAATAAACCTTTCCGGTCTGGCTGACCTTCTGCTTACCAATATCAAGGCAGAGGACATGATGGACAAGGATGCTATCGTTACCTTCTCTTCGAGCAGTATCGTGTTCAAGGAGCTTGTGGTGCCGAAGGCAAGAGGAAACGAGTTCCTGATGATGGTACAGAACCACATGAGCCAGGAAATGGGTATCACGGATGACTACTCGATCTCGTATACTGTTGTAGGCGAGGCAGGAGAGGATAACCCCGGAGCAGTCAAGGTGCTTGCAACTGCGTGTCCCAGCTCTGTTGTTGAGAGTTACAGAAAGCTGTTCAACATCATGAGCATGACCCTCAGGTCTGTTAATATCGGATGTAACTCCATCGCCCGTATCGTGCTTGCAGACAAGTCGAATCTTGAGAAGATGCCTCTTCTCGTTTGCCAGATCGACAAGAACTTCTTAGGTCTTACACTGTTCGAGAACGGACAGATGGCATTCGCAAGATATGTGCCTATCTCTCCCGATGACTACGATCAGGATGACTACATCACAGAGGCTATCAACGAGAACATCTTCAGAATGGAGCAGTTCAATAAGGCAAGAGGCGGCTCGGGTCTTGAGAACGTTATACTCTACGGCTTCATCGAAGACTACATCAAGCTCGTTGATGCGCTCGACGGACTTGACATACACGCTTCCGTTCTGGGCGTTCCTGCTCAGATCACAGGATATGAGAACTTCGAGTTCACAGTATTCGCTAACGCTATCGGTGCTCTTTACAGAAGAAACAAGCAGACCGAGCGTATCAACCTCCTCGAGGTCGATCAGTCCACAGGTAAGGGCGGCTCTTCGGGAATGGGCTCGCTGCTGGTAACAGGCGGTGTGTTCGTGGCTGCTGCCGCTATCATCGTGGCTGCCGCAACTCTTATCTTCAATGTAAGAAAGAGCTCGATAGAGAAGGACATCGAGTCGAAGGAAAAGGCTATCTCCAAGGAGAAGGCTATCGAGAATAAGAACAAGGTTCTTCACGCACAGAAGGATATACTTCAGAGCTACGCTGATTATGTAAACAGCGCAAACACCGCTCTGAGATCGCTCCCTAAGATAAAGAAGGATAACCTTGACAAGGTAGACGCAGTGTTTACAGACTGCAAGTATAAGGGAATGACATATGACATTTCCACAGCTTGCCTCTCACTGTCAGAACTCAGATTCCAGGATCCCGATCAGATCAACACCAAGATCGACGAGCTGCTTGCAACAGGTCTCTTTGAGGACGAGGTCGAGTATGCGGGCTATACAGTTGAGGAGCTTAGCGAGGATGTTGATGAGGAGAACCTCACCGATGAGGATAAGGACATTCAGGATTATCCCGTGCTGGTAGATCAGCTGAATCTGTATCTGAAAGGAGAGACTGAATAATGAAACTTAATTACCGTGATAAAGTCATACTTATAGTTCTTGCAGTTCTGCTGGTGCTTGTCGGAGGTATAATGCTCTTCGTAAAGCCCGCTATCGACGAATGCAACACAGCAAGCGACCAGCTTGAGGCAAAGAAGGTAGAGCTTGCAGATCTCAAGGCAAAGAATAAGAAGGATGCAAACCTCAAGAGCGAGATCGCAGACCTTAAAGCAAAGACGAACGAGGTCGCTGAAAACTTCTTCGATTTCCAGGTAAGCTACAACGCTGTTAAGACCGTTGCCGATATGTTCAACGATGACAGCGTTAAGATCGAACCCAAGTCTCTGGGTATATCTACATACGGAAGCACTGTTCTTTCTCCTTATCTCTATACGACAAAGACAGTTTATACCGATATAGATATGAGCGTCGAGCAGTATGATGAGCTTGCTAAGTCCAAGAATTCAAAGGTAGATACCGAAAAGGCAGCAGAGGATGCTGCTACCGGCGATGCAGTTGCTGATGCAACAGCAGGTATGCAGGTCATCGGATGCTATGAGCTTACGGTAGACTTCAAGTCTACGCTCGAAGGCTTCAAGACTTTCTCTCAGAACATCACGACCAGAAGAGAGAAGAGTATGGTCATCAAGAACGTAGTCATCGATGACGTGACCGGCATCAAGGATGAGGACAACGCCAATAAGGATGAAGACGAGGTCAATGAGGACGAGGGCAAGGTCCATGGTACTATGACTCTGCAGATGATCGTTCTCAAGAAGATCGCTGACTGATAGAGCAATTAATATGGCAGGAAAAGCCGTATCCTTTTCCTGCCAATTAGTGCTATATAAATGTTAAAAAATTTATTCAACTTGAGACAAAAAAGCAGACCAAAACGCAAACGAAAAACCTAAAACCATGAGGGAAAGGTGGTAATCATGATCGAAAAAGTAAGGAAAAGCAGAGCTAACCGCTCCGGAGTCGTTCTTGTTACCGCTGTTGCAGTGCTGCTGCTTGTGTCTATCCTTCTTACAGCCGTTGTAAGCTACGTTTCTGTAAACAGAACGAAGACCAACGATAACTATAAGAAAGAACAGGCATATCTTACAGCATCTTCAACAGTTCAGAGTTTCGTGGCTCAGGTCCAGCAGGATACTGCAAAGCCGGTAGACAACTCTGATATGATCGCTGTTCAGAAGCAGAAGGCAGCTATCAAGGCGCTTCAGGATCTGGCAGCTGCAAACGGCGGAAAGGGTACCACGGTTGACGTTACCTATAACGGCGCTGACGGCAAAGCCGACGCTCTGGGAACAACGACAATAACCATCCGCCAGGACGGAAGCCCCTATAATCTGGTGCTACTGGCAAAGACCACTTATGCCGGCAAGACCGAGCAGGTGGCAGCACATATCTCTACCACAACAGAGGTAGTTGATAAGGACCTTAACAACTGTATCGAGCTTCTGGGCGAGACAGACCATAACTATGATAACCTCCACGTTATCGGAAACATGGCAGTCCTCAACAAGTCGGATACAAACCTCATCAAGTTTACTAACGAGTCCGCAGTTTACGGTAAGTATTCCATGATCGGAACCTATGAGCCGGGCGGAGACACAAAGTCTAAGTTCATCCTCAGACCCAGTCTTGTAGACAGCGCAAAGGGTTCGTCCTTTACTGTTTCTGAGGGTATACACAACTTCCTGCTCCTTGACTCGGCTATGCCTTACAGCATAGGCTGGAACTATCTGGACACTGACGGCATTATAGATATTTATTCTACTGCTATCAAAACTCAGGTAGGCTCGGCAGGCCACAGAGTGGATGCTTTCTGTTCGACACTGAGCATCAAGGGCAAGGGTTATAGTCAGGTAGGAAACCTTAATGTTTACAATGCAGGCACGGCCGAGAGAGCCGGCAATGCCGTTATCGAGAGCAACGATGTTTATATCGATGGCGACCTGCGTGTAGAGGGCAACCTTACAATTACCGGAAAAGTTACCGTTACAGGTAAGGTGTCCGTTGTGGGAACACTTAATGTTACGGGAACGCTCGACTGCCCAGCTGCTAATATCGAGAAGTCTACTCCCTCGAAGCCCGTGGCTCTTGATAAGAGCGGCGAGTATGCAAAGCCCTCCGGTGCTGATACCGACCAGTATAAGTACTATCCCGAGGACTTCTTCATTGACGCTTACTCGGATACAACTCTTATCGGAACTGATTACCTGCGCTTCTATGGGGATGTGGCCGGCAAGAGCATGAACACAAAGACCTTCCTCGACTTCTGGACTCCTTCAGGCACAACAACTCCCGAAGGATGCAGGTTCAATTTCCACGTTACCGAAAACTGCACATTCTCGACTGACTTTGTAAGCTATAATAACGGTAACGACTTTAAGAACGGCAAGCTCAAAGTGCTCATTGATGTTACCAATGAGTCCAAGGATATCGTTATCAGACTTTCCAAGGACATTGGCTCGAAGCTTAACGATTCCCAGTGGAAACCTCTGATCGTTGTAAGAAACACATCCGATCTTAACGATAACGGCGAGCACATCTATAACTGCTACTTCGTATCCGATTCCGGAAACGGTATTGTTAGCGACGGTATGGACGATGTTGCTCAGAAGAGTAAGTATCACGGCTCTCAGGCAGTATCCTACGGATTCAGGACGATGAGGATCCTTGAGTATGATACTTACAGAGAGATGTTCGCAGGCCAGAACATCCTGACCAGTGATTCATGGAACGGCAACGAGAAGCCGAATGCAAGCTTTGTATTCAACCCCTCTCAGGAGGATGTTGACGGCGCTTATAAGCCTGTAAACGGAAACATCATCATGCTTCTCGGTGACGGATGCAGCTTCTCGGCTACCAACGACTCACTGTTCCAGTGTGCTTGGTTTGCACCAAAGGCTACCGTAGATATCGCTACAAACGGTATGGGCGGACTGAAGGTAAAGGATAAGGCCGGCGAGTATGATGCTAACGCATTCTCGGGCGGCGAACCTGTAAACTCCTTCAATGTATGCAACATCGGTGCTATCTCGGCAAGTTCATTCGGAAATGATAACAGCGCTTACTATGTATTTACAAAGCCTTCTTCTACCTCTATCGTGGCTATGGCACTCGGTAAGGAGCAGGAGGGCGCTAACGGATTCCTGCTTGACAGATATGACCACTACTAATAAAGAGAGGAGAGCGGTCTTATGAAGCTTAAAAAGCATAATAAAAAAGGAATGACGCTTGTAGAGTGTATCATTGCTATGGCTCTTCTCGGTGCTATGTCGGGAATGCTCGTTACGATCGCTGTTGCCGCTAAAAGACAGAATCTTGCCAACTATCAGAGGTCGGCAGAGATGTATAAGCAGGCGACCGAGATCGAGCAGTTCAACCCCGATTACAACTACGGCTCGGGAGTTAAGGTGCAGTACCTTATAAGCAAATCTGCTGCCTCCGCAGGAGCTACCGGCAACGAGTTCAAGCTCGCAGCTGACTTTGGCACCTACAAGCTCAATACCAAGACCTACGGCTTCAAGTCGAATCCTACGGGTCTTGATGTGAACAACCAGAAGTATTCGCTCAAGGCACTCAAGAGCGAGTTCTCGACGCTTCAGGTCATGCCTAATATCGCCGAGGGCAAGTATGTCGTAAAGGTGTATAATGACGCCGGCTATACCATAAACGTAGGTCTTTTCGGACCCGATTCCGGCGGCGGTATATTCTATGACGATACCGATACGACATCGCTTGGAGGAAAACCCTGGACAACTATTATGGACAGCGGTTCTCAGACCTTTGTTTACAGAGGCGGCTCCGCCGAGGAGATGTTCGATATCGTTAACCACGATAACGGCGACGCTTCTATTTCGGCATACGGCACGATAACCAAGAACAATTATGATGCGATAATGGAGAGAGACGACAAGGGCTATCTCACAGGATATATGATAATCCACGTTGATTCGACCCCTGCCGGACTTATCGCTTTCAACGCTGACGACCACCAGGCTTATCAGGAAATGGCCGGAGAGTCATCGTGACGCAGGGAGGGAAACTGAATGAATAAAAAAGCAAATAAAAACGGTTTCACCCTGGTCGAGCTGATCGTTGTAGTTTGTATCTTCGGCATCATTCTCGGAGCTATCCTGAATATCATCAGGCCGACTAACGATATTTATAATGATGCTGATGCTACTATGCACACGAATGTCATCGGCTCGGGGCTGGCCGAGTATATCGACGATGAACTGAGATATTCCACAAGGATAATGATACTCAAGAACTATCGTGGTGTTCCGGAAGTGACTACTGACGGAAAGATAGGAAGCATAGACACTTCCTTTACCGATTGTCTTGTTATCGACAACAACAACCTCAGAGGCTCTAACCTCAAGAACTTTAACGCTTCCGCTGATACGCCTGTAAACCGCTTTGGCGCAAGAGGCGCTCTTATCAAGGTGTCGAAGCTCAACACCCAGGGATTTAACTTCAACAACTCCGTTGTTGCCAAGGGCGTTGATTTCTATGACAAGTATGGTTTCACTATGGACGCAGGTATTGATATCAACAACTACGTTCCGGGCGCAAACCAGGATCAGGGCGCTTTCGGTACTTCCAAGTATCAGCAGACTCTCAACTTCAATATGCAGTCCTTTGTTCCCGAGTTTGAGAACGGTGACTATGTGTTCAAGAAGACAAAGTTCAAGAAGGAAGCTTCGATAGAACTTCTGAACATAAACATCGACAAGAGCGATCCTTTCGTAGCAGGCTGTATGGACCTTGAGGAGAATATGCAGATAGGCGTATCCTTCTACGGCACCTACGATTATGCGAATGCTCCCGCAGACGCAACGGACGCTCAGAAGCAGTATTATAATCACACTGAGGACAATCAGTATACCTACATCTTCTATAAGAAGGAAACATCCGCAAACGCAAGCAAGTTTAAGGTAAGGATCCTTTACAGCTCCGCTGAGGGATGCTATGTTCCTGCTTCCGGCGATGTGTTCAAGGAGGTCGAGGTAAAGAAGGGCAAGTACTTCACTATGCCCGGACTGCCTGCTAATATCCCCGGATACGATACTCCTTATTATACTGATGATAGTGCGATCCTCGTAAATCCCGGAGATTCTTTCCAGATAACGAGCGATAAGACCTTCTATCTGTGCTATCCGCCGGATTCAAACTTTGACAAGGCTTACGCTTATTATCAGAACTATGAAGGCACAGCTACGAAAACAGTGACCATTCTGGCACCTGCCGGAGGCTCGGGCTCCTGCGGTACCAACCCTGCCGACCCACCTGACGATCTGCCTGCTAATATGCAGTTTGAGTACTGGGGTCTTTCGACAGATACATCCAAGAGACCGGCAGATGTATACCTTTCCAAGGGCGGCACAGCGACCTTCGTTCCCATCGTATCCGAGGCTTACCGTATAAGGTTCTATGCAGACGGAACAGAGCTCAACGCTTCGACCCCATATTATGTCGGCAACGGTGCTGTGGCTTCCTATTCCGGCGAGGAGATACCTGCTCCCGAAGGCAAGATGTTTGCAGGCTGGGTGCTTGACGGAACATCTGACCTTATCGACAGCGTCATTATTTCAGACTCCATTGCATCGGCTTCGACAGATTATCCCGGTGAGAAGGAGATCGTGTTTACAGCGACATATGAGGATAAGCCGGCTTCTGCGCTGGTAGTTACCTCCTGCTCGACTACTACGAACTGGAACTGCATCGTTTATAGTATCTCTATCAAGAACACAGGTTCAGAGGATGCAAACAGGATCGAGATCAAATTACCGAAGACTGATCCCGGCATGAAGACTGGCGGTACCGGCTGCTCCGACTGGAGATTAAGCGATTATTCTATGACCAGCTCACAGTTCATAATCACATCACGTTCAGACCAGACCAAGATCATCAAAGCCGGCGAGTCGATCAGTGCTACATTCACGATTGCGTGTGACGGAGTTAAGCCCGAGGGCACTCAGCTCACATGGAACGATCCTATCACTTATTACCATATGCCTGCGGAGTATGCTATTGCTGCTTCTGATATCGAAGTTAATAAGCTTTCGTAATAAGCTTTCACAAGGCTGCTGCTTTTTAGCAGCCTTGCTGAAAAGATCCCCCCGGCAGACCGGGAGGACCTTTTGAGCAAAGAAAGCAAAAAAAGAAGCCGCCCTGTGCGGACGGCGTCGATTTTTTATGCTTTTTATATCATAATTGCATTTGCTGCATCGGCAAGCAGCTCGTTGAGTCCTGTGAACTCCATATACCAGCTGCCGATCTCACGGCTGTATAGGGCTGCAATTGCGATACCTATCGAGAGGAACGGCCCGAATGCGAACTGGGACTTTCCGTTTGAATGCTTCATTATGATGCCGCCTATCGAACCCGTGATAAGGCCTATCGCCAGCGCCACCAGAGCACCCTGGGTGCCAAGGAAAAGCCCGGCGCCTGCCATAAGGTAAACATCGCCACGGCCCATAGCCTTTTCCTTAGAGGCCAGCGAGATGATGAGAAGCGGTACGCTTACCACAAAAAAGCCTATGATGTGAGACTTGAGCGTAAGGCCTGTGTACTTGTCCATCAAAAAGATGGATGCCACTCCGAGAAGGCCTATGAAGACACAGACGAACGTGTTTATGAGCTGGGTGTCCCAGTCCATAAAGAACACTACGATGAGCGCCGAGAACAGCAGACAGGTGAGTATCGACGGTATGAGAAGAATAACTCCGTCATAATGCCAGAAGATGAACAGATAGCACAGAGCGTTCAGAAGCTCGACCACCGTGTATCTCGGGGATATCCTGGCACCGCAGCTGTGACATTTGCCCCTCAGACAGCACCAGCTGATTATCGGGATAAGGTCACGCTTTCGTATCTCGGTGCCGCAGGTCATACAGTGGGAGTTGCGTTTTATCAGGCTCTCTCCAAGCGGAAGACGGTAGATGCAGACATTTAAAAAGCTGCCAACACAGGCACCGAAAATAAATACAAAAACATATATGACAGTGTAATAGATCTGGTATTGGGTCATCAAAAATCCTCCGATCTTGTAAATTAACTTAATTATATCACGAGTTTTAAAAAAATACAATACATTTATATGAATTTTCGGTTTGTTGCCGCAGAGACCGACCGATGATCTACTCTTTCTGCGGAGACAGGAGTAAAACTTTATGAGAAACGGACCAATCGGACAATATCTCGTACAAAAAGGTCTAATCACAGAGGAACAGCTTCAGGATGTACTTCAGAAGCAGAAGGAACAGAAGGGAAGACTGTTCGGTGACGTTATCGTCGATCTGAAATATGTTTCCGACGTTCAGTTCGCACAGGTGCTCGCCGAAAGACTTAATGTCCAGTTTATAGATCTGGACTCCACCCAGCTTCTGCCGGACGTTGTAAAGAGGATACCTGAGGCAACTGCCAGAAAGTATACCGTTATTGCCGTAAATAAGGTCGGCAAAAGAATGACGGTCGCAACAAATGACCCTATCAACTTCTAC
>DFEO01000006.1 GCA_002368715.1 Ruminococcus sp. UBA3800
CCTTTCCGCCGGATATGCCCACAACGGCGTTACAGCCCTTGCCGTTTTTCTCAAAGAAATCTCTTATCCACTGAACACATTCGTTTTTTACTTTCAAAGCGTCAAACATCATAATACCTCCGTTTTGTGCGCAGCTGCGCTTTATCCTGATAGAATTATACCACAGCCCCTGTCTCATGTCAATGAGACAGGGGCATTAAAAAAGCGATGTAAAAGGAGCTCCGTGGCTGATTACGGAGCTCCTTTCGTAGGGGACGGAAAATCCTGAAGAAATATGTCGTTGATAATAAAATGGGTCTGTAAGCTGTTATTACCGTCCATTGTTGATTTGAAAACTGGATGAATTTGCTAGATATTTTAATTTGCTTATTCCAATTAACTATTTCTCTTCTAATGATACCCGAAATGTCTGTTTTTGTCAAGCGCTGGGGTCTATAATTAAAACATCAAACATTGATTTGTATATATGCACAATAAATCGTTTCGGCTCTTGTGCGGTTTTCTGATGGGTCCAAAGTGAAAAACGCAGGCAGTATCGGGTTATCTGAAAAAAGGAGAAGTCATAACAATCTTCAGCCCCGAGCCAGACTAAGCTTTGACCCTGCACAATGTGGTGGGCGAGGGCGGTGGTGCAGGTGCTCGCACCTGCTGCGGGTGCTCGCACCTGCATTGACGAACGGGGGATATTGTTGTATAATTATAGCAAGCGTGATTTGTACGGACGATAAGAATTTACCGAGGTGAGATCTATGGAGATGCCGGGCAGCTATGAGATGATAATGATAGAAAAATACCGCAGGGAGATCTGGGACAGGCTCCGCAAGGCTGTGAGCGACTATGAGCTTATAAGCGAGGGAGACAGGATAGCGGTGTGCATATCCGGCGGCAAGGATTCCATGCTGCTTGCCCTTTGTATGAAAAGGCTCATGCGCTATTCAAAGATAAGGTTCGGGTGCCGGTTCCTTGCTATGGATCCGGGCTACAGCGGGGAGAACAGACAGCGTATCATTGATAACGCACAGAAGCTGGGGATAGACCTTGAGATATGTGATACCAACATCTTTTCCTCGGTGGGCAGGGAAGAGAAGAATCCCTGCTTTCTCTGCGCAAGGCTAAGGCGAGGGTTCCTTTATAAAAAAGCAAAGGAGCTTGGCTGCAACAAGATCGCCCTCGGACACCATTTTGACGATGTGATAGAGACCATAGTCATGGGTATGCTCTACGGCTCCCAGATGCAGACCATGATGCCTAAGCTCCACAGCGAAAATGTAAAGGGTATGGAGGTGATAAGGCCTTTGTACCTTGTCAGGGAGGAGAGCGTGATCTCCTGGGCGGAGGAATGTGAGCTTTTGTTTATACGCTGTGCCTGCTCGGTGAGCGAGAAAAGAGAGGACGGCTCGAAGCGGGCAAAGGTAAAGGAGCTTCTGCGCAGGCTCAGGGCTGATGACCCTGCGGTCGATATGAACATCTTCCGAAGCGTACAGAACGTGAACCTGAGGACGCTTATCTCCTATCACGACGGCGACGACTATCACAGCTTCCTGGACGATTATGACGAGGGTATATCGGTAAGGGGCAGGACATCCGCTGACTACGGTGAGGATAAGGCAGACCGTTAGATAGTTTGTGTTAAAATTAGGCATATTGTGTTAATTTTAGACCCGCTCTATTGAAAAGTGCGTATCTGTGTGGTATAATTTATAGGTTAAATGGGAGTATTCCCGGGGATAAGTTATATTTGAAAGGATGGTTTTTTATGAAGAAATTGGCAGCCGCTGCTATGAGTGCAGTGATGTGCATAACTATGATGACAGGCTGCGGAGCACCGGCAAACACAGTCCACAGCATTTCCGACCTGGACGGAAAGACCATAGGTGTCCAGCTGGGCACTACTGGAGATATCTATGCGGAAGATGTCAAGGACGCAACTGTGGAAAGGTTCAATAAGGGCGCAGACGCTGTTCAGGCTCTCAAATCAGGCAAGGTGGATGCGGTCATCATAGACAACGAGCCTGCAAAGGTCTTTGTTTCCAAAAACGATGATATCGAGATACTCGACGAGCCTTTTACAGAAGAAGAGTATGCTATTGCTATGAAGCTTGATAACACCCAGCTCCAGGAGGAGATAAACGGTGCTCTCAAGACTCTGAAGGAAAACGGAACTCTTGATGCTATAAGGAAGAACTGGATCGATAACTCCAAGACAAAGAGCGCTTACACTTCTCCTGCTGATGTTGACAGGAGCAAGGGAAAGATCATCATGGCTACCAATGCGGAGTTCGCTCCTTATGAGTTCAAGGACGGCAGCAAGGTGATAGGCTTTGATGCTGATATGATGCAGGCTGTCTGCGACGAGCTTGGATATGAGCTGGAGATCGACGATATGCAGTTTGACTCCATAATCTCTGCTATCCAGTCAGGCAAGGCTGATGTTGGCGTTGCAGGTATGACAGTTACCGAGGACAGAAAGAAGAACGTTCTTTTCTCTGATTCCTACACAACCGCAAAACAGGTGATAATCGTCAGAAAGGATTGAGCTCGTTAGATCATGAGTGCTCTTGTATCTGATTTTAAACAGAATTTTATAGAGAACGCCAGGTGGGAATATCTTACCAACGGCCTGAAGACCACGCTGCTGGTCACTGTCGGGGCTGTGCTTCTCGGTTTCATCCTGGGCTTTCTGGTGGCGATAGTGCGCTCCACCCATGACAGGACCGGCAGGATGAAGATACTCAACTTCCTGTGCAAGATATACCTTACCGTTATAAGAGGAACACCTATGGTGGTCCAGCTTATGATAATGTATTTCGTTATCTTCAGTTCGGTGGTGTTCTTCGGCTCGGTGGAGCTCAGCAAATACATAGTTGCTATCCTGGCCTTCGGAATAAACTCCGGAGCCTATGTTGCGGAGATAGTCCGCTCGGGAATAATGGCTGTAGACAGCGGACAGATAGAGGCGGGCAGGAGCCTTGGCTTCAGCTACCGCCAGACCATGCACCTTATCGTTCTTCCCCAGGCTTTCAAGGCCGTTCTTCCGGCCCTTGCAAACGAGTTCATCGTTTTGCTCAAGGAGACCTCGGTGGCAGGCTACATCGGCATCGTTGACCTGACCAAGGGCGGAGATATAATAAGGTCCCAGACCTACAGCGCATTTATGCCGCTTTTAGCTGTTGCGTTTATCTATCTTGTGATGGTGATGATACTGTCGCACCTTGTTCAGCGGCTTGAAAGGAGACTGGCGAAAAGTGATAGACATTAAAGACCTGGTCATGACTTTTTCAGGCGTCACGGTGCTGGATCACATAAGCGAGACCATAAATAAGGGCGAGAAGATAGTTATCGTCGGACCCTCGGGTTCGGGAAAGTCTACCTTCCTGCGCTGCCTGAATATGCTGGAAAGGCCGACCTCGGGACAGATACTGTTCGAGGGTAAGGACCTGACTAAAGCAAAAGAAGAAGAGCTTGACAAGATAAGGATGAAGATGGGAATGGTGTTTCAGAACTTCAATCTGTTCCCTCACATGACTGTCAGGCAGAATATAACCATAGCACCCAAAAGGCTCGGGCTTCTGACGAAAGAGGAAGCTGATGCCAAAGCAGAGGAACTGCTGGAGATAGTCGGGCTCCCCGACAAGATAGACTCCTATCCTTCCACCCTTTCGGGCGGACAGAAGCAGCGTATAGCTATCGCAAGGGCGCTGGCTGTTGACCCGGATGTCATGCTCTTTGACGAGCCGACTTCGGCCCTTGACCCGGAAATGGTGGGCGAGGTGCTCCAGCTGATGAAAAAGCTTGCGGATGACGGCATGACTATGGTGGTGGTCACCCACGAGATGAGCTTTGCAAAAGAGGTGGCTTCCCGTGTGCTTTTTGTGGCAGACGGAAATATCCTGGAGCAGGCTCCGCCTAAGGAGTTTTTTGAAAACCCGAAAAACCCGAGGCTCAAAGACTTCCTGTCAAAGATACTGTAATGACGGACATCCTTTCGCAGCGGCGGAGGGATGTTTTTGTAATAATGCGCTTTTTGGAGAATATAATGTATTGACGGAAATGTCAATATTATTATGGGGTGATGATATGTCCACAGGAGCGCACAAATATGAATGCGGATAAGCCGAGGTGCGTGATACTCGGAGAGTATATGCTCTCCCGTGAGTCCACCGTCAGGGCTTGCGCACAGGCCTTCGGTATAAGCAAATCCACTGTGCATAAGGACGTCAGCGAAAGACTAAAGGGTGTCTCGCCTGCTCTTTACAAAAGAGTGAGACAGCTTCTGGATAAAAACAAAGAGGAGCGGCATATAAGAGGAGGCATTGCCACAAAGCGAAAGTATGCCGTGTCCGGCAAATGAGAACACCCTGTCCGTTTTTTTCGGGCAGGGTGCTTTTTATGCTCTTGAAATTCCCAAGGCTCAGCCTTGCATCAGTTTTCGCAAAAGGTGACCTTTTCCATTACCTGAGGTCTGAGCGGTCTGTCACTGAAATCCGTGTCGGTCGTTGCGATCTCGTCAACAACATCCATTCCCTCCAGAACTCTTCCGAAAGCGGCATACTGTCCGTCCAGGTGCGGAGCGTCAGCGTGCATGATGAAAAACTGCGAGCTTGCAGAGTTCGGGTCCATAGACCTTGCCATAGAGATAACGCCTCTCTCATGCTTGACGGGGTTTGCAAAGCCGTTTGCGGCAAACTCTCCCTTTATCTTCTTGTCCGAGCCGCCCCTTCCGTTTCCGAGCGGGTCTCCGCCCTGGATCATGAAGCCTGCGATTATCCTGTGAAAGCCCAGGCCGTCATAAAAGCCGCTCTTCACAAGCTCAACAAAATTTGCAACTGTCTCGGGTGCCGACTCGGGATAAAGCTCGATAACGATCTTTTTTCCGGTCTCCATCTCTATTGTCACTGTCATTATTTCTTTCTCTCCTTATTCTTATATTTTTTCCTGTACACCACATCGAATACAAACAAGGATACAGCCATAAGCGGAGCAAAGGTAACGAGCCCGTTATAGATGTACTTGCAGTGGATGTATGAGTCCTGCGTGATGACGGATGCGTTCCACGAAAAGAAGAACACAGCCACCAGAAGCGTAAAGCCGTCCGCAAACACTCTTATCAGCGCACGGTATTTTTCATTTCCCTCTTCTGTGATCTTCGGCGATCGTTTAAGCTTGGCCGAAAGCCACCTGAAAAGCTGAAACAAAAACGTAAGGATCCCGCCTGCCGCAAAGGGATAAAACCCGAACTTCTTGCTTGCGAACACATCAAACCCGTGAGGGTCAAAGTGTATCCCTATCTCGTCATCCAGTCCCTTATAGCTTGCAAGGAACCACACGAGCGACACCGCATACATAACAGCGGTCAGTGCAAGCGTTATCCTGTGAAAGATATCGGACTTCCTCATTCACATTCCCTTACTGCTCCTTCTTTTTCGGCAGCCAGCCCTTGTCATACTGATCCTTCAGCTGACGGAAATAGATCGTTTCCGCCGTGGGGACCTTCTTGAACATCCCCGTCTTCTCATAGGTGTCACAAATAATAAAATCACGCTCGCCGTCATTGTTCACACAATACAGCCTGTTGCATCTGCAGAACGAGCCGTCGCCGTTTATCCTGTTCTTGTCAAAACAGCAGAAAATATCATAAGCTATGACCTCGGCAAGCTTGAGCGTCTTGTTATACTGATCGAGATCGCTCCATTTGTCCAGATCCTCCTTGAAGAATTCAAGGACCGGCACACCGTTTACTTCCATTCTCTTATAGATCCTCGCAAGACACCTTGCGGCATCCTCCTCGGTCAGCTTTTCAAGTCTTGCATTCTTGAACTCGAGTATATAAGGCTCGATGGTCGCAAAGAAAAGCTTGTCATAAGGAAACGGCTTTCCCTTTCCCGAAAACTTGATTATCGGATTGTCTGTGTTGATATTCAATTCTATCTCTCCCAAATTTAATTTTCAAAGCAACACCGCACCCGAAAGCTGTGTGCGGCTATGCCTCTTAAAGGGGTCTACTCTCCGTATTTCTCGTTGAATTCCTTGACCTTGCTGGCAAGGTATTCCTCGTCCACCTCGTGGATCTCGTCATCATCGCCGCTGTGGTCTATGCTCCCCAGCGCCTCGACCTCGTGATCCTCGGCGCTCACACCCTGGATATCCTTATACTCGGGATAGTCCTCGGGCTTCTTTGCATAAGGCAGCTGTGCCACCTTTGCCTCTGCCTCCTCGCCGGTTATCTCGGCAATGTTGCCCTTTGCAGCCTCTTCCTCGGCGGTCTTCTTGTCATGCTCATCATACATCTCCTGCATCTTGTCCTCGATGCCCTCGATGTGAGCCTCGGTTATATCTTCCTTGTGCGACTCAAGATACCTTGCGTGCTCCTCGGCATAAAGCTTTTCATACTCTTCCTGAGCATCGGCCACTTCACCGTCGTGAACAGGGTTCACGTCAAAATCCTTATAGGTCTCGACAGGCTTGTTCTTCTTTTCCTCAAGCTCTTTCTCGAGCTCGGCCATCTTCGACTTGATGGTCTCCGGCTCGATATTATCGTTGACCTTCTCCTCGTGGACCGGTTCATTCTTGGATTCTTTTATCACAACAGTATCACTGTTCTTTTTCGTTGGTCTTACAGGCGTGTTCCAGATATCCTCTGCATTTACTGCTCCGGCTTTGTCTGTTGTTTTTTTAGCCTCGGCAGAAGCTTTTCCTGCGGAATTTTTTTTGTTGAAAAGACCCATTTTTCAAAAGCCCCCCTTTTTGCAAATATTATCACTCTTATTATACTATATTTCCGCCAAAATTGCAAACAATTTCAAGCAAACAATTTGCACGATTTTTCAGTCCTGTTTTGTACACTTTGCGCTCAATTCATCTTTAGTTAACAGAAAGTTAATCTATATGTAAAGTAATGTGGTCATTATTTTGTTATACTTTATTTGTAAAATGTTTTAATTGTATATTAAAATTTTAAACTAATTAATAACTGACACGGAGCCTGTTCGCAGCAACAGAAGCAGGGCTCTGAAAGGAGAAACCACTATGGCAAGATCTTCACTTGGCGTTACCGCAACCGAACTTTTTGCGTGCAATCCATACAGGATCCTCGGTGTTGCAGTTGATATGCCTTCTGCCCAGATCAATGACATCTACAAAAAGCTCATTGCCAAGGCTAAGGTCGGCGAGACCGACAACTATAAGACCGAGTTTGATTTTGACTTCCTGCCGCCGTTCACAAGGACGGAGAAGGATCTCAAGACCGCCTACGGAAAGCTTGCGAGCCTTGGATACAAGTGCTTTGCGTTTTCCGATCCGCTGTTTTCCGCATCGCTCAACATAGATGATGTTATGCTGAACCTTGAGCATATCTCCTGCTATGACTGCTTTCTCAGGTGCTATATGTGGCTCGTCACAAACGACAGAGAGTTTGAGGAGCCCGAGCTGTGGGTGCCTCTGTGCCAGTACATAGATAAGCTCATCCAGTCCACCGAGAACGAGTGGCCGAAGTATTTCGATCACAGGATAGCTCCCGACGAGGACAGTGCTACTGCGCTCAAGAGCTTCCATGCAACGTTCTCCGATCTTATCCTGCTGCCTATCAAGGAGCTGGTAAGGGGTGCGATGAAGTACAGATCCGCTGTTGCTATCATAGCTGCTGCGGGTGTTGATGTTGAAGAGAAGTTTGACAAGATAGACATCCCGCAGGCAAATAAGCCTGCGCCCGGGATGCCCGAACCCAAGCTCAGGATCGCTGTCAAAGACGGCGAGGAGTATTATGATGTTTCCACAGGTCAGATGCGCAGCTTTGCTGCGGCTACACCATCGGCTGTCGAGAGCAATGAGTTTGCAGCAGCTGCATCTACGATCTCGGCTGAGACTATCACTGCGGATGTGCCGATAGGCACAGTTCCCAAGCCCAGCGTTCCGAGACCGAGCGAAGCTGCAGCGAAAGAGGAGGCTGAGCCTGCAAAGGCTGAAACAGCGGCTCCTGCTGCGGAGGCTCCTGCCGAGGATGAACTGCCGCCGATCAAGCACGTTGAGGAGATAACCGTTCCCACCGCAAGGAAGAAAGTCGTTATCCCGAAGGCAGAGGAAGAAAAGCCTGCCGAGCCTGTGGCGGAGATACCAAAACCGAGCGCTCCCGTCGGAGAGATACCAAAACCGAGCGTCCCCGTGAGAGAAACTCCAAAGCCGGCAGCCCAGGCAGCACCGCCGATAACCGAGATACCGGCTCCGAAGGCTGCTCCCGAAGCAGAAACAGACCCCACCAAGGCGTTTGCCGACGGCGGAGTTTCGGAGATGCGTGCAAAGGGTCTGAAGATAAACGCACCTGTGGATCTTTATGCAAAGGAAAAGGTGCAGCAGGACAAGGAAGAGATGGAGCCTGTCGTTTACAAGGCAGGAGCATCGTCGTTCTCGGGCTTCGGTGTAGGTGCAGACGCATCGGCGAGCGCACCGAAGGTGGAGGCTTCTTCGAGAAAGCCCTTCAAGAAGGAGAACAAGGGTCTTGCAAACCTTATAGATATGGCTGACAATGCGACCGTGGATGCTGTTCTTTCCGAGGAGGACGAGCAGAGCCTTTATCAGGACGTCCTTATCAAGATGCTTCGTGAGAACAGAAGCACCAGAAAGATGGAGTCGGTCGACACACAGCACGCTTTTGATAACGGCGATGCGATAGGTTCGGCGCCTGTTATAGTTCAGGGTCAGGCTATGGCCTCTATCGACACCAGCACGATGGACGAGTCAAGACTCGGTTCTTCGAGAGATGCTATCGACCAGAACGAAACGGATGCAAGAAAGCTTTTCGAGCAGAAGTATAAAGACATCAATATCAAGGATATGATAAATCCGACACTTTCGGGCAACGTCAAAGGAAATTATGCTGCAAACACAGCTTATTCCGATTTCGAGAGAAACAAGAAGGAGCGTAATTCGGCTATCGGAACTGTGGCCGGGATACTGGGATTTGTTATCCTGCTTCTTGCTATCGTTGTGTTCCTGATGTGGCAGGGCATTTTCTGATAATAAGTTTTTCGGCGGTATCTTCCCATGTGGGAGGGTACCGCTTTTTTGTGTAAAAAAACACCGCAGGCTGACGGTGATAAAGAGATATGAAAACAGCGCAAAAGTGATACCAAGGGTCAGTCCCGAGTCAAACAATGTTTACGCAGCTGCTTGACATAACGGGAGAATGATGTTAAAATTTATACGGAACTATTTTTCGGTCCGGGAGGTGGAGTTTATGAAGGTCGTTTGTATGAAGCTGTTTACGGATTTCAAGTGTACCGGGAGCTACTGCAGGCACAACTGCTGCAAGGCAGGGTGGGATATCGAGATAGACGAAAAAACACTGAGAAGGCTGAAACATCTGGGCGATGAGTCGCTGGAGGCTGCAACTGTCAGAGAAGCTGACGGGGTCTTTATAAAGCCTGTGAACGGACGCTGTCCGCTGCTCAATGAGCAGGGGCTGTGCTCGCTCCAGCTGAAATACGGCGAGGACTATATCTCGGATATCTGCCGTGAGCACCCAAGGTATTATCAGTGGTTCGGGGATTATAAAGAGGCAGGGGTCGGGCTTTGCTGCGAGCAGACGGTAAAGCTTCTGCTGGAGAGCCGTGAGCCGCTGGGATTTTACCAGTATGAAACAGACGAAGCGCCCGATGATCTGCCCTTTGATGAAGAGGTGCTGGCGGTGCTTGTGGAAGCTAGAAATGCGCTTTTGAGGATGCTTGAGGACAGGAGCCTGACCATAGAAGAGCGCCTTAAAAGGCTTTTGTTCCATGGCCAGCGCTTTCAGGATGCTCTTGATGACGAGGACGTGGAGCATATCTGGCAGGAGATAGGCCACCTTGATGCAAGGTGCGAGATGCACGACGAGCTTTATACGGAACACGATCCCGATGATGTGGCAGGGGAGATATATGACTATTTCCTGGGTCTTGATATGCTGGGCGATGAGCTGCCCCGGATGCTTGGGTTTTCCTTGGCAAAGGCAGACATAAGGCAGGCATTGCAGACCTTTGACAAGCTCCACCCCGACAAGGCCTACATCACCGAGCACCTGGCGGTGTGCTTTTTGTTCCGCTACTTTCTCCAGGCTGTGCGCAGCTTTGAGATAATGGAAAAGATAAAGCTCACGGTGCTCAGCACATTGGTGATGAGGATAATGATAGCCTGCGAATGTGCGCCTGTTGAGGATATAATAAGGGAGTACAGCGCAGAGATAGAATACAGTGCCGACAATCTTGAAAAGCTGGCGGATGATTTTTACTCCGAGCCGTGCTTTTCTTATGACGGGCTGATGAGCCTGGTGGGGTGAAGCGGATGAACATTTTTTCAAGGCCCTCAAAGCATAAGGAGATACCGCCCGAGTGCGCAGGGATGGAGGTAAAAGTTCAGTCCTCAACCTGCACGGGCGAAAAGACCATAGGCTTTTATAACAGGAACACAAGGGAGCTTATGTATATCGAGCTCGTGCGCTCTCAGGCGGATATAGATGCTTTTTATGAGAAGTACGGTATAGAGAAGCCAAAGGAAAAGGACAGATGAAACGGTCTGCAAAGCTGTGTCTGATCGCTGCTGCTGCCGTGCTGATCGGAGCTGCTGCGGTGTGGTTGGTGTTTTTTCGGGGACATTTTTATGAGTCCGATTTTGAGCGTGCCCGCAAAAGCATAAGGCTTGGCGGCAGAGAGCTTTGCTTTCCGCTTGATGCCGATGACCCGGGCGGCGGACTGAGAGCAAAGATAAATGAGAAGGCAGGCGGCAGCGAATACGGGACATTTTTCAGCGCAGACAAAAAGGTGATGGAGTTCAGCGCTGATGTTGTGAGCCGCCGCACCCGCTGGATACATATAAGCTGCGGACACGATGATGATGACTATGACACGGCGCTGATAAAGACCTTCGAGATCGACGGTCTTGCCTTCGGAGACTCGGAAAAGAAGGTGAGATCAAAATACGGCTCGCCGCAGGACGTTCAGAACAACGGCTCGGAGAGGGTGCTCGAATACATGATCTACAAGGACGACAGGATATGGAAAAACCTGGAGTTTTGCTTTGATGACAGCGGACTTGCGGAAGTGTTCGTGTTTGAAAACAATATATAAAATATACAACAGGAGGAACAGCAATGCTTTATGAACTTGAAAACGGCAGGATGAGGATATCGGCGGATGAGAACGGAGCGGAGCTCCATTCGCTGGAATTTGAGGGCAGGCAATATCTCTGGCAGTGCGGCAAGGCGTGGGAGCGCTATGCGCCCGTGCTTTTCCCCTTTATATGCTCACCGAAAGACAGGACCTATGAGGCAGACGGCAGGACCTATAAGATGAAAGCCAACCACGGCTTTGCGAGAGACAGTGTGTTTACCTTTAAAGAAAAGACCGAAAACAGCATATCCTTCGTTCTCACCGAGAACGAGCAGACTCTGGCACAGTATCCTTACAGATTCGAGCTGACGGTCACTTACGAGGTCGGGGATGATTCGGTGACAGTGATAAACAGCGTCAGGAACACCGACGACAGGGATATCTATTTTTACATAGGCGGTCACCCTGCGTTCAATGCGCCTCTTCTTGAGGGCGAGAGCTTTGATGACTACTATGTTGAGTATTCCGAGCAGGAGAAGATCACCCAGCAGCAAAACGGCAGCGAGATAACTGTCCTTGACCACCAAAAAAGGCTCAATATGACAAGAGCGCTTTTTGATAACGATGCGCTCATCCTTGCTAATCCCAATTCGAGAGCCGTTTCCCTGAAATGCACAAAAAACTCCCACAGCGTAACGGTAGAGTTCCCCATGTCGGAGTGTATAGCTGTGTGGTCTCCGACGGGTGATGACACGGCCGCATTCGTTTGCCTTGAACCGTGGTCAAGCGTTCCTACCTATTATGATGACGATTTTGTAAAGCTTGAAAACAAACCGAATGCCATACAGCTGCGCCCCGGCGAGGTGTATGATTACAGATACAGGATAGTTCTGGAGTGATGATATGAAAGCTGTGATACAGAGAGTTTCGCACGCCGAGTGCGTGGTGGAAGGGAAGACCGTCGGAGCTGTGAAAAAAGGGTATCTCATCCTGCTGGGAGCAGGCCTTGACGACACCGAGGCGGACTGTGACAGACTGGCCGACAAGATATCAAAGCTTCGCATTTTTTCGGACGAGAACGACAAGATAAACCTCTCGATAGACGACGTGGGCGGAGATATGCTCATTATCTCACAGTTCACCCTTTATGCCGATTGCCGCAAGGGAAACCGTCCGTCCTTTATCAACGCAGGAAAGCCCGATGAGGCTGCAAGGCTTTATGACTATTTCTGTGATGCCTGCCGAAGCCGCATAAAGGGCAGCGTGGAAAAAGGAGAGTTCGGTGCGGATATGAAGATCTCGCTTCTGAATGACGGGCCGTTTACGATAGTGCTGGAGTGCGAAAACGGCGAGATAAGATGAACATCCGCTGATTGTGTTAATTATGTGTTACAATATTGCTAAAATAAGTGTTGTTTATTGTGCATATCCACAAAAGATTGAATAGTTGTTGACATTTATTCGGAAATAAGTTATAATTATTTAGTAAAAATATTTGTGAGATAGGCGGGCAAGAGTTAGCTTATCTATACTTTATCCGAAAGGTATGATGATATGAATATTAAGGACGCCAAGCAGCAGATCAAAAACGCAATACAGGCTTATCTTGTAAAGGACGAGTTCGGCGATTACAGGATCAGCATCGAGCACCAGAGACCTGTATTCCTGCTGGGAGCTCCCGGTATCGGCAAGACCGCTATCATGGAGCAGATAGCCCAGGAAACAGGACTCAACCTTGTTACATACTCCATGGCTCACCAGACAAGAGAGACTGCCATGGGTCTTCCTACCATAGTTACAAGAAACTATGTCGGTGCAGACGTTCAGGTATCCGAGTATACGATGTCCGAGATCATTGCGAACATCTA
>DFEO01000165.1 GCA_002368715.1 Ruminococcus sp. UBA3800
GTCTAACTTTTTGGGGTCAGTTCACTCCCTTAGAGCGGTTTTCTTATGCTGTATATTTTATTCCTGCTCTTCCGCTGCGGATGTTTCAGCTCCTGCTTCTGTGCCGCCGTCGTTCTCGGTGCTCACAAGCAGGCTGTCAAGGACAGCTTTTGTCTCCGGGCCGTCAAAGGCAAAGCCGGCGCTTGAAACTCTCAGATACTTGTCGCCGCTTTTGGCATAAAGCTCAAAGCCGCCGCCGAAGTCGTTTCCGTAGGAGAAGCCGTTCCACTCGATACCGCCGAAGGTGGTGGCAGGCAGATCCTGCTGTTCGTTGGTATAGGTGTTTTTGTTATACTCATACTGCTTCTTCTGAACTTCCTCGGTCTCGCTCTTGATATCGAAATACTTGAAATCAGATTCCTTGACCGATACTACATCGGGGTCGTTCTCGTCAAGAAAGTCGCCGCCCTTTAGTGTCCAGCCCTCGGGCACGAGAACAGTGAACACTCCCCAGGTCCGGGTCTCGCCTGTTATCTCCGCAGGCTCAGCTTCGGAAGGCTCCTCGGTCACTATGTCTACTGCTGCGGTAGTGGTCTTTTCTTCCTTTGAGGAGCTTTCATTATCACCGCAGGAAGCAAGCGCCAGTGTCATTGATGCCGCAAGGATAAGAGCTGCGGCCTTGATAGTCATACTGTTTTTCATAATAAGACCTCCGTTCGTTTAACAGGTTATATTAGTTATACACTATCCATCTGATTTTGTCAACATCAGCAAGGCGGCTTTTATTATGATAGGATCGGTTTTGACTGTGCGATGATTTGTTATTGACATACCGGGCGGAATATGTTAAAATTAACTAAAATCAGAGAGGTATCCGGCCTGCGGATAGTAAATTCTGTAAAATGGTGAGCCTTATGGATAGTTTGGATATTAAATATGAAGAGCTGAAACAGTGGTTCATAAACCAGGGCTCGGCGGCGGTGGCCTTTTCGGCAGGTGTCGATTCGACGCTGCTGCTTTATGCGGCACACGAAGCACTGGGCAGCAGTGCTCTGGCGCTCAGCGCAAGGTTCTGTCTTGTGCCTGAGGAGGAGAGCAGAGCAGCCGAGGAATTCTGTGAGGAGCTTGGGATAAGACATATAGTTGTTTCGGGCGATGAACTTCCGATAGATGCTTTCAGGGACAACCCCCGTAACAGATGCTATCTCTGTAAGCGTCAGCTTATGAGCAGGCTTCTGGCGGCCGCAAAAAAAGAGGGTGCGGCTTGTCTTGCCGAGGGATCCAACACGGACGACCTCGGAGCTTACCGGCCGGGTATGAAGGCCGTGGAGGAGCTGGGGATAGAAAGCCCGTTTCTGGAGCTTGGGTTTTCAAAGGACAGTATAAGGGAGCTTTCAAAAAGGCTTTCGCTTTCCACAGCGGATAAGCCCTCGCTTGCCTGTCTGGCATCACGCTTTGCCTATGGGTATGAGCTGACGCCGCAGCGACTGAAGGCGGTGGAAATGGCAGAGAGGTTCCTTCACAGGCTGGGCTTCGGTCAGCTGAGGGTCCGCATAAGTGAAGAGGGCGCACGCATAGAGGTGCTGCCGCAGCAGTTTGAAAAGCTGTTTTTGCTGGCCGATGAGATAACCGAAGGCCTGGAAATGCTCGGGTTTGAAAGAGTGACCGCCGACCTCAAAGGTTACCGCAGCGGCTCTTTTGATAAGCAGACACAAGAATAGAACAACATAAAAACAGGTTAAGGAGGACGCATTTATGGCTTGTTTTACAGTACCCGCTGCTGAGGCAGTTGTGACGACTATCATTGCAAAGAAGGCAAAGAAAAACGAACAGGGCAGCAGCCATGCTCAGACGGAGGATATCCGTTTTTCCGAAAAGCTCGGCTGGCTCAATAAGATGCTGTGGGGCGGCTCGGGGCTTCTGGCCTTCGAGCATCTTTGGCACGGAGAGATCACTCCGTGGCCGCCGTTTCTGACATGGGCCGAGGATCCTGCCGGGATGTTTGCCGAGATGGCGACGAACGGTGTTGGCATGGCGGCGCTGGTGACTCTTGTCTGGGCAGGAATGGTCGCAGTGACATCGAGGATATCGAAGGGCAGCCGTGAAAAGACCGGGGAGGTGGCACAATGACCCTGCTTATCTCGACGATAGCTGCGGTCACAGCCACGGCCGTGTGGTATGCAAGCGAAAAGGCGAGAAAGCTGAGAGTCGGAACGCTTGCGCTCATGTATTGGGGAGCTTCGCTCATGTGGCTCGTCGATGCGGTGATCGAGTATGTCGAAGTTAAGGACAAGTATTTCACACCTGCTGCGAAGGATATGCTCAATGACGCTTTCCTTGGGCTCAGTGTTGCTGCTCTCGGGCTGGTCATATGGATCGTCATCGTTCTGGTCAATGACCCCTCGGGCGTTGTGAGAGCAGCGCTGGTCAGAAAGGGACAGGATGGAAAGAGATGAGCTGAGAGCTCTGCTTGAGAGCGTGGCAGAGGGCAGGCTTTCGGCGGACGACGCCTTTATGAGCCTGCGTCTTGATCCGATAAAAGAACTGGGATATGCAAACATCGACACTCACCGCTCTCTCAGACAGGGGGCGGCAGAGGTCGTTTTCGGTGAGCCTAAGACAGCACAGCAGATAAGAGGTATCCTGGAGGCTATGGCACAGAGCGGACAGAAGCGTGTGCTTATAACAAGGCTCTCCGAAGATAAGGCGGAGGAGCTTTGCGATATCGAGGGATTTTGCTATGACAAGACATCACGGACAGCCATGACAGGCCCCTGCAAAAAGGCGGACGGTATAGGAAAGATAGTCATTGCGACAGGCGGAACAGGAGATATCCCCGTGGCCGAAGAGGCCGCAAAAACAGCGGAGTTTCTGGGCAACGAGGTCGAGCGCCTGTACGACGTGGGAGTTGCCGGCATACACAGGCTGCTTTCTCATGCTGATATGATAATGAGAGCAAGTGTCATTATCGCCGTTGCAGGAATGGAGGGGGCGCTTGCAAGCGTTGTGGGCGGTCTTGCCGATTGCCCTGTCATCGCTGTTCCGACAAGTGTCGGTTACGGTGCAAGCTTCGGCGGTGTTTCGGCGCTGCTGTCCATGCTCAACAGCTGTGCCTCGGGAGTATCGGTGGTCAATATCGACAACGGCTTCGGAGCAGCCTTTCAGGCAAGTATGATAAATCACATCGGGAGAAAATGATATGAAAACACTTTTTCTTGACTGCTCGATGGGCGCAGCGGGAGATATGCTGACTGCTGCACTTTGCGAGCTTATAGACGACAGGGAAGCTTTTTTTGAACAGCTGAATGCTCTGCTGCCGCAGGCGGTCAGCGTCAGTGCAGACACTGTCACAAAGCAGGGCATAAAGGGCACCTCGGTAACGGTCCTTGTGGGCGCAAAAGAGGAGCACAGCGAGGATGTTCACCACCATGAGCATTCCCACGGTCACCACGAACACCACCACGAGCACGAACATCATCACGAGCATCACCATACATCCATGCAGGATATCGAGGAGCTTATAAACAGCTTTGACGTTTCAGAGAAGGTCAGAAACGATGTGCTGGCTGTATACAGCCTTATCGCTGAGGCCGAGAGCGAAGCCCACGGCAGACCTGTCAGCGAGATACATTTTCACGAGGTCGGCACTCTTGATGCGGTGGCGGATGTTACCGCAGTCTGTATGCTTATGGAGAGGATAGCCCCCGAAAGGGTGGCAGCATCGCCCGTGTGTGTGGGCAGCGGTCACGTTCACTGTGCCCACGGCATACTTCCTGTGCCTGCGCCTGCAACGGCGCATATCCTGCGTGGGGTGCCTGCATACAGCGGAAGCATCGAAGCTGAGCTTTGCACACCCACAGGTGCGGCTCTGTTAAAGCATTTTGTCACCGAGTTTTCCGATATGCCGGTCATTGCAGCAAAACGCATCGGCTATGGGTTCGGAAAAAAAGATCTTGAGCGTCTTAACTGTGTCAGGGCCTTTCTTGGGGAAAGCTCTGACAGCAGCACCGAGGTCGCAGAGCTTTGCTGCAACATCGACGATATGACAGCCGAGGCTCTTGCGGCAGCACAGCGCAGGCTTTATGAGCTGGGGGCGCTGGAGGTCTACACAACGGCAGCGAATATGAAAAAGGGCAGGGCAGGCATCGTTCTTACCTGTCTTTGCGAAGCAGATGTGCGCAAGCAAATGGCAAAGGCGATCCTTGTCCACACCACCACCATAGGTGTGCGTGAAAGGCTTTGCAAAAGGTATACCCTTTCAAGACACACTGAAACCGTCAGCACTGCTTACGGCGATATAAGGGTGAAGGTATCGGAGGGCTTCGGGATAACAAAAGCAAAGCCCGAGGCCGATGACATCGAGCAGGCAGCAAAAACAAGCGGGGCGGCCTTTGAAGAGGTCAGAGAAGAAGCTCTGAGGTGTTTTTACAGCAAAAAGGGCTGACAGAGTATTTTTCAGACAAGAGAAAAAGCTCACACACCGTTTTTGGTGCGTGAGCTTTTGTCATTGTTTCAGGTGAGAGGTCTGTCCTTTTTCCTTGCGAGCTTTTTTGTCAAGATACATCAGCTCATCCGCCTTGCGGTAAAGCTCGTCATAGTCATAATCGCCCTCTCCGAACTGCATACCGCAGGCAATAACACACTGTATATTGCCGCTTCTGTTTTGTTCATCAAGAGCCTGCTCCCAGCGCCTGCGTATCCGGAGAGCTTCTTTTTCGCTGATATCCACGGCGACGATAAGAAATTCATCTCCGCCCATACGAAAGCCGTATACCTTGTCCGATACCACACGGTGGATGCTCTTTGCCGCATTGATTATAAGCTCGTCGCCACGCTCGTGGCCGTAGCTGTCATTTATGTTTTTCAGGTTGTTGACATCTAAATTGAATATCGCTATGCTTTCGGGGCGGCCAAAGGCAGCTGCTTTCAGGGCTATATACTTTCCTTTGTTATAAAGCCCGGTCAGTCCGTCGTGCTCGCTTTCATAAACTATCCTCTCACGAAGTATGCTGTTTTCGATAAAGAGTTTGAGCACATTGTAGGCGGAGATGTCAAGAAAGTTGTCCGGCTTGAAGGAGGGGGTGAGCTTTGCAAACACGCAGTATCTCCTGTTGTCTGTGCTGGATGACAGCATACACAGATATCCGCCTCTTTTTTCATTACGGTGACACGAAAACACATCCTCGGTCTCAGAGGTGTTTTCGAGCCTGGTGCGAGTCATGGTGCCGCTGAAAACGCTCTTGGTGATGTATCCGTCAGTGTCGCAGTACATCATAAGCTCTTTTGCGCCGCAATACTGTGCCAGTGCGGGCATGAACGAATCATATTTGTCGGACATCAGCTGAACTATCTGAGTCTGGAATGCAGAGATCTCAGCAAGGCTCTTGGTGTATGAAAGAGCTTCCTTTGTGAGCAGGGAGAACTCTGTCACATCAGTGAAATGAAAGCAGATGTATTCCTTGCCCTCATACTCTGTTCTCATCCTGCGTGCTTTCAGGCTGACACGCTGTTCGGCATCAACAAGCTCCCACTCCTCGACGTCTTCATGGTGAGCCCTTATATCCCTGAATATCTGGTCGAAGGAATAAGGGAAAAACTCACTTTTCCAGACAAGATCTCCGTTTGTGTCGGTTATTATCATGTGTTCCTTTTCACATTCAAAAAACTTTCCGATCAGCTTGTCTATTATCATATCCGCACCCCCTGTTTCGTGAAAGTCGATTTTTGTTATTATAGCACAGATGATGCTGTTTTTCAAGAGGCTCCCAAGCGATGTGTAAGAAATTTGCATTGCTGTAAATATATGTAAATACAATTGATCTATTCATTTTCTATTGACAATGTGATAATTATGTGATATAATGACTGGGAAAAGGTGTAAGCGTTTAACGCCTAGAAAAATATGGAGGAATTTATTATGAAGATCACAAGAATAATGACAGCTTCTGCTGTTGCACTGACACTGGCTTTCGGCACTGCTATCTCTGCAAGCGCTGCGACCTTTGACATGAACACACCTGCTATCACAGGTGAGGGCATCGTTCTCGAGAACCCCGGCGATTCTATCACCACCGAGGGAACAAGCAAGGAACTGCAGTTTGATTCGGACTTTACATTCCGCTGGGAAGACAGTTATTATGATGAGGACGAGTATAGCTATATGTATGATGGCGACTCCTGGGGTGGTGTTAAAGAATTCTTTATTGACGACAACGGAATTTACCGCATTTCCGAATATGGTGATACTGACTATTTCTATCCCGATGAGGGCTGCATTTTTGTTGTAACTTATGAGCCTGCTACATCAGGCGATGACAGCTCAAGCTCCGGCTATGATGAATCTTATGATTATTGGCATATCGAGCAGGTAGAAGACGACAGAGTTGACCTTTCCACTGCTGACGTTCAGGTAAACACCACAGACAAGACTATCACAGTTGTTGATGCTGACGGCAACCCTGTTGACAGCGGCTGCTACACTGTTGAATTTGTTAAAGGCGACAGCTCCTCTACTGAGTTCCCCACAGAAGTCGGCGAATACACCGTAGTTGTTACAGCTACACCCGGCGCAAGACACGCAAAGGGCGTAAACGACAACGCTACATTCACTATCACTCCTCCGGAAGAGAGTGAGTCCGAGAGTGAGAGCACTTCCGAGAGCGAGGCTGAGAGCCAGGCAGACGAGTCTTCCGAGGCCGAGAGCACCGCTGATACAAGCTCAAAGGCAGATTCCAGCTCGAAGGCTGACGCAAGCTCCAAGGCTGCAAGCACAGCTTCCACAACTAACCCCGGCACGGGTGCAGCTGCCGCTATGGGCATCGTTGCTATCGCAGCAGCCGGTGTTGCTGTAAGCAAGAAGAAGTCCAGATAAGACATCCGGGTGCCGGCAGGATAGCGAAAGAAAGCTGTCACTGCGTTCCCCGGTCCTGCGATCAGGCGCAAAAGTGAAAACATAATAAACATAGCCGAGTGTCATACCGAACACCCGGCTATTTTTTTGACATGGTTTTTCCAAAGCTCCCGCACCTTGCCCGATCCCGTGTTTTTGTTAATTAGCGGCGATCGTTTTACATCCTCGTGACAGCCCCGCACAGACCTCCGTCCCGAGCCGAACAAAATGAAAAACCCTCGCCAAAGCTGTTGACGAGGGTTTTCGTGCGGCTGCTGCCACTGGCGGAGACGGTGAGATTCGAACTCACGAGCCCGGTATGGGCTAACGCATTTCGAGTGCGCCCCGTTATGACCACTTCGATACGTCTCCATAAGTTACTATGGTATTATACACTATATGAGCCCAAAAGTCAAGTCCTTTTTGTAAACAATCGTTTTTTTGAAAATGAAGTGCGTTTTATAAGCGCCAAAAGCAAAAATTTACCTGCTATTGTGCTCAAAACTACTTTACATTTCCGACTTTTTGTGGTATACTTTTATTTGTTTAAAGCTTTTGCGCTTTTATCCATTAAAATGAAAGGACGATAATAATGCCTATAACCGAGCTTCTTGAAAGAAATGCGAGAGAATATCCAAACGATGTGAGCCTTGTGGAGGTGAACCCCGAGATCACCGAGAAGAGAAATGTTACATGGAGAGAGTATGAGCTGATAGAGCCTAACCCCGAGTATCATTACAGACGTGAGATCACCTGGAGCGTGTTTGACGAAAAGGCCAACCGCTTTGCAAATCTGCTCCTTTCAAGGGGAGTGAAGAAGGGTGACAAGGTGGGTATCCTGCTTATGAACTGTCTCGAATGGCTGCCGATCTATTTCGGTATCCTCAAGACCGGTGCGCTGGCTGTCCCTCTCAATTTCAGATACGCTTCCGACGAGATCAAGTATTGTCTTGACCTTGCCGAGGTCAATGTGCTTATGTTCGGACCCGAGTTTATCGGAAGGGTAGAGGAGATAGCTGAGGAGATAAGCCGCAACAGGCTTCTGTTTTATGTAGGAGAAAACTGTCCTACCTTTGCCGAGCACTATGACAGGCTGGTGGCAAACTGCTCAAGCACATCGCCCGACATAAAGCTGACAGACGAAGATGACGCAGCTATCTATTTCTCTTCGGGAACGACAGGCTTCCCGAAGGCGATACTTCACAACCACGAAAGCCTTATGCACTCCTGCAAGGTCGAGCAGAACCACCACGGCCAGCAGAAGGACGATGTGTTCCTGTGCATACCGCCGCTTTACCACACAGGTGCAAAGATGCACTGGTTCGGAAGCCTTATCTCGGGCGGAAAGGCTGTTCTTTTAAAAGGCGTCAAGCCAAAGTTCATTCTTCAGACAGTTTCGGACGAGAAGTGTACTATCGTATGGCTGCTTGTTCCGTGGGCGCAGGATATACTGGATGCTATTGACAGAGGAGAGATCGACCTTTCCGAGTATGAGCTTTCCCAGTGGAGACTTATGCACATAGGCGCACAGCCTGTGCCGCCTTCTCTGATAGCACGCTGGAAGAAGGTTTTTCCGAACCACAAGTATGATACGAACTATGGTCTTAGCGAGTCGATAGGTCCCGGCTGTGTCCATCTTGGTGTCGAGAATATCGACAAGGTCGGCGCTATCGGCAAGGCAGGCTTTGGCTGGGAAACAAAGATAATCGACGAGGAAGGCAATACTGTTGAGCGTGGACAGGTCGGCGAGCTTGCAGTCAAGGGTCCGGGAGTTATGACCTGTTACTATCGTGACCCCAAGGCCACAGCCGAGGTGCTCCACGGTGACTGGCTCTATACAGGAGATATGGCTCAGGAGGATGAGGACGGCTTTATCTATCTTGTTGACCGCAAGAAGGATGTTATCATCAGCGGCGGTGAAAACCTTTATCCTGTACAGATCGAGGACTTCCTCAGGAGCAACGATGCTGTCAAGGATGTAGCTGTTATCGGTCTGCCTGACAAGAGGCTTGGCGAGATAGCTGCAGCTATAATCGAGCTGAAGCCCGACCACCCCTGCACAGAGGAAGACATAAACGAATTCTGTCACAAGCTCCCGAGGTACAAGAGACCTCACAAGATCATCTTTGCCGAGGTGCCGAGGAACCCCACGGGCAAGATCGAAAAGC
>DFEO01000027.1 GCA_002368715.1 Ruminococcus sp. UBA3800
GGGGCTTCCCCTTTGAGAAGCACGGCAGAAGCTTTCCTCAAGCCGCTTGCGGCTTGACAGCCGGGGCAAGCCGCACGGCAAACTCGGAAATCGATTTTGTGAAAATTGATTTCCATGCGGATTTGAGTTTTTCTCTTTACTTTTGTTTTGTTTTGTAGTATAATGACAACAAGAAGATCAGGCGGTTCGTCCGCCTTTGTGGTCAGGAGGTTTTTAAATGAAAAATACTATCAGCATCAAGGTCTGTGCAAAGACCTACAACGTTGTGACCGAAGAATCTCAGGTCTACACCGAGAAGATCGCAGCTCTGCTGGATCAGAAGCTGGGTTCTATCCTCAAAGCCAGTCCCAGTCTCTCGATTGCGGATGCCGCTGTGCTCGCTTCGCTGGAGGCCTATGATGAGCTTACCAAGGCAAGAACGAACATCGAAAACATCCGCTCACAGATAAAGGGCTATGTCGATGATGCCGCAAAGTCGAAGACTGACCTTGACAACGCCAGAAGAAGAGTGTTTGAGCTGGAAAGACAGGTCAAGGCTCTGGAGGACGAGCTGGAGAAAAGGACCGTGGTCAAAAGAGCTCCCGACGAAGAGATGATAAGCGCAAAGGACCTTCTTTCCCAGCAGATAGACGAGGCTATAAAGAGCCCCGTTCATCCCGGAAGCAATAACGGCTGATGAGTGCCGAGATACTTGCGCCCTGCGGTTCGGCAAAGGCTCTCGAAGCCGCCCTGAGAAGCGGCTGTGATGCGGTATATCTTGGGCTGTCACGCTTTTCCGCAAGAGGAAAGGCCGAGAATTTTTCCGAGGAAGAGCTTGTCCGGGCGGTGTATGAATGCCACCGCAGAGGAGTAAAGGTGCATCTTGCGGTAAACACCCTCGTGCGTGACTCCGAAATGGACGACTGCGTGAGGGCTGTTCGCTTTGCGGCAAAAACAGGTGTGGACGCTCTTATCGTTCAGGACCTGGGGGTCCTTTCCATAGCAAGAGAGCTTTTTCCTGAGCTGGAGATACACGCATCCACCCAGATGACAGTTCACAGCGAGAGCGGCATGAAAACGGTGACGGAGCTTGGCTGCACAAGGGCAGTGCTCTCCCGTGAGCTGCCGCTCGAAGTGATAAAAAGGCTTTCGCAAACGGGCATCGAGACCGAAGTGTTTGTTCACGGGGCACTGTGTATGTCGGTGTCGGGGCAGTGCTATATGAGCGCTTTCATCGGTTCGAGA
The DNA here is from genome assembly GCA_002368715.1 of Ruminococcus sp. UBA3800. Lineage (GTDB taxonomy): Bacteria > Bacillota > Clostridia > Oscillospirales > Ruminococcaceae > Hominimerdicola. The sequence continues at coordinate 1,225 of DFEO01000027.1, forward strand.
AGCGCAAACAGGGGGCTGTGCGCCCAGGCCTGCAGGCTGCCTGCATCTGCCGACGGGAGTGAGGCTCACTGCCTGTCGCTCAAAGATGTTTCGCTCCTGCCATATCTCAGAGAGCTTGAAGCGGCAGGTGTATCGTCCTTCAAGATCGAGGGCAGGATGAAAAGACCGGAATATGTCGCTATGGCGGTGGATTCCTGTGTGAAGGCACTGAATGGCGAAAGCTATGACTTAAAGGCGCTGGGAGATGTTTTTTCGAGAAGCGGCTTTACGGACGGATATTATCACCACAGGCTCGGGAATGAGATGTTCGGAGTCAGGACGGGAGAGGACGCTGCAGCTGCGGCAAAGGTGTTCCCTGCGGCCCATGAGCTTTACCGCCGTGACGAAAAGCGCAGCAGGATAGCCGTGGCTTTCAAAATGACAAAGGGCTCGGCTATGAGCCTGACGCTGACGGACGAAAACGGCCTGAGCGTCACAGCCTTCGGAGCGCTGCCGGAAAGCGCAAGGAACAGACCCTGGGACGAGGAGCTTGTGAGGTCTAAGGTCTTGAAATTCGGCGGCACCATTTACGAGCCGGTAAGCTTTGAATGTGAGATAGAAGAGGGTCTTGCTCAGTCTCCGGCAAAGCTGGGCGAGCTAAGACGTGAAGCTGTGGAGCAGCTTGACAGACAAAGAGCAAAGGCGAACACAAAAACTCACGACCCGGCCTGCGAGCCGCATATGATGCATAAGACACATAAGACGGAAGAAAAAGCCGGATGCAGCGAAAGGCGCATAAGGATAAAGATAAGAAAGCTGACGCAGCTGGAGGGGCTTGACATCGGGGATATCGAGCTTATAGGTGTGCCCCTTGCGCTTTTGCAAAAGGCAGCGGAGCTTGTCCCCGCTGATAAGATCTCGGTCATAATGCCAAGGTTCACCTTCGACGAGCCTTCGCTGGGCGAACAGATAAAGGCTGCAAAGGATATGGGGATAAGACATATGACAGGCGAGAACATCGGGCATTTCTCGCTTGCAAGGGAATACGGATTTGAGCTGCACACCGACTTTACCCTGAATATCGCAAACAGCTATGCACTGGAGCAGGCAGCAAGACTGGGGGCAGCGGATTGTGTGCTTTCGCCGGAGCTGACGGCGGCACAGATCGGCGATATAAAAAAGTGCGTGCCGTCAGGTATCTATGCCTACGGCAGGATACCGCTCATGCTCACGGCAAATTGCCCCATAAGACAGCAGTTGGGCTGCCGCGGCTGCAAGGGCTTTATCACCGACCGCACAAAACGCTCGATGCCCGTGCGCTGCGATAAGAAAAACGGCTATGCCGAGATATTCAACAGCGATATCCTTTATACCGCCGACAGGCTCTCCATGTTTTCAGCTGCGGATTTCCTGTTGCTTGATTTTCTCGACGAAACGGCAGAGCAGATAAACGCAGTTGTCGGTGACTTCAAAAAAGCGCTCAGAGGCCTTCCTCCCAAAGCCAAGCCCTCGAATGTGACCTTCGGGCTGTATTCAAGAGGAGTAATATAAAAAGCTCAGCGGACTATGGAAAAACATCCATAGTCCGCTTTTGCCATATATGATGATATGGAAAGATAGCTTGCTTTGTTATCAGCCGGAGCATCAGAGCATACGAGCGTAGTTCTCTGCCATTTCGATGAGCTCGGGCTCCTGCTTCTGAGCGCCCTTGAGCTGGCCTATTATCTCGCTGAGGGTAAGGTCATTGAGATACTCGCTGCCCTTGAGATACATAGCAAACTCTGCTACCAGCGCTGCAAACTCCAGGTTGGCAGGCTTTTCTGCGCTGTACTGGGATGCGTTCACGGTAGTCTTCACAAGCCTGCTCTCGCTCTGCTCGGGATACTTGTAGCGTACCGATACGTCAAGAAGGTCGCCCTCGATACCGCCCGTCGGGATGATCTCATAGAGAGCTGTTGACTGCTGTCCCGAACCGATGTCGCCTGCATCCTTGGTGTCGTCGTCGAAGTCCTCGGTGCTGAGCTGTCTGTTCTCATAGCCCACCAGTCTGTATGAACGTATCTTGGACTGGTCGAAGCCGACCTGGACCTTTGTGTCCTTTGCCACGGTGAACATCGAGCCGTTCATCTCGGTAACAAGGACTCTCTTTGCCTCGTCAAGGGTATCTATATAAGCATAGTTGCCGTTGCCGTTATCTGCAAGTGCTTCAAGTCTTGAATCCTTGAAGTTGCCTGTGCCGAAGCCGAGAACGGAAAGCGCTATGCCGGAATCTCTCTTGCCTTCGATAAGTTCGGTCAGTTCCTCTGCGCTCGAAACGCCCACGTTCAGATCGCCGTCCGTTGCAAGGATGACACGGTTGTTGCCGCCCTTTATAAAATACTTTTCGGCTATGCTGTAAGCGGTGTTTATGCCTGCGGCACCTGCTGTGGAGCCGCCTGCGGTCAGTGAATCGAGGGCGGTCGTTATGGTGGCTGTGTCGTCGCCTGCCGTGCCTTCAAGAACGACCCTGTCCTCTCCGGCATAGGTAACGATAGAAACTCTGTCATCGGGACCAAGCTGGTCTGCCAGCAGAGAGAATGCCTGCCTTACGAGAGGGAGCTTGTTCTCCTCCTCCATCGAGCCGCTGACATCTATCAGGAAAACGATGTTCGAGTCGATATCCGAAACGGGAGCCTCCATTGCCTGGATGCCTACCAGCATAAGCTTAGCCTCGGGGTTCCAGGGGCAGTCAGACAGCTCGGTGTTTATCGAGACCGCTTCGCCGTCAGGCATCTGATAGTCATACTTGAAATAGTTTATGAACTCCTCTGTCCTTACGGCGTCGGAATAGACCTCCCAGCCCTGGTTTATCATCCTTCTTGCGTTTGTGAAGGAGGCTGTGTCTATATCTGTCGAGAAGGTGGATATGGGCTGGTCTGCCGTGTCTATCCAGCCGTTTTCATCATAGTGCGTATACTCCTCGGTGTTGTCGCCGCCCATCGGCATAAAAGCTTCGTCTGCTGCTGCGGTCTCCGAGGTGTAGCCATCAGCGACCATACCCTTCATATTGGTGTTCTCTTCAAATTCGGTCATGATCTCGGGCTCGGTGTCGGGCTCGTCAGCTCCGGGCTCATTGTTATCGGCGGCATTGCGGGAAACAGCTGCTCCCGATGCCTTGCCGATTTTTTTCTTTGATCCCTTTGAAGAACTGTCTGCACTTCCGCAGGCTGTCGATATCATCATCATTGCTGCGCACAGACCGGCAGCTATCCTTTTTGCGTTTGCCTTTTTCATAGTAATGTCCTCCCTTGTCAGCGGTCAGTTTTACTGAAATTCCCTTACTTTATCATCCCAGCGAGACTATCCCCTCTAATATCCCTGCTGTGCGATAGCGGGCAATGAGAGGGTCCGTCTCGATGGTGTAGCTTATCACGGCGCCCTGTTCACAAAGCTTTTCAAAGACCTCTTCTGCAAGCTCCGCCTTTCGGCCTGCATCAGCGTCCGTATATTCGTCCGAGTTCACAAGTTCTGCTATCGCATCATCGACAGCCTTCTGTGCCTCTTTCGGCTCCATTGGCTCTGTTTCAGGGTCTTGCGTGGTGCTGCTGTTGTTGTCGCCGGAGCTTCCGGCTTTGTTGGTGTTGTCCGCAGCGGCAGTTCTCGTCTCTTCCGACGTGTTCTGCTCTGCCGGGCTGCGCACGCCGTTTTCTTCGGCCTCGCCTATATCTGCATCCAGAGACTGCATATTTGCTGTATTATCCTCTTCGGCTCTGTCCTCCGAAGGCTCTGCGGCGTCCGATCCGTCATAGGCTTTCTCTTGTGCTTCGTTTTGCGCAGCGGCGCTTTTGTTAATGCCGTCCGAGTTTTTTTCTGCGGCCTCTCCCGACTTTTGTGAGTATGAGGAATCTCTGTTCGTTTTATCTGTCTTCAGCGTCCCGCTTTCTCTGTTAAGCATAATGAACGCTCCCGTAACAGCTATCACCGCACACGCAGCGACTGCGATATACCTCATCAGGCCTCTGCTCCTTGTGTGAGCGATAGCAGGCTTTGTTTTGGTGTCTGCTTTCTCCTGTTCATCGAGCCCTGCTTCTATCCTGCCCCACAGCTTATCCATGTCGGGGCCAGTTTTTTCGCTGTTCTCTTTGTAAAGCTTTTCGATATCGAAGCTCATAACTGTTCCTCCTCCATGATCTGTTTAAGCTTTGAAACGGCCCTGTTATATCTCCACGACACTGTTCCCTGCGGCTCGCCCAGGATCCGGGCTATCTCCTTGAAGCTAAGCTCCATCCCCAGCTTCATCTCGATCACCTCCCGCTCCTTCACCGACAGGTGCGAGAGCGCTGTTTCGAGAGTGATCTTTGCCGACACGCTGTTTTCAAGCGAACCCTCTGCTGCGATATTTGCGGCAGGGCCGTCCTCACTGTCGATGTCGAGCTGTTCGGGGTGCTGCTTTCTGAGATGGTCAAGAGCGAGGTTTCTCGCAATCACCGTGAGCCATCTTTTGTGACCCTGACCGCTTTTATAGCTGTCTGCCATATTCCAGAGCTTTAAAAAGAAGTCCGAGGTCAGGTCCTCAGCGTCCTCATGCGAACGGACGATACCGAGTATCACACGGTAGATCTGTTTCGCATAGGCTGTGTAGATATCTTTAAGTCCGTTTCTGTCTTTGTCGATCATAAGGCGGATACAGCTTTCAAACTGTAAATCGGTCAAGACGTCCAACTCCTTAAAGCGAAAGGCTGTGCGTTTTTGTCTTGCTCAGCGCTTTCATATAATATACGTTTGGCAGCAGGCGGATTTATGGCGAAATAATGCACAAACTTACCGCTGACAAGGGAGTATGCTTTATGCACAATGCCAAAGGTGCTGCCTAGAGAAAAGTATATCACAAGAACAGGAGCGTGTCAACAAAAAAGCCCCCTGCTTTTCGGCCGGTACTCATAAAGAGGTTTTTCCAAAAAACTATCGTGAGATCCGATCATTGCGTTTTGTTAATTTATAATATAAGTCTTGATTTTTGGAGTATTATAGTATATAATAGTTCTGTATGATTTTATCTGAACGCTCAAAAAGGAGAGGATCGTCTAAATGGAGATCATTAACAAATCGGATAAGGCACTATTAAAGGAATATGAGAATTTCGTAAAAAACAGCGAGTACGGAAACTTTATGCAGTCTCTGCGCTGGCCCAAGGTAAAAGACGGCTGGGGCTGGGACGCTGTGCTTTCCCGTGACAGCGAAGGGAAGATAAGAGGGACCTGTCTGGTAATAACAAAGAAAGTCCCTATCTTCGGAGTAAAGTTCCTTTACGCACCTCACGGCCCCTGCTGTGACTGGTCGGACAAGGAAGTTATGCAGGACCTCTTTGAGGGCGTCAAGGTGCTTGCAAAAAAGCACAGGTGCTATCAGTTTATGTGGGATCCCCCGTTTGAAGAGAAGGAAGAGGAGAGAACAGCTCTTATCGAGAGCATGGGCTTTTCCCACATCCACAATGCGGCCGAGCTGACCACTATCCAGGCAAGAAACAACTATATGCTGAGAAATATAAAGGGCAAGACCGCCGATGAAGTGATGGCAGGCTTCAAGCCGGACTGGAGAAACAGGATAAGAAAGGGCCCCAAGAAGGGTGTTACCTGTGAGGCCTGCGGCTCGGACAGGCTGGATGACTTTTATCCCCTTTATGAAGCAACGGGTATCCGTGACGGCTTCTCGATAAGAGGCAAGGAATATCTGGCAAAGTTCATCGACAGCTTCGGCAAGGATCACTGCCGCCTGTTCGTGTGCTACTGTGAGGAGGACGGCAAAAAGATACCGATCTCGGGAGCGATAACCACCCAGTATGCAGGCAAGACCTGCTATGTTTACGGAGCCTCCGCAAACCACCACCGCAACCTCTATCCCAACTATCTCATGCAGTGGACGATGATAAACTGGGCGCTGGAGGGCGGCTGCGATATATACGACTTTATGGGCATACCCTTCTATACCGACGAAACCAACCCGAACTACGGTGTTTATAAATTCAAGAAGGGATTCAACGGCGAGGTCGTTACCTATGCCGGAGAGTTTTTCTATGTGTTCAAGCCATTTATGAAGAAGATCGTGGACAAGTGCGAGAAGATCGTTATGGACAGACACGAGAGAAAAAGACAGAAGCTTCTCAAAAACAGAAATATGGATATGCAGTAAAACAGGAGCATAAAAATGAAAGGTAACAGACTGCTGGCTAGGTTTTTCTTCGTGCCTCTGGGGTGTCTGACGCTCAGCTATGTGACGATGTGCGTTTACTGGCTGGTGACAGGCTGCCGCTATGGGGTCAAGGTCTGCACGTCTGTTTTTGTGGATTCACTGCCTTTCACGCTGATAATCTCCGGAGCCGCTGCTGCGGTGTCGGGGACCGTTGCGATAAAGCGGATAAAGCGCTTTACTTCAGCAATGGAAAAATGCAGAAAAAGCTCGGGGGCTCCCGAGGATATAGCGGAGCTTGACAAAGCTCTGGGTGCGCTTAAATACAAGGGCGCTTATGTGAGCCTGCTCCGGGCGTCGGCTCTTCTTGGCTGCGGCTGTTATGACGAATGTCTGGGGGAGCTTGAAGGTATCGACCTTGCTTATCTTTCGGCGGAGGACGAGGAGGAGTATTTCAATATGCTCATCTACTGCCGGCTGATGCAGGGCGAAAAGGAAACGGCGCTAAGGCTCTATCTTTTGAGCGGCCATTATTTCAGGCGGGCGCTTGGCCGGAGGGGGACCTCCCACATCCGCCACACTGTGGGTATGATATACTATACTGTGGGCGAGTATGACAAGGCGCTGAGGCTTTTTGAGGAGTCCAAAAAGGATGCTGAGCGTTCGCTTCTGTGCGAGTGCGACCTCTGGGCAGGGCTTTGCTTTTTGAAGCTGGGCTCGGGACAGCAGGCTCTGGACTGTGCGGTGAGGGCAGCTGTGAACGTGAGCGACCAAAGGCAGGAAAAAGATCTTGCTCACCTGAAAAGAGCGGCAGAAGCGCTGACAGAGCGTGAACATCGGGCAGCCGGGAGCTGTCAGCAGGCTCCGTCACAGGAGGTACCCGAAAACGGGTCGGAGATATAAAACGGGCGGCATAAAAGCCGCCTTAAATATGTGGAGGTAATATGATACTAAATGCATTCAGGGGCTTTTGTATGGCTCTGGCAGACAGCGTCCCGGGGGTCTCGGGCGGAACGATAGCGTTTCTTATGGGGTTTTATGACCTGTTCATAAATTCGCTGAATGACCTTATGGGTAAGGACAATAAAAAAAGAAAAAAAGCTATACTGTTCATAATACAGCTCGGGATCGGCTGGGTGATAGGTATGGCTCTTGCGGTAAGCGTTCTGGCAAGCGTTTTCGAGAACGGCATTTATAAAGTCAGCTCGCTGTTCATAGGCTTTATCGTTCTGGCGATACCGGTCATGATATATGAAGAGATCGAGAGCATAAAGGGAAAATACATAAACCTGATATGGGCTGCGGTCGGCATAGCGGTGGTCGTTTGCATAGCTATGCTCGGTTCGACGGGAGATACCGACGTTTCCCATATGTCGGCAGGGCTTGCGGCATACACCTTCTTTGCAGGTATGTGCGCTATCTCGGCAATGGTGCTGCCGGGCATCTCGGGCTCGACTATCCTTCTCACCTTCGGGCTGTATGTCCCTGTGGTCACCTCGGTCAAGGATGTTTTGCACCTGAAGCTGTCATCGCTGCCTATCTGTGTGGTGCTGGCGCTGGGGGCAGTCGCAGGGATCTTTGTTTCGCTGAGGCTGATAAAGAAGGCTCTTGAAAAATTCCGCAGCCAGACCATCTACTGCGTTCTGGGAATGATGATCGGCTCTCTTTACGCTATCGTAAAGGGCCCCACCACCCTCAAGCACCCCAAGCCTGCAATGACCTGGAGCAAGTTCAGCATCGTGTTCTTCATCATCGGTGCTGCTATCGTGTTCACGATGCAGGCTGCAAAGATATACTTTGAAAAGAAAAAAAAGAACGTTGAATAAAAGCAGCAGCGGCCGCTCCCGAAGGAGCAGCCGCTGTTTTTTGCATCTGTAAGCGAGCCTGTTTTTTCTGCTTTTCAAGATCCCTTGAATAAAGCCTTGCTGCCGCAAAAGCACACAGCACCATAATAGCGCCCAGCACCACCGCTGCGGCATCTATCCTTGCAAGGGCTGTCAGCCCGAACACAACGGCGCCCCGAAGACAGACCCTCAGCCACCAGTTCTCGCCGTCTTTCATTCTCAGACTCAGAAGCATAACGGATATCGCTGCCATGATAATTCCTCCCCTGTTTTGTTTTTCCAGAAAGCATTATAACATACCTCAAAACATTTGTGGGGAATTTTTTCGGACAGTTAGATCTTCTTTTTCAGCTCCCTTGTCAGCCTGTCAGCAAAGCCCTCACCGGCTATGCCGTTCGGCTTATAGCCCCAGCTTGTCAGAAGGCCGTTCACCACTCCCCGGGTGCCTATGCCAAAGCCGTCATCAACGGTGATGTGTACCGTTGTCAGCCCTGCCTGCTCGGCAAGCGAGAGCAGGGATTTGAGCTCATACACCCCGAAGTTCTTGTCGCCCTGCTTGAGCCCCTTGGTGTCCAGGACTTTGAGCGCTGGCTTGGGCGAAGGCTTTGTATAGCCGTTAAGACCTGCCGCTTTTATTACGGCAGGATAATCCTTGTAAGCATAGTCGCAGTCGCACTTGCCGCCGACACCGCTCACAAAGCCCGAGGACGTATACTGCCACATACCGTATGGGCCGTCGTAATCGGGCTTTGTCACATCAAAGTTTGCCACCCAGATGTCATACCTGCGCCTGATGTCTGACGGGACCTTGCTTTCAAGAAACGACACATAGCTGTAAAGACAAACGTAATAGCCCTTCTTTTCAAGATATGAACAGAAGGCCGTTATTATCTTTCCTATCGTGTCCGCAGAAAGAGAGCTCTGTGTCCTGTCCTCGATATCGAAAGCCACGGGGTAATCGAGCTGCTTGCCCGACAGGACCTTGCAAAAGCACTTTGCTTCCGCCTCGGCGTCTGCCGGTGTCAGCGCATAGCTGTACCAGTATGCTCCCACGCCAAGACCTGCCGCCTTTGCCTTCTTATAATTCTCCTCAAAGCGTTCGTCCTTCTGGCTGTCATATCTGCCGTAACCGGCATTGAGGATAACAAAATGATATCCGTCTGCTTTTACCTTTTCAAGATCTACGCTTCCCTGCCAGTGGGAAATGTCGATGCCCTTTATCCTGTTCATTCGTCTCTCCTTTCCTTTTTTGCCGCCTGTGTCCCGAAATAGAACGATATTATCACAGTGAACACCGTCATAAGATCGTCTGCGTCTGTGCTTCCGGTCAGCGCCTTTATACAGAACACCAGCGTTATCATCAGCGTAACGATGGATTTAACGTCTGTCAGTTTGCATAAACGTTCTTTCATAGTCCTCTCCTTTCATTGTCCCTATTGTGTCCTTGTGCGCTCGATAGCCTTTATCCTTTCCTCGGCTATGCTCAGGCGCTCGAGCGCTGCGCTCTGTCTTGCCACCGCACGCTCCAGCTGTTCTAGCCTGTAAACCACAAGACTCAGGCTTTTGTCCTGCTCGGTGCGTGACTGCTTTACGGCTGTCCTCTGGATCATTACCTGGCAGAGAACGCTGGCTGCTGCTGTTATCAGTGCGGTCACAATGGCGGTATCTATCATCTGCTCACCTCCCCGAAAATACCCCTTCACTTAACAGGGGATAGGGGCTTTTTTGTTGCAGTAAAAATGCAACAATTAATGAGATATGTCCAAATCAAAAGAAAAAACATATCTCTGCACAAATATAGTGTGCGTGATTTGTTGATATCGCCAGTATATACTATGCCTTTTTGCCAAAGCTGTCACTGCTGCGGCGGGTGTTTGATAAGAGAAGCAGACAAGTGATGGTCTATAACGGTTTTTTTACATAAAAATTATCGCTGGGGGTATTTACAAACGGCGGATTAAGTGGTATAATATAATAGTTGATTATGGGTGTGCTCTTTGGGAGTGCGTCTGTGTCTTTCCAAAGTGGTGACACTTGGAAAAACTTTTTCCGCACAGCGGAAAATATTAAGAAAGGATTGGTTAAAAACATGGCCAGAAAAATGAAAACCATGGATGGTAACAACGCTGCCGCTTGGGCATCGTATCCCTTTACGGAAGTCGCTGCTATCTATCCGATCACACCGTCCTCCGTTATGGCAGAGGTAACGGACCAGTGGGCTGCAAAGGGTAAGGAAAACCTCTTTGGAACTCCTGTAAAGCTTGCAGAGATGCAGTCTGAGGCCGGCGCTTCGGGAACTGTTCACGGTTCTCTTGCAGCAGGTGCCCTGACAACGACTTACACAGCTTCGCAGGGTCTGCTTCTTATGATCCCTAACCTTTACAAGATCGCAGGCGAGCTGCTTCCCTGCGTTATCCACGTTTCCGCAAGATGTGTAGCTTCTCATGCGCTCAACATCTTCGGCGATCATTCCGACG
>DFEO01000155.1 GCA_002368715.1 Ruminococcus sp. UBA3800
TTCATCGGCAGACTGAGAAGAAAATCACATTTATCCTTTATGAGCCGTCCCATCCCGAAGCCCTCGGAGCCAATAACAAGAGCCATAGCTCCCTTCATCGAAACGCTCCTGTAATCCTCGCCCGAGCCGTCCGTTCCATAGATCCAGACGCCCTGCTTTTTCAGGTCATCTATGCAGGCTGCAAGGTTTTTCACCCTTGCAACAGGCATCCAGCTGACCGCACCTGCCGAGGTCTTATAGACCGTAGCATTGAGCGATGCGCTCCGCCGCTCGGGGATTATCACTCCGTGAGCACCTGCTGTTTCGGCTGTCCTGATTATAGCGCCCAGGTTGTGCGGATCTTCGATCTCATCGCAGATGATAAGAAAGGGATCCTCTCCCTTTGCCGCCGCATCCTCCAGCATTTTCTCCACCGTTGAATACTCGGCGCAGGCCACCATAGCAGCGACCCCCTGATGAGAAGCCCCTCCCGACATACGGTCGAGCTTTTCGCTCCGGGCCTGCTTGACCACGATACCGTTTTGCTTTGCCAGCCTGATTATATTCGCTATCGACCCCTTAGCATCGGGATCAACGAAAACCGTATCTATCAGCCTGCCTGATTTGAGAGCTTCAGTTACCGGGTTTCGTCCGATTATCAGCTGAAGACCCTCACGGTCTTTATCATTATTCTTCTTGTCATTATCAAAATTTTTCATTCTATCGCCCTGCATCGTTCAAAGCGCAGCCTCCTGCGCCAAAGCTTTTCCAAAAGGGAAACATCCCCCTTAAACAGTACAAAACAAACCAATATAATTATAGCACAAAACCCTCAAAAAGCCAACAGTTTACGAAAATTTTCTCCGTTATTTATCATTCTGCCCAAATTTTGCACGCTCATTTCAACATAATGACAATATCCCCCGAAAAAGCAGCCGCCAAACGCACAAAAAAAGCGGTGCATCCCAAAAGATACACCGCCTGTTTTGACTTGTTTTAGTCGTCGTGAACTGTCTCGTTCTTGGCGATAGCCCACTTCTTGACTCTGATCTTGCTGCGGTCTCCGCCTGTCTCGATGACCACCGTATCCTCCTTGATCTGGAACACGATGCCAACGATCCCGCCGTTTGTCACGACCTCATCACCGATCTCGAGATTGTCTCTCATCTGAGCGTCCTGCTTTTCCTGCTTTCTCTGGGGTCTGATGATGATGAAATAGAACACCGCAAGAATTATCACCAGAGGCAGGAAGGTCATAGCCAGCTGGCCTGCAGAAGCCTGCTGGGCTGCAAAAACTGTAAGATCCATTTTAAATTCCTTCTTTCATTATTGTCGTCAGATCATTAACCATCACAACAAGCTTAGTATAACAGATTTTCCCCGTCCATGCAAGGGTTTTTACAAAAATTTCATTCTTTGCCCTTTATATAAGCGTCTATCGACTGTGCGGCCTTCTTTCCTGCTCCCATAGCAAGGATGACCGTTGCCGCTCCCGTGACGGTGTCGCCGCCGGCGAAAACGCCCTCCTTGGTGGTCATCTCGTTCTCGTCCACCAAAAGGCAGCCTCTCCTGTCGGTATCAAGACCGGGCGTGGTCGATCTTAACAGCGGATTCGGGGATGTTCCAAGCGCCATTATCACGGTGTCGCACTCCAGCTCAAACGCTGATCCCTCGACAGCCTCGGGTCTTCTTCTTCCGCTCTCATCGGGCTCTCCGAGCTTCATCTCGATACACTCGAGTGCTTTCACCCTGCCCTCGTCATCACCGATAACAGCGGTGGGATTTCTTAAAGTGAGGAACTCTATCCCCTCCTCGACAGCATGATGGACCTCTTCCTTTCTTGCAGGAAGCTCCTCCATCGAGCGCCTGTACACCACATAGACCTTTTCGGCACCCAGTCTTAAAGCCGACCTGGCTGCATCCATAGCAACGTTACCGCCGCCCACGACAGCCACTCTGCGGCTTTTCCTTATCGGTGTCGGATGATCGTCCTTATAAGCCTTCATCAGGTTTATCCTCGTGAGATACTCATTTGCCGAGTAGACACCCACAAGGTTCTCGCCGTCTATCCCCATAAACCTCGGGAGCCCGGCTCCCGAACCTATGAACACGGCTTCAAAGCCCTTTTCATAAAGCTCGTCTATCGAGAACACCTTTCCTATGACCATATCGGTCATTATCTTTACGCCTGCTTCTTTAAGGTTCTCCACTTCGGCGGCAACGATAGCCTTCGGCAGCCTGAATTCGGGGATGCCGTAGGAAAGCACGCCGCCTGCGGTGTGGAACGCTTCAAACACGGTAACGTCATATCCGAGCTTTGCGAGGTCTCCTGCGCAGGTAAGTCCCGAAGGGCCTGCACCGATAACAGCGACCCTATGGCCGTTTGGCTCGGGTCTGTCGGCTTCGGTCTTTTTGTCTGCCATAAAGTCAGCACAGAAACGCTCCAGCCTGCCTATGCCGACAGGCTCGCCCTTTATGCCTCTGACGCATTTGCCCTCGCACTGGTTTTCCTGAGGGCAGACCCTTCCGCATACAGCAGGCAGGGAGTTCGTTGACCTGATGATCTCATAAGCGGCAGCAAAATCTCCCTCGCTGACCTTTTCTATAAACTCCGGGATCCTGACCCCGACAGGACATCCCTGCATACAGGGTCTGTTCTTGCAGTTAAGACAGCGCTTTGCTTCCTGCATTGCCTGTTCGGCGGTATATCCCAGTGTCACCTCATCGAAATTTCTTGCTCTCACCTTGGGGTCCTGCTCGGCGACAGAAGTTTTCTTCGGGCTCATATCAGCCATTTCTCACACCTCCCGTAAGCCTGCACACATGATCCTTTTCATGTTCCCTGTAAGCGCTGTTGCGGCGGATAAGTTCGTCAAAATCCACCTGATGTCCGTCAAAGTCAGGTCCCTCGACACAGGCATATCTGAGCTTTCCGCCGACAGTGACACGGCAGCAGCCGCACATTCCGGTACCGTCGATCATAATAGGGTTCAGCGACACAAGAGTTTTTATCCCGTATTTCTTTGTGACTGCACAGACAAATTTCATCATAATAACAGGGCCGATAGCAATAACAAGGTCATAGTCCCTGCCTGCCTTTATAAGCTCCTCCAGTTTATCCGTAACAAAGCCCTTTGTGCCGTATGAGCCGTCATCCGTACAGATGTGGAGCTCCTTGCAGACAGCTCTCATCTCGTTTTCAAGAATGACGATATCCTTGCTTCTGAAGCCTGCTATCATATCGACCTCGGCACCGAGCTTTGTCAGCGCCTTTGCCTGGGGATAAGCTATGGCACAGCCAACACCGCCGCCAACGACAGCGACCCTTTTAGCCTCGCCGTATTCGGTCGCAACACCCAGAGGCCCCGCAACATCTCTGATGCAGTCGCCCACGTTCATCCGGTCAAGCTCCATAGTCGTTCCGCCGATGACCTGGATGATTATGGTTATAGTACCCTTTGCGGCATCATAGTCGGCAATGGTGAACGGCACACGCTCGCCCTGTTCGCCCGCCCTGACTATAACGAACTGGCCTGCCCTTGCCTTTGCGGCAATGAACGGCGCTTCGATCTCAAACAGAACGACCGCCTGATTGAGTCTTTCTTTCCTTACAATACGAAACATAGAAGTTCCTCCACACTAAAAGTATATCAGCGCCAAAGGAGCGTCGCCCCTTTAAAGCACAAGATCAGCATTGTATCCTTTTTATTATACACCATTGTTTTCAAAAATGCAAGTACGGCAGGGGCGGTGCTCGCCGCACGGCTGATTCCCCCACCGCAGCAGGGGCGAGCCCCTGCACCGCCTCCCCCACCCCGACCGGTTTGGGGCAAACTATTACAGAGTCGCCGCCCTCCCCGAAGGGGAGGGGGTAACATCGTCTTAACTTCTCATTTCGTGACACTGCGTG
>DFEO01000022.1 GCA_002368715.1 Ruminococcus sp. UBA3800
TCATTGGTGTAATGGCTCATGATATCGCCGCGCTGATTGGTATCAAAGTATCTGATCGGCAGCTTCTGCATATGCTCGAACATTTCTTTTCTGATCTTATCGAGCGCTCCCTGAGTGAACACTGCGAGCAGCTGATTATAAACAAAGGTCATTATCAGCGCCACGATATAGATGGCACCCAGGATATAAACGAATTTCAGAGCCTTTGGAGCAGTGTATGACCAGCTCCAGCCCTTTTCTCTTGCTTTTTCTATAACAGCTATAACATTCTGCTGGAATATCGAAGGCAGAGCGCCAAGGATCGCATTCATTACGATAAGGAAGATAATGACCGGAAGCAGCCTTGGGAAGAAGCCGAACAGCATCTTCATAAGCCTTGCCACTGTGCCCTTCTGTTTTATATTGTTTTCAGGTCTCATGACTGCACCTCCCCGTCCGGATCGCTGTCCTGTCGGTTCTGCGTATAGTAGACCTCCTGATAGATAGCATTGGTCTTCAAAAGCTCCTCGCTGGTGCCGATAGCATCTATCCTTCCTGAATCCATAACGATGATCCTGTCAGCTTCTTCAACCGAGCCGGTTCTCTGAGCTATGATGATCTTGGTCGTTTCGGGTATATATTCACGCATAGCCTTTCTGATAATGGAATCTGTCTTTGTATCGACAGCGGCAGTGCTGTCATCAAGGATAAGGATCTTAGGCCTTTTCAGCAAAGCTCTTGCTATACAAAGTCTTTGCTTCTGGCCGCCCGAGACATTGGTACCGCCCTGCTCGATATAAGTATCATATCCGTCGGGCATAAGGTCAATAAATTCATCCGCACAGGCAAGATGACATACCTCTTTTATCTCATCCAGGGTCGCATTCTTATCGCCCCAGCGTATATTATCGGCGATAGTTCCCGAAAACAGAACGTTTTTCTGAAGCACCATTGCCACACTGTCACGAAGGGTCGTAAGGTCATATTCTCTGACATCCCTGCCACCGACCTTTACCGAACCCTCTGTCACATCGTACAGTCTTGGTATAAGCTGAACGAGGGACGACTTGGCAGAGCCGGTAGCACCGATAATACCTATCGTCTCGCCCGACTTGATGTGAAGGTCGATATGCTCGAGCACATTTTCCTCTGCTGAATCGGAATATCTGAAAACAACATCATTAAAGTCGATAGATCCGTCTGCCACCTCTTTAAGGCCGTTTTCCGGAGAAACGATGCTGCTCTTCTCATTAAGTGCCTCGCAGACACGCTGACACGACTCCTCGGAGAAGGTTATCATTACGAAGAGGAATGATACCATCATAAGAGATGTCATGATCTGGAAACCATAGGTAAGCAGCGTCGAGAACTGGCCTATATCAAGGTCAGCTCCGCCTGAAGAGACAATGACCTTTGAACCGAAAGCAAGAACGAACAGCATAACAGCATAAATACAAAACTGCATCAGCGGTCCGTTGAGCGCAAGGATACGCTCAGCCTTGGTGAAAATAACTCTTATGTCTCCCGATGCTTTTTTGAACTTCTCGTTCTCATAGTCCTCCCTGACGTAGGACTTCACGACTCTGATACCCTTTATATTCTCCTCAACGCTGTTGTTGAGCTTGTCATACATAGGGAAACCTTTTCTGAATATCGGCAGAGCCAGTCTTCCGATAAAGATAAGGCCAAAGCCCAGGATAGGGATAACGAACAAAAAGATCACTGCCATTTTTCCGCCCATAATGAAAGCCATTGTGAACGAAAAAATGAGATTGAGAGGAGCTCTTATGGCTGTTCTTATCACCATCATAAAAGCCATCTGGATATTCTGGATATCTGTTGTAAGCCTTGTTACAAGAGATGCGTTTGAAAACTTATCAATATTTGAAAATGAATACTTCTGGATATTCTTATAAACATCCGCCCTCAGATTCCTTGCAAAACCGGTGCTGGCCTTTGCGCAGTGGATACCGGCAAGATATCCGAAAAGAAGCGAAAACAAGGACAGCGCTATCAGCTTCCAGGCATATCCGAGAATTACAGACGTAGAACAGCCCTCTCTTATATCATTGACAAGAAGCGCTATGACAAAAGGTATGATCGCCTCAAGCAGCACCTCTCCTATGACAAAGACAGGGGTCAGTATTGTTGATCTTTTAAATTCCCGAATACTTCGGGAAAGCTGTTTTATCATCTTATCTCCCCCATTTTTTTATATTATTCCTTCATATCATTATATCATAAAATAAACAAATGTCAACAAATCATATTTTCATTTTACATTCCTATCCAAATCTTTTAACAACTATCACAGCATTTTCATACATTTTTGAACCCTTCGGAGAACTTTGGCATACTATATAAATGCACCGCTCGATGCAGTGCTTGATATAGATCGCAGCAGCACCGCTATTTGCGGTGCCCGGCTGCCCTCTGAGCCGCACTGCTGCCGGATTTTTATTTATATAACACTTCAAAAAGCTGCATAAGAAAAAGGCCTCTGCCGATCGGCAAAGACCTTGGTCATCTTAATATCACTTACCTTTTAAATCGTTAAGGCAATCAGCACATATTGATCTGTCTTTATACTCTACTACTTGATCAGAGCTGCCGCAAAAAATACAAGTCCTCTGAAACTTCTTGAGTACGATGCTGTCATCTTCAGTATAGATCTCAACCGCATCTCCTATTTTAAGCTCGAATGTTCTTCTGAGCTCAATAGGGAGCACTATCCTGCCAAGTCCATCTACCTTTCTTACTATACCTGTCGATTTCATAGTAACAATCCCTTCTGGAAAAAAAGTCTCACACGCAGATTCCTAAACTCTGCCCCTACATTATATCAAACATGATATCTATTGTCAACATATTTCACTAAAATTTAATAATTATAATTGTCATATATTACCAAGTTTTAGGGCGCTTTTGGTATTTAGAAAAAGCTAAGATGTTTCGCTGTTCATAGTTTGTTATCATTTGAAATGTCATATCATTCCAATTCTTGATTTGTTGGTTTTATCAGCTGTAACAGGGCGTGAGGGTTTTGCATAGTATGAGATACGGATCCGCAATAATAGATAAGGAGTGAAGCGCTTGAAAAACAGCGAAGGATCATTCCTCGGGTTGATCCTCGGGGAGGAAGATAAATGCACCGCTTTTGGAAAACTGCCGGAGCAGATGCCTGTGGCTATGGCCTATGTACCCTATCAGCCATGGTCTGAGCCATATGAAGACGATGTGGGACTGAAACGGGGAACAGTGTTTGCCTGCCTTGATAAGCCCTTTATCGGAGAGGAGGCTGTCAGAAATGGCAATGCTTAGCGAAAAAGAAAAACTGATGCTGAAGATCCAGAGTGCGAGCTTTGCGATGAAGGAAGCGGAGCTTTTTCTTGACACTCACCCTACCTGCCGTGAGGGTATCGAGTATTTTAAAAAGCATAAGGAGCTCTGTGATAAGCTGAAGGCCGAGTATGCAGAAAAATACGGTCTTATCACTACCGACCAGCAGACAGGCGAAAAGAAATGGAACTGGGTGACCAGCCCGTTTCCCTGGGAAAGGAGCATTGACTGATGTGGCAATATGAAAAGAAGCTTCAGTACCCTGTTAAGATCAAGGAACCGAACCCTGCGCTTGCAAAGATCATAGTGTCTCAGCTTGGCGGTCCTGACGGGGAGCTCGGAGCAGCGCTCAGGTATCTTGACCAGAGATACAGTGCTCCGACCCGTGAGGTCCAGGCTATCCTCAACGATATCGGCACCGAGGAGCTTTCTCATATGGAGATGATAGGCACTATCCTCTATCAGCTGACAAGAGATCTCTCGATCAAGGAAATAAAGGAAAGCGGATTTGACACCTATTTTGTAGATCACACGACCGCCGTTTATCCGATCGCAGCTTCAGGTGTCCCTTTCAGCGCCGAATATTTCCAGTCGAAGGGAGATCCGCTGACAGACCTGCACGAGGATCTTGCCGCCGAGCAGAAAGCAAGAACGACCTACGACAATATCCTTAGACTGACAGATGACCCTGATGTGAGAGACCCGATAAAGTTTCTGCGTGAACGTGAGATAGTTCATTATCAGCGTTTCGGTGAAGCTCTCCGGCTGACGCAGGATATGCTCGATTCCAGGAACTTTTACGCTTTTAACCCAAGCTTTGATAAATAAGCTGTAAATAACGGTATGACTCGCTTTGTCGGGTCATACCGTGTTTTTCTGATAATCAGGCATTTCTTTGATGCACCACGCAGATCGGTTTTCATAAGCTGTAAGTTTTATTCTATCTTTATTCATTGTTAATAGTGATACATCAAAATAGTCTGGAATTCTCATAATTGATACCTGTGTGAACTCACAAAAGATTCTTTACAAAGTTGGTGATGTGTGGTATAATGGTGATAAAGGAGCTGAGTTTATGACATATGAACAGGCACTCAAGGAGATACCCGCCGGAAAATATCGCCATTATAAAGGTAATGAGTATGAAGTGATCGCAATTTCAAGACATTCTGAAACACTCGAGCCTATGGTGGTGTATAAATCGCTTTACGGCGACCATGGGATCTGGGTAAGACCTGCATATATGTGGAACGAAACTGTGGATGATAAGAATACACCAAGGTTTGCGCTTATCGCACGGGAGTAATACTTATGAAAAAACATCAGGAGATCAAAAGGCTTATAATCTATACTATCGTCATAGTATTGTTTTCTTTTGCCGTAACGACCTTTTTCAACCCTTATGAAACTCACCGCTCTATACCGGGGATCCCGGACCCTGTGCAGACAGAGACCGAGGGTTCCGAGAACTTTACGCTTGACGGTTATAATATCGACATCTATTATCTTTATGAATATGATATAGAGGGGCTTGTGGTAAGCACGAACCGTCACTACTGGTTCGGGATAGACAACGAGCTTTCTCCTGTGGATGCGGCTATCGCATGGGGACCTGCGGCAGAGCTTAACAATAAGGTGGACTTTCACTGGGGGCAGACCGGGCGCTATTATCATTTCAGAGTATCGGGAGATGATATGAATATTATCGGTGACCTTTCCGAGATATCCTGCTCGTCATCAAACAATCACCTCGTGCCTTCAGATTCAAAAACACGCTCTCAGGTCAAAAAGATCAGGACAGGCGATCATATCAAGATAAAAGGGTATCTTGTAAACATCGACGGACTGGACGAGGACGGCAAGAGCTTCTACTGGGATTCGAGCACAACAAGAGACGACACAGGCGACGGTGCCTGCGAGCTGATCTATGTTACGGATGTTCAGTGGCTGTAAAAAAGCGGTATGTTATATGGCATACCGCTTTTTTTAAGGCAATACCGCACAACTCCTGTGCGTCAGATGCGACGTCCAGGTTTTCGTCAGATTGCCTATATTTGACGCAGGCTTGCAAGCGAAGTTCA
>DFEO01000145.1 GCA_002368715.1 Ruminococcus sp. UBA3800
AGCAGGCAGCCTTGTAAAGGCCCATGCCTATGCCCTTGATGATCTCGCTTGCAGGCTGTGCCGACTCGATCTGCTTTACCGAGCCGTCCTTGAGTTTAAGATCGATCATAGTAATTCCTCCTGTTTTTATATTTTTCTCCCAATTTTGATGTGTATTGCTGATGATACAAAATGGCTGTTCTTTCGTATTGTTCCCCCGCCTTCGGCGGGGGAACAATACACAACCAAATTGGGATATAGTTTTTTATAGTCTGTCGGGCTTTGCACCCGTTTTTTATGATGCGCCGTTTACTTGTCGCTCAGAAATGAGAGGAGCGATGTGTGCCTTGTGAGGTAAAGATAGCCCCAGAAAACGATGAGTGCCACGCTTATCACCGTGGAAACATCCGCCATAAGGCGCCTCGGCCTTTTTGGTATAAGGTGCTTTTTTTTGCCGTCCTTGCTCTTTAAGGTCATAAGCTGGTTATAAAAGGTCGAGAACCAGTATGAGCCTATCCAGAACAGGATAAAAGTAAGAAACCCCTGAAGCTCCGAAAAGGTGCCGTTATAGGTAAGATAGCTGAAATATCCGCAGAAGCCGAGACACCCCAGCGATATCGCATAACAAAGTATTGCAAAAAATGTTCTCTTTTTCATAGCATCACCCGTTTTCAACAAAAAATCCCGTGAGAAAAATATCTCACGGGACGAATAACATCGTGGTTCCACCCTGATTTATGCCCCACAAAAAAACGGGACAACTCATTGGGCCCTTTAACGCAGAGCATACGGCGGTTATTGAGCGCACTCGGAGGTGGTGTCCCCAAACGCTGTGCCTGTGCAGCTTTCAGCCGGCGGCTGCACTCTCTTTATAGACAGCTGTGCATAAAGGGCTTCCTCGTCATCACATTTAAATATCGTGATAAGTATAACACTGTTTTCCCCCTTTGTCAAGCGCTGACACGCAAAATTTTTATTTTTTGTTATATTCCGTAAAAAAATACCTTGACAAGAAGGTGATTTTATTATACAATAGTATTATGCATTATAGTTTTTATATAATGAGGGTCTGTGCTCTCTTTTTTATAAAATCAATTTGCTGATTTGTATCTTTACAATTTAATATGGGTGGGTATTCTTTTGAATATCCATACTTTCTAAGAAGGAGGAAAGCTATACATGGAAATAGGTACTGTGATACTGTTGTGTGTAGTTGCTCTTGTTCTTGGCGCAGTGATAAGCGGTTTCATCTGCTTTAAGCAGGGTATTGGTTATCGTAAGAAGACGGCTGAGGCTCAGATAGGCTCGGCCGAAAAGGAAGCTGAAAGGATAGTTGACACCGCTAAGAAGGATGCGGAGTCGATGAAGAAGGAAGCTCTTATCGAGGCCAAGGAGGAGATCCACAAGTCACGCCAGGAGACGGAGAAGGAACTGAAGGACCGCCGTTCGGAGATTTCCAGGCAGGAAAGAAGGATCCAGCAGAAGGAAGAGTCTATCGACAGAAAGCTGGACAACATGGAGAAGAAGGAGGATGTCCTTTCGAGGAAGCTCAAGTCTGCCGACGACAAGCTTGCCGAGGCTGACAGGATCAAGAAGTCCCAGCTGGATATGCTGGAAAAGATCTCGGGCTTCAGCATCGACCAGGCAAAGGATTATCTGCTTACTCAGCTTGACGAACAGCTGACTCATGAGAAGGCTGTGAGGGTCTCCAACTACGAGGCACAGGTCAAGGAGGACTGCGAGTCGAAGGCAAGACAGTATATCTCGCTGGCGATAGCAAGGTGTGCTGCCGATCAGGTTTCCGAAGCGGCTGTTTCGGTGGTGGCGCTGCCTAATGACGAGATGAAGGGAAGGATCATCGGACGTGAGGGAAGAAATATCAGAACGATAGAGACTCTTACGGGTGTTGATCTTATCATTGATGATACGCCCGAGGCTATCACTATCTCCTGCTTCGATCAGGTCAGAAGAGAGGTCGCAAGGATCGCTCTTGAGAGACTTATCCAGGACGGAAGGATACATCCGACAAGGATAGAGGAAATGGTCGAGAAGGCAAAGAGAGAGGTCGAGCAGAAGATCAAGCAGGAAGGCGAAAGAGCTGTGCTTGAGACTAATGTTCACGGTGTGAACCACGAGCTTATCAAGCTGCTCGGAAGACTTCGTTACAGGACAAGTTACAGACAGAACGTACTTAACCACTCCATCGAGGTTTCTCATCTGGCAGGTATGATGGCATCGGAGCTTGGTGTTGATGCTAATCTTGCGAGAAGAGCGGGACTTCTCCATGATATAGGAAAGGCTCTCAGCTATGAGATAGAGGGATCGCACGTTCAGATCGGTGTTGATGTATGTAAGAAATACAAGGAGAGCGCCGAGGTCATCCACGCTATCGAGGCTCACCACGGGGACGTTGAGACAAGGACCGTTGTTGCGGCACTTGTTCAGGCTGCGGACGCTATCAGCGCTGCAAGACCCGGAGCAAGAAGCGAGAACTATGAGAACTATATCAAGAGGCTCGAAAAGCTCGAGGAGATATGCAGCTCCTATGACGGAGTTGAAAAGTCGTTTGCTATCCAGGCAGGCCGTGAGGTCAGGATAATGATACAGCCTGAGAAGATAAACGATGAAAAAATGGTTCTTGTGGCAAGAGAGATCGCTAAGAGGATCGAGACCGAGATGGATTATCCCGGACAGATCAAGGTCAATCTTATCCGTGAGAGCAGAGCAGTTGAATATGCTAAATAGCTTTGTAACTTTATTAAAGGCGGACGGGTTTCTGTCCGCCTTTTTTAAGGCAGCGGCACACAGAGGGCGTGAGGGCTGTCTTTATGGTCCGCTGCGGGGCGAGCCTGCGGCTGTGAATGGTAAAACAAGTCAGGAGGGATGACTTTTGCCAAAGAAGATCGAAAACAAAAAAGAGGTGAAGCACCTTTTCGGCACGACCGAAAAGAGCGACTTTATCCTGAATATGACAACGGAGTCGGCACAGAAGATGAGCTGCGTTTATGCTATCATCTGCATCGTGTTTCTGTGCGCTCTGGCTATACCCTACTATTTTACACAGAATATCGAATACGGCGAGGACAAAAGCGTGGGAAGAACGCTTTATCTGAATGAGAAGTTTATCTTCTTTATCTCGGCTGCCGTTCTTATCACGGGATTTGCGGGGTTTATCATATTTCTTGTGTCGTGTATGAAAAAGCAGGTGCTTATCGAGAAAAACAGGCTGCTGGCATTGCCTGTGCTGATACTTGCGGCGACGCTGGTGTCGTGCCTGGCTTCGAGCGAGATGTTCGTGGCTTTTTACGGCTATCTCGACCGCTCCGAGGGAATGCTGACGACTATCGGCTACTGGGGGCTGTTTGCGGCAGGGCTTTCTGTGACGAACGCCGACAGAAGACTGAACGTGAGCGATACGTTCGTCGGCTTTGGTATCTTCCAGAGCGCTGTGGGAGTGCTTCAGGCTATACCTGCAACGGCAAAGATAGTGCCAAACTACTTTAAGGACGTTTTTTACAGCTTTTCAAATGATAAGGCAGGCCTTATCTTCGACGAAAAGCAGAAGCTTTATGTGACGAGGGAATACGTTCCGACAGGGTTTGTGTGTTCACCTCATGCGCTGGCGGCTGTGCTGACGCTGACGCTTGCGTTTGCGATGTTCGGGGTGGTGTTCGCCGAGAGCAAAAAAAGGATGCTGTTTTACGGAATCGGTGCGGTGCTTATGTCGGCTGTGCTTGTGATGACCTGCACGCTGACGGGCGTTGTGGGCTTTGGCACTGTTATGGCGGTGACGCTTGCGGCGGCTGCTGTAAAGGCCGGCAAGGACAAGGTGAAAAGGCCGGCAGCGGTGTGTCTTGCTGTTACGGTCGCTGCGGGGGCTGTGTTCGGCGCTCTGGCGGCAGCAGGAAAGTTTCGGCTGCTGGACGAGAGGCTCATCTATCACGACGGGTTCTATCGCCTTTCTATCTCGGATCTGGACAAGAACGACGAGGGTGAATGGATATATTCCTATCTGTGGGACAACGGGCTTTATGTTGCCGAGCAGAAGCCGCTTTTCGGTGTAGGCCCCGACAACTGGAGCGAGATGATAGGAAACTACGCTCTTGACATTGACCGCAGCTATAACGAGTATATCGACATTCTTATGACAAGAGGTGTGTTCACGCTGGCGCTGACGGTGCTGTTTGTGATCGTTACGCTTGTGAAGGGGTTCAAGACCTTTGCGGCGTTTATCGGCGGCAGGGCAAGGTACTGGGATGCTGCTGTTACGGCGGCGGTGCTGTGCTACTGTATACAGGCGTTTTTCAACACAAGCTCTGTTACTTCAACGCCTTATTTCTTTCTGGTGCTCGGGCTTTGCTGGGCGCCGGAGGCTTTGGGAAAAGTCAAAGCAGAAGAATGATATCTTTGCCCGGGGTTGTCCTCGGGCATTTTTTTTGCACATCCTATCTGTGTAAAATGCGGTCAAAAGAATGATCGGATTTGTGCAAGATAAATAAATATGATTTTTTTTGAAAAAGCCCTTGACAAATCAGCGAAAGTAGTGTATAATTAACACTGTTGCGAGGGCAAAAGATCAAATCTCGCAGCGCCAGCGTTTGTGGGAGTTTAGCTCAGCTGGGAGAGCATCTGCCTTACAAGCA
>DFEO01000141.1 GCA_002368715.1 Ruminococcus sp. UBA3800
AACAAGGATCAGAAGATCTTTGAAAGCGGTGTGAATTACTTCAAGTAATGATATTATCCCGGCGTTTTATTGGCGTCGGGATTGTTTTTTTGTTCCCTGTCACTTTTTTCTTCCTTTGGTTGACTAAAGATACAGAAACGTTTCAAAGCGAGGTTTTCATATGACTGATAAGGAGCTGCTGGCGCTGCTCAGGGACGAACCGCAGCGGGGACTTGCCGAGGCTGTCGGCAAATACAGCGCCTATGTGCTGAAGATAGCATATACAAAGCTCGGGGGGCTTTGTTCCCGTGAGGATATAGAGGAAGCTGTCAGCGACATTTTTATGGCGTTTTATAAGAGCGGACAAAGCTGCGGCTTTGAGATACGCTCGGTCACTGCCTACATATCTCTTATCGCCGAGAGGCATTGTCTGAATGTTTTCAGAAAGCACAAAAGACAGGCCGGCAGCATCCCCCTTGACGAGCTTGAGAATGTGCTCCCCTCAAAGGCTGACCCCTATACCGGGGCAGAGCTGAGCGATGCACTTTGCAGGCTCGGCGAGCCGGACACGAGCATTTTTGTAAGAAAATTCTTTTTCGGTCAGAAGAGCGATGAGATAGCAAAGGATATGGATATGAAAACCAACACTGTGAACCAGAGGATATCCCGAGGGCTCAAAAAGCTCAGAAAGATGCTGGAGGAGGAATAGCGATGGAAAAGATACTTGAATGTATTGCCGAGAAGCTGTCCTATCAGGACTGCGAAAGGCTTGAAGCGGCCTTTGAGAACTTTGCCCGTGATGCAAGTATATCGGATGACGAACAGCAGCGTATTCTCTCTTCCGTTATGGGAAAGGCGGGGTTTGAGATGAAAGGAAATATGACAGAAAAAAGGATAAAGAGACACAACAGACGGTTTATGGGATTTATGATAGCGGCAGCGGTAGTCGTTACAGGTGCCATCGGAGTGGGAGCATATACCTACAGCAACGGAATGTGGAACGCTATGAGTGATCGGTTTGATGAAAGCACCATCGAGCAGGATGCAATGCCGAAGCTTGCAAGCGTTATGAAGAACTATGACGGTGTGGTTCTTGAAAACACTTTTGAGGGGATCGACTTCACATACGAAGGCGTAATCAACGACGGCAACGAAGCCTATGTAATACTGACCATCAGCAAAAGCAATGGAGAGGCGTTTGAGCTAAGCGAGGGCGGAGCAGTCGAGATCGCATACCGACGTGAATCTGCTAAGATAACTGACAGCAATTATGATACGGAGCTTTATCCGTACTCCGCCCCCTTTGTTATAGACAAAGTGAACGATGACGGCTCAGTGACTGCAATGCTGAATATCACAAATGCAGCAGTATGGTTCACGGACGATCCCGGATTTTTTGACGGGACTGAACCGCTGATCTCCGATGAGTACGTTCTCAGCTTTTCTAACATCTACGTGCTTCCTGACAATGAGTCATTTAATGCCGGTTTCAGTCATAAACCCGATATTGAAAACTATTATATTGAAGGCGATTATGAGAGAGCAGATCAGGCGCTCCAGGACAGATTCGAGCATATTGCAAAGTACGCATCAGAATGCTACGAGGGAACGCTGACATTCTCCGTTGACACAAGGGATGATAATTCAACTCATATGCAGACAGTTGACGGCGATGTGACCGTGGATGTATGGTTAAGCAGTATTTCTGTGAGAACAATGATCTCGGATGAAAACGGCTATGACATATATGAGGGGATAGCAGACTCTGAGACCATCAGTACAATAACCGAAAGAAGTATTCCCGTTGAAGTACACTTCAAGGACGGAACAGTGCTTGATGAAAACAGTTGCTGGGGCTGGATAGATGAGGGAAATAAAGAATATCCCGAAACAGACAAGGAGCCCGAGTGCTACTATCCGATATCAGTAACTACTATTCTTGGCTTCTCAAGCCCGATAGACCCTAGCGAAGTCGATTATATCACGGTCGACGGATACAAGGTCGATTTCTGATATGAATACTATAACGGCGTGCCTTCGGGTGCGCCGTTTTTTTGTTTTGCTATGTCTTTACTTTTTGGTGCAGTTGTGATATACTGTATTCTGAGGTGATAAAATGAAATGGTTTTATGTTTACCTCGCTGCGGTGAATCTCGCTGCTTTCATCGCCTACGGTATAGACAAGCTGAAAGCAAAAGCCGGTGCTTGGCGGATACCCGAGAGAACACTGTGGCTTTTCGGGCTGGGCGGCGGTGCTGTCGGAGCGCTGATCGGGATGAGAGTTTTTCACCACAAGACAAGAAAGGTCTCGTTTTATGCTGTGAATATATTATCGCTGTGCCTGTGGGCAGGCGTAACAGCGTATGTTCTGATGAGATAGGAGAAGCTTATGAAAACAGTTTGCGACAGGCTGAGAGTAAAGGCCTTCGGAAAAATAAACCTTATGCTCGATATAGTCGGCAAAAGACAGGACGGCTATCATATCCTCAATACCGTTATGCAGTCGGTGGACTGCTATGATATCCTCGATATCGAACTCACAGACGGTGAGGGTGTGCAGATCATCTGCGATAAGGAGGGCTTTCCCACCGACGAGAGCAACCTTATCTATAAGGCCGTGATCGCTTTTGCAAAGCACACGGGGATAGACTATGGGAAGCATTTTAAGATAATGGTAGAAAAGAATCTGCCATCTATGGCAGGAATGGGCGGCGGGAGCGCTGACTGTGCGGCTATGCTGAATGCGCTCAACTTCCTGTTCGGGACAAACCTTTTTGATGACGAGCTGGGACGCATAGGTGTTACCATCGGGGCGGATGTGCCGTTTTGTCTGGTGGGCGGGACACAGCTGTGTCAGGGTATAGGCGAGATAGTTCACAGACTTCCCTCTCCGCCATGCAAGTTTCTGATAATAAAACCCGATGTGGGTATCTCTACCCCCGAGGCGTACAAAGCGTATGACAGGATAGTGAACCCGAAGAGGTGCGTGACAGACACCTTTGTAAAAGCGCTGGGAAGCGGGAACCTTTACAGCCTTTGCGCTAATATGTTCAATGCGCTGGAGTATGCCGCCTGCCCTGACGAAGTGAGCAGAGCCAAGGAGGAGCTGCGAAAGGCAGGCGCTTTGCAGACGATGATGACAGGGAGCGGCTCGGCAGTGTTCGGGGTGTTCGACAATGACGATATGCTGAAGGCCGCCTATGACAGGATAAGCGGATATGGATATAAGAAGATATGTGTGCCCGTTAAGAAGGGCTGCGAATTTATTTGACCGGGAGGGTGGATCATGAGAAGCAAATGCAGATTCTGCGGTTACAGGTTCGAGTCGGACGACGAAATGATATGCCCCGAATGCCTGACAGCAAGAGAGGACGATATCAGGTGCGGCATTTTTGAGGACGAGCTGCACAGCCATGACCTTGACCCGTTCTCAAAGGGGTTTGAGATATCGGGGACGGATATGTATGAGGAAAACAGAAACGATTTTGTGGCTAAGGAGCGCCGTGAAGAGGCTCACGACCCGAATTTCAAAAGCCCCGAAAGGAAGATCTCACCTCAGCAGCAGTATGTGCCGCCTGCTTATACTCCGCCGGAGCCGACAGTCGGAACCGCTGCAAGACAGACACAGAGGCGCAGCTATAATTTCGGTCAGGTCAACCAGAACCGCACCTTTAATCAGGCGCAGAACCCTTTTAACCTGAATCTGTCAAACTATAACCGGCAGCTGCAGAACAATAATGCAGATCAGCAGCAGAAGAAAAACAATCAGGGCTGTGCCGTGGTGATAATCATTTTTATCGTTATGCTGTTCTTTATTAGGATAGTCACGGGGATCTCCGAGAGCGTAAGCTGCAGGGATATCACGGGAAGCAGCGGTGTATCTGCGACAGCTGTGAGCCAAACAGCACATTTCGATGAGTGATATACTTTCGTCGTGCAGGCTGTGCCCGAGAGAATGCGGCGCTGACAGAAGAGTGAAAAGAGGGTTTTGCGGCGAGAGCGACAAAGTGCGTATCTCAAGAGCAGAGCCGCACCACTGGGAGGAACCGCCTATAAGCGGCAAGGGTGGTGCCGGGACCGTGTTTTTTACAGGGTGTACGCTCAGGTGCTGCTATTGTCAGAACTATGAGATATCGTCACTCGGCAAAGGGTTCGAGCTTAGTGTGGCGCAGCTGAGAGACTGCTTTTTGCGCCTTATGGATATGGGGGCGGAGAATATCGAGCTTGTGAGCCCGACACAGTTTGTGCCGCAGATAACCGAGGCGCTGGATATGCTGGGGAATGAGCGCCCGACGGTGGTATATAACAGCGGCGGCTATGAAAAGGCTGAAACTATTGAAATGCTGAAGGGCTATGTGGATGTGTATCTGCCTGATCTGAAGTATTACAGCTGTGAGCTTTCACGCAGGTATTCCGCAGCGGCGGATTATTTTGAAAAGGCGATAACGGCGATAAGGGCTATGCAGAAACAGGTGGGCAGACCCGTTTATGAAAACGCCCTTATGAAAAAAGGTGTGATAGTAAGACACCTCGTTTTGCCACACTGCCGGAAGGACTCGATAAAGCTTATAGAAGAGCTTCGGGAGGTGTTTGAGCCTCAGGATATCGTTCTGAGCCTTATGAGCCAGTATACTCCGATGTATAAGGCAGCCGAATTTAAGGAGCTTGGCCGAAGGGTATCGAGCTTTGAATATGAAAGCGTGCTGGCGGCTGTCGAGAAAGCAGGGTTTGATGGCTTTTTCCAGGAGCGCAGCTCTGCCGAAGAGGATTATGTGCCCGAATTTTTTGATAAAAAATATTACTGAATATAAAAAATGTAATCGAATTGTTATCGAATTGTTCTAGACATTTCAGGCCCAAAAGTGTATAATGTTATAAAGGCGAGGTGTATATTCATCCTGCCTTTGTGAAAAACGGTCCTAATCTATTTTGAAATGGGGTAATGCCTATGTCAAAGGCTCTGGGTTCAAGATATTCGATCGAGCATTCGGATGACACAAAAGAATATTTTGAATTTGTGAAAGACCTGATGGATGATGACGTTGTTAACGAGATGAAAAAATACCGTCACCATTACAGCACGAACTGCTATCAGCATTGTCTGAACGTGTCTTATTATAATTATCTTGTGTGCCGCAAGCTGGGGCTGGATTCCAGATCGGCTGCAAGAGCAGGTTTTCTGCATGACCTCTATCTCTATGACTGGAGAGAAAGGGAGCGCAAAAAGGGCGAAAAACGTCACGGAACATATCACCCTAAGGTCGCACTGAAAAATGCCAAGGAGCATTTTGATATCGACAAGCGTGAAGAGGATATGATCGTGAAGCATATGTGGCCGCTTACCATAAAGCCGCCCAGATATGCCGAGTCTTATGTTATAGTCTGCATCGACAAGTATGCGGCTATGCTTGAGATAGGTGTTCACCTGGGACGCAAGATGAAGACAAAGGCACAGAGCATCAAACGAACAGCAAGATAAAAAACGGAGCCGGCACACTGAGTGTCGGCTCTCTTTTTATGTTTTTGTCCTCCGTTACAGATTTTCGCACTATCTTCGTTAATAAAGTTTTAATAAAATTATTGCTGAAATAACCGTGTAATAGTGCTATAATTGGCAATAAGAACAGTTATTACTGAAAAGACCAAAAAATAATGGTCAAACAGTACAGTTTTTCAATGATAACTTAAACATGGTATAGTATTATTTTAACATCAGGCCACAGCGTGTGGTCAGCGTATGAGTATGGAGGGTCATTTATGAAAAAGAAACTAATGAACAAAGCCGTTTCGCTTTGTTCTGCGGCAGCCCTGGCAGGCTCGGCCGTGTGGTCGCCGGTGTTTGTAGCGTCCGCTGACGGGTCGGGCGTTTATATCAATGAGGTCTGCACAGGCAATACGGGCGCAAACGGAAACATCGACGGCGAGTATGACTGGATAGAGCTTTACAACGCTAACGACAGCGATGTCGATATCTCGGGCTGGAAGCTTATCAAGGACGACAGCAGCGAGTATGTGTTCGGCTCGGTCGTGCTGCCCGCAAACAGCAGCACTGTTGTGGTGTGTGCAAAGAAATATGCGGGGGACGATTCCATACCGCACGCAGGGTATAACCTTTCGGGAAGCGGCGTGAAGCTGACACTTACAGACGGCGAGAACAGCGTGGACGAGCTGGAGGTGCCTGCGCTTGCGGACGACACCGTGTGGGCAAGACAGCCTGACGGCTCGGACAGCCTTGGGATGTTTTTGCCGACACCGGGCTATTCCAATAATGAGGCAGAGTCGGCTATCCCCTGCAATGCTCCCGAGCTGAGCGCCGAGAGCGGTATGTATGATGCTTCGTTTGATCTTACTATGCAGACCGATGAGGGGAATACTATCTACTACACCACGGACGGCACTGACCCTGCGACGAGCAGCACAAGGATAGAGTATTCACAGCCGATCAACATATATAACAGAAGCAGCAGCCCTATGACCATAGCAAACTATGTTTCACCAAGCAAGGTCACTCCCTGGGCAAGCTCGAACAGCTATGCTATACCGAAAAACAGCGCTGTTGACAAAGGCACCGTGGTAAGAGCCGTTACGCTCAGCAGTGCAGGCGAATACAGCGAGACTGTAACAAAGACCTACTTTGTGGGCGTGAGCAGCCAGGATCACAATGACCTGCCTATCCTTTCGGTGACGACGGATCCTGCAAACCTGTTTGACTATAACACGGGTATCTATGTTCTCGGCAAGGTGTATGACGACAATAAGGCGACTGCTCCCGACAAGAACAATCCGCCCGCAAACTATAACCAGAAGGGCAAAGAGTGGGAAAGAGCCTGCCATATTGATTTCTTTGAGCCTGACGGAACGCTCGCTGTTTCTCAGGACTGCGGTATGAGGACTCAGGGCGCTTATTCGAGAGCCGACTATCAGAAGTCATTCAGGTTCTATGCAAGAGAAGAATACGGCGAGAAAAACTTCAAGTATGAGTTCTTTGACAACGCATATCAGGAGAACGGTTCGGGCAAGAAGCTCAAGAAGTTCAAGAAGCTTGTGGTGAGAAACGGCGGAAACGACACCAACTATGCTAAATTCAAGGACAGCTATATACAGTCTCTGTTTGCCGACAGGCAGTTTGACACCCAGGAGGGCAGACCCTGCGTTGTTTATATCGACGGAGAATACTGGGGGCTTTATACTCTCCAGGAGGACTTTGACGACCACTATTTCGAGGAGAACTATGACGTTAATGCCGATGAGGTAGTCGTTTATAAAAAGGGCGAGATAGACGAGGGCAACGAGGAGGATATCCAGCTTTTCCGGGATCTGCGCACGTTTGCAAAGAACAATAATCTCGCACTTGCTTCCAATTATAACAAGATATCCCAGATGCTCGATCTGCAAAGCTTTGCGGATTACTGTGCGGCTGAGATGTACATCATCAATGAGGACTGGCCCGGAAATAACTATTCGATGTGGAGAACAAGGACCGTTGATGAGACAAATCCCTATTCCGACGGCAGATGGAGAATGAATTTCTACGATACTGAGATGGGCGTTGACCACTACGGCAACAGCAGCACCAAGTATAATGTGGATAACCTCAAAAAGATAATGCAGAACAGCTGGGACGATGTGCCCGTTCTGTTCAACGCTCTTATAAAGAACGCAAACTTCAAGCAGATGTTTATAAACGCTATGATGGACTATGCGAACATAAACTGCAAGCCTTCAACAGCTCTTGCTGCCGAGAAGGATTTCATAAACGCATACCGTCCCGAGCTTTATAAGTATTTCTCAAGGTTCCCGAGCTGGGCTAATGTCGGCAATGCCGCTGACCCCTGTATCTCGAGAATGGAGACATTTATCAAGAACAGACCGGGATATGTTCCCACGATGCTCAAAAACAACCTCGGTCTTAACACAGCTGTTGCAGTGAACGTTTCGGCTGTAAACCCCGAGGGCGGAAGTGTGTATGTAAACACTTCGACTATCGACGTTTCAAACGGCTTGACAGGAAAATACTTCCCCGGTGTGAAGATAACTCTGACGGCTGCCGCTAAAGAAGGATATGCTTTTGCAGGCTGGGCAGGAACTGTCGATTCCGACAGCGCTTCAATAACCATAGACCCTGCCGATGCGTCCTACGTTCAGGCAGTGTTCATAAAGGAAGGCGAGAGCGTTCATAAGGTCAGGTTCTATTACGGAACAAAGTCCGTAACTACCAAGGTCGCTGACGGTGCTGCAGCTGAGTTCCCTGCCGAATATTTTGAAAGAGAAGGCTTCAGCGCAAGCGTGAACGAGGATCTCTCGAACATTACATCCGATCTTGACTGCCAGGTGGTTTACAAGGGTGCGACCTATAAGGTAAAGTTTAACGCTTCGGGCGCAACAGGTTCGATGCCTATGCAAAGCTTCACTTATGGCAAAGCACAGAGCCTGTATGCAAACACCTTTAAAAAATCAGGCTACGCTTTCAAGGGCTGGGCAACTGTCAACGGCTCGCTGCTGGTAAAATATAACGACAAGCAGACGGTGCTAAACCTTGCGAGCAAGGATGGCACGACCTATAATCTCTATGCTGTATGGGGCAAGGATATCGCAGACTGCAATATATCGCTTTCGGCTTCGAGCTTTGTTTATAACGGCTCGGTACAAAAGCCGACAGTGACTGTAAAGAACGGCTCGACCATCCTTAAAGAGGGCTCGGCTTACACGGTGAGCATAGGCTCGAACAAGAACTGCGGCACCTATAAGGTGACGGTAACGGGCACAGGCTCCTATGCTGGAACAAAGACTGTGTATTATAAGATCGTTCCGGCAGCGCTCAAATTCAAGCTACTGACCAGAACGACAAGCTCTATGAAGATAGACTGGAACGCTTCGGCAGGCGCAGACAGCTATAAGGTCTACCGTGAGGAGAACGGCACGTTCAAGCTTCTCGCTACAACGAAAGCACTCACCTATACAGATAAGGACGTGAAGGCAGGAACAGTTTATAAGTACAGGATCACTCCTTACGGCGGTTCTGTCGCAGGCGGCTCCTTCACCTTTACAAACTGCACCAAGAGCGCTGTTCCCACGCTGAAGGCTTCTTCGGGCGCAGCTACAAAGGTGACCTTCAAGTGGAACAAGATAACACCCTGCTCGGGCTATCAGATCGTGTACTGCAACCAGAAAAACGGCACCTATAAAGCGCTTCGTCATCTGGGTAAGGCGACCACCAGCTATACACACAGCGGCATCAGGTCGGGCAGCACCTGGTATTTCAAGATAAGATGCTATACCGAGATAAACGGAAAGAAATACTTCTCCGATTATTCCGCTCCCGTTATGGTGAAGGTAAAATAAAACAGGTTTCGCACAGGGCCGTGTTCTGTAAAAGGGACACGGCTCTTGCTGTTGACACTGTAAATGAAATGTGGTAAAATTAGTGTATATATAAACTAAGGAGCTGAGCGGTATGCTTACCAGTAAGAACGAATTTTGCTCGCATACGAAAAATGTGCTTATAAGCGAGGCCGAGATACAGCAGGCTGTGAGAAGCTGTGCCGAGGATATATCAAAAGAATATGAGGGCAAGCCTTTGCTGATCGTGGGGATATTGAAGGGCTCGTTTGTTTTTCTTTCCGATCTGATAAAGCGCATAACTATCCCCTGCGAGCTTGCCTTTATGGCGGCAAGCAGCTATTATGACGGCACGACCTCCTCGGGTGAGGTCAGGATATCGCTCGATATTTCCCGGGACATAAGCGAATATCATGTTGTGATCGTCGAGGATATCATTGACACGGGAAGAACGCTGAGCGAGATATCAAGGATACTCAAGGGCAGAGATCCGCTTTCGCTGAAGGTCGTGACACTGCTCGACAAGCCCGAAAGGCGTGAGGTAAGGTTTGATGCTGACAGAGCGCTTTTCACTATCCCCGACAGGTTCGTTGTGGGCTACGGGCTGGACTATTCCGAGTGTTACAGAAACCTTCCATATATTGCGGAATACTGTGAATAAGAAACGGAGCGATGAATATGAGCAGAACATACAGACTGACTGTTGCAGGGCTGGAGCGTGAGCTGCCGCTTTGCAGGGTGAATGATGAACTTGAGATAGCGGCTTTTATAATGCTCTCCGATGTGGAGCTGACCATTGCCTGCGCAAGAGAGCTGCTGAAAAAGTGTCCTGACTTTGATTATATCCTGACGGCTGAGACCAAGGGCATACCCATAGCGTATGAAGCCGCAAGGCAGTCGGGCAAGAGCTATATCGTTGCAAGAAAGTCGGTAAAGGTCTATATGCAGGAATCTGTTATGGTAAACGTCAATTCGATAACCACGAAAGAACAGCAGACGCTTTACCTTTCCTATGCGGACACGGATGCGATGAAGGGAAAGCGTGTGCTCATAATGGACGATGTTATCAGCACAGGCGACTCGCTAAGGGCTATCGAGGAGCTTGCAAAAAGCTCTCAGGCTGTCATCGTCGGCAAGGCTGCCGTGCTTGCGGAGGGTGCGGCTGCGGACAGGGACGACATTATCTTTCTGGAAAAGCTGCCGGTTTTTCCGACAAAATGACATAAAAAAAGCATCCCGCTGCGGGATGCTTTTTTGTTATGTTGCAGTTGAGCTCAGCAGCTCTTTATACTTTTTCTCGTCAACGACCTTATCCTCGGGATGATAGGTAGAAACGATATCGGCAACAAGATCTCTTATGTCCTCACGGTTTGAATATGCCGCATCCATAAGCGGCTCCAGCGAGTCAAGAAACTCGTCCGTATCGAAGGGTATAGGACAGCCTATATGTATCTTTTCGTTCCTTGTCTTTCTCAGGCCTTCCTCTGCCATAAGCTTTTCTTCATAAAGCTTTTCTCCCGGACGAAGCCCAGTATATTCGATCTTTATGTCGATATCGGGTTTCAGACCCGAAAGCCTGATGAGGTTTCTTGCAAGTGCATCTATCTTTACAGGCGAGCCCATGTCCAGAACGAAGATCTCGCCGCCCTTTGCAT
>DFEO01000115.1 GCA_002368715.1 Ruminococcus sp. UBA3800
TGCCCCAACACCCCACCAGCGCACCTGGGCGGCGCTGGACCCGCCCTGGACACCTTGGCAGGGTTTACAGCTTAGTTCGTTATTCCGCCAGTGGCAAAGCTACGAGCCCCTGCGCCTTTGCACAGAACTGTCACAAAACTTATAGGAGATCATCACTGTATTTTTAAGTAAGCTTAAAATTGCCAAGGTATGATAAAGTCAGACAAACAAAAGGAGATGATACCTATGACAACAAAAAGGATAACAAAAAGCATACTTACCGTTTTTTCAGCCCTCATCGTTATGCTGTCCGCTGTAACGATGACAGCCTCGGCAGCAGAGACCGACAGCGAAAGCAGCACCTCTCAGTCCGCAGCGGAACACAACCCCTCCACAGGCTCATCCACTCCGCTTTCAAAAGCGCTCGGCATAGGACTTGCGGCGGTGTCAATAGGCGCTGTGATCCATTATTATAAGGTCCTCGGCATTGCTGACTGTGAATGTGACGAGGAATAAAAAGCATAGTTTTTAAGTTTCATATATTTCCTTCCTAAATCCCAAAAGCAGAAAACGCAGACCGCTTATGGCCTGCGTTTTCTGTTTTTATGCTGTGATTTATTACCTGTTTTCCAGCGCTGTTATCATATCTATCCTGCGCTGATGCCTTTCATCGCCCGAGAACGGCGTATCGACGAAAATGTCAACAAGGTCTATCGCTGTGCCCTCTCCGACCACTCTTGCTCCGAAGCACAAAACGTTTGCATCGTTGTGCTCTCTCGAAAGCCTTGCCGAGAAATAGTCCGAGCAGCAGGCTGCCCTTATGCCTTTTACTTTGTTTGCAGCATAAGACATCCCGAGCCCTGTTCCGCATATAAGTATACCAAGCTCGCATTCACCGCTCGTTACCTTTTCACATACAGCCGCTGCCTTTTCGGGATAGTCACATCTCTCCCCCTCGGCACAGCCCACATCCACAACTTCAAAGCCTCTCTCCTCAAGGTGCGCCTTTACCGCCGCTTTAAGTGCGGGTGCTGCGTGGTCGTTTCCTATCGCTATCTTCATTTTGCATCTTCCTTTCCGTTTTGCTCACTGTGAGCCTTATCCTTCTGTGCCTTTGTTGCCTGAAGATAAGACACCTCAAGGCTGTCAGCCTCTCCTGCCTCGCCGGCGTGCGCCGCAGCCGCAAGACAAAGCGAAGAAGCCTTTTGCAGTCTCAGGCTCACGGGCGCTGTTATCACCCTGTCGTCATCGGCAAAGAATTTATCCTTTATCTCCTGTGCGTGGTCTCCCACAAGCATGAGCCCGCCGCTGACATCAAGAGACGAAAACAGCTCGTCCTCCCTTATCACCTCATCGGCCCTCACGTTCTTTAATGTCACGCCGTCCGACTCGTATATCCCTGCATAGCAGATGCCTGCTCTTGCAAACATCACCGCAGCTATCCTGCCCACATAGGGCAGACAGTTGAAGCTGAGCGCCTCCAGCGTGGATATGCCTATACATTTAAGGCTCTCCTGCCCGAGACACATCCCCTTTACCGCAGCACAGCCTATCCTGAGCCCCGTATAGGACCCGGGCCCCTTTGCGATAGCCGCAAGGCTGATATCGCCAAATCCCAGCCCCAGTTCCCCGAGCGCTTCGCTCACCATAGGCAGGATCACCTGCGAGTGGGTAAGCTTGGTATAGACCGTCTTCTCCCACAAAAGCTTTTCTCCGTCAGTCACCGCCACCGAAGCGGTCTTACCGCTGGTATCTATCGCCAAGATATGCAAACCTTTCATCTCCGTCTATAATAATTTTTCTGGTCTCGTCGTCTATGCGCTCCAGCGTTATCACCGTCAGCGGCTCAGGCAGCTCCTGCGCTATATTCTCCGACCACTCCACCGCCATCACGCTGTCAGTGTCCATATAATCATAAAAGCCCGTGGTCTCCAGGTCCATAGCAGAGGTTATCCTGTACATATCAAAGTGATAGAGCGTAAGCCCTTCGCCCCTGTATTCATTGACAAGCGCAAAGGTAGGCGAAAACGCCGTGTCGCCAAGCCCCAGCCCCATTGTCAGGCCTCTGGTCATAGTGGTCTTTCCTGCGCCCATCGAGCCCTTATAGGCTATGATGTCGCCGCCTCTGAGCTTTTGGCCGATGAGCCTTCCCAGCTCCACAGTCTGCTCGGGGGAGCGTGTTATATATTCATAAGGCATATCTACACCTCGCTCGCTGTTGTATAGGCAACGATGAACAGCGCATCATTGCCGATGATATCGTCAAGCGTTTCAAACTCAAAACGCCCTTCGCTCTCGTTATATCGGTTAAACACATAGTGCCTGTCATCCTCTGTCATTATAAAGACCGTATGAAGCGGACTGAACACATTGCTGCCGATGTGAAAAGACAGTATCACAGGCTTGCCTGCGTCTATCGCCTTTCGGCAGTCGTCGGGGTCAAGGTATCTGTCATAAGCTATCCCCAGCGCATCGAAAAGGCCTCTTATCTTCCTCGGATTCGAGCCGAGCTTTCCGCTTTTTTCATACAGACAATTCTGCTCAAAGTCGAAGGTCAGCTTTGCGATATCACGGCCGCTGCCCGTGTAAAGCAGATAGTTATAAACAGCTATCACCTCACAGCCGACGCCCGCAAACGAAACGTCGCCCAGCACAAGGCTCCTCACAGGCTCGTTTGCCTGTCCGTATTCGATATATCCCTCTATACCGACGCTTTGGTTCCTCTGATAATTTCTGACACTTCTGTCATCTGCCGGGAGCTTTTGATAAAGCTCCTCAAAAAGCTTCCAGCTCATCTGCTCCTCCGCTTCTTCATCCGCCTGTGAACTATCATCAGGCGCAAGGCTGTCCTCCGCCGCCGCAGACGTTGTCTGAACTGTCGTGGTCTCTGCGGTCTGAACTGTTGTAGTCTCTGTGGTCTCCAAAGGAGCGGAAGTCTCCGTCCCGCTGCTGTCCGCCCTGCTGCCGCAGCCTGCCAGCAAACACAAGGCCGCAGCTGCTGTCACAAGCCTTTTCATCATATCTCACCCTTCAGGGCATAATACCCCAGCATAAGGTCTACCATCCTGCCGTAGGACTCCTTGCCGTCGGCAACGCCGTTCATCTTCAGGCTGGTGTCCATAGCCTTGTCGGATATCTCGCCCACGGTCTCACTGTCAAAAAGTGTGTCCTCGGCCTCGTCAACGCTCTGCCAGTATTCACGGTGAGCGTCCACATCCACCCATACAAGGTCGTTTATCCTGCTGTCAAATTCGCCCTTCTGCTCATCCGAAGCATAGTCAAAGATCTTTCCCCTGACCTCCAGCAGCGCACAGAGATATCCCGAATAGCGATACTGCGCACTGCTGCTTCGGCTGCACGCCATAAAGGAGATAAAGTTCGCTTCATCCTCACGGATATAGCCCTTTGTGTGGGCAAGCTCATGGCAGACGGTATTGGGCAGCTTTGCCTTATACATATCGTCATTATAGTTTGCTTCCATAGAGAACGGGAAATATATCCCCATAAGATCCATCTGGCTCATAAA
>DFEO01000107.1 GCA_002368715.1 Ruminococcus sp. UBA3800
GCTGATACTCGGGATACTGAAACACAAGCCCCACCTTGAACCTTATAGGTCTGAGCTTTGCTTTATCGTCCCAAAGCTTCTCGCCGTCGATATAAACGCTGCCTTCCGTTGGCTTTAAAAGTCCGTTGAAGTGCTGTATCAGCGTGGATTTTCCAGAGCCGGTATGTCCGATTATCCCGACAAACTCGCCCTCTTCTATATCAAGGTCTATATGATCCACAGCCACTTTACGAAAGGGTGTCCCCTCACCGTAAACATAGGTCAAGCCTTCAGTTTTTATAACTGCCATTTTACTCTCCGTCAACAAAGAAGCTCATAAAGCTTCTCCACACATTCTTCCTCTGTTATTATATCGTCGGGCAGGTCAACGCCCTCGCTTCTCAGTATATGACAAAGCTCGGTCACCTGCGGAACATCCAGTCCAAGGTTTTTGAGTGTCCTTACCTGTGAAAAGATCTTCTTAGGCTCATTGTCAAGCACTATCTCTCCGCCGTCGATAACAACGACACGGTCAGCCTGAACAGCCTCCTCCATATAGTGAGTGATAAGCACGATAGTAACTCCGTTTTCATTAAGCTCTTTTATCGTTTTCATCACTTCTGCTCTGCCCTTGGGGTCAAGCATCGCCGTAGGCTCATCAAGCAGTATACAGTCAGGTCGCATAGCGATGATACCGGCAATAGCGACTCTCTGCTTCTGGCCGCCCGAAAGCTTATGCGGCGCATGGAGCCTGTATTCATACATACCGACTGTTCTGAGTGCTTCATCGACACGGCGCCGTATCTCTTTCGGTTCAACGCCCATATTCTCCAGAGCGAACGCTACGTCCTCCTCGACGATAGTCGCAACTATCTGGTTATCGGGATTCTGGAACACCATACCCACCTTCTGGCGGATATCCAGCAGATTTTTCTCGTCAGCAACAGACATCCCGTCAACGCTCACACTGCCCTTCTGAGGGATGTTAATGCCGTTTATACACTTGGCAAGTGTGGATTTTCCCGAGCCGTTATGCCCAAGCACTGCCACGAACTCTCCTTTTTTTATATCAAGAGTCACTCCCTTCAGCACCTCAGTGACAACGGGCGGCTCCTCGATCTCGTTTATATATGAAAATTCAAGATCACGGATCTCAATAAAACTACTCATATCATCAGCTCCGACCTAAAGCCTGCGGGGCGGCTTTGCCGCCCCTGACAAGCTCAGTCCTTTTTCTTCTTGATCTTATCGATCACATCTTCTGCCATGTCCTTTGCCTTTTCAAGGTTTTCCTTGGTGGCAAGCTTCTTGGCTTCCTTCTTGACGTTATCGGGTATCTTGTCGTCAAGCTTGTCGATAGTCTTTTTGATGTCATCAAGTCCCATTTTTTCAGCCTCCTATTATTTTTTCCAAACAGCGGTCGAGCCGCACGGGAGCGACCTTCCTGTTGCTTCAACAGGAAGACCTATCTCATCAGCAGACACCTCTCCGCCGTATTGCTTACATATAACGTCACCTAAGATATATGCCATAACAGAGGGTGACAGCCCTGTTGTATAGCTGTTCAACAGGAAGAAAAGCGGATCATCGCTGAGAACACCTGCACACAGCTTTACAAGATCGTAAACGCAATCCTCGAGCTTCCATACCTCTCCGCCGGGGCCTCTGCCGTAAGAAGGCGGGTCCATAACGACGGCATCATATCTGCGGCCTCTTTTTATTTCACGTCTTACAAACTTTTCGCAGTCATCAACAAGCCATCTGACAGGCTTATCATCAAGTCCTGATGCCCTGGCATTATCTCTTGCCCAGGCGACCATTCCCTTTGAAGCATCAACGTGTGCTACCTTTGCTCCGGCCGCCGCACAGGCAAGCGTTGCACCGCCCGTATAGGCAAACAGATTGAGCACATTTATCTCTCTGTCTGCATTTCTTATAAGGCCGCTCATAAGATCCCAGTTTACAGCCTGCTCGGGAAAAAGCCCCGTATGCTTGAAGCCTGTGGGTCTTATAACAAAGCGCAGATCCTTATAGCTTATGTTCCAGCTCTCGGGCAGCTTTCTGCGAAACTCCCAGTTTCCTCCGCCTTTCTGAGAACGGTGATAAACGCCGTCAGCCTTGTTCCATTTATCGGAATACTCGGGACTTTTCCAGATTATCTGCGGATCGGGCCTGACAAGCAGGTGCCCTCCCCAGCTTTCAAGCTTCATTCCCTCGGTCGCATCCAAAAGCTTGTAGTCCTTCCAGTTTTCTGCTATCCTCATTATATCTTTTCCTTTGCTCTTCGTATAAGCTCCTGAATTATGCTGCCGGGTCTGACCTTTTGTACAGCCTCATCGGCTGTGAACCATTCGCCGCTCAGGACCTCTGATGAAAGTGTGAGTTCACTTTTTCTCACCCTTGCCATAAAGCCGATCATCAGCTGATCTCTGGCTTCATAGAATATGCTTCCAAGGTATAAAAGTTCGCTGCACTCAAGGCCTGTTTCTTCCTTTATCTCACGGGCAGCCGACGCTTCGGCGCTCTCTGCACATTTCATAAACCCTGCGACCCCGACATACTTAGCAGTGTCGCCATAGCTCTGCCTGATAAGCAAGACCTCGTCAAACTCGTTTACGACTACCGACAAAACGCAGGTATAAAACGAATCGAACCACGGACGCTCGCAAGCCTGACAAAAGGGCATATCTCCCTCATCGCCTATGGGCTTATATACGAGTTTATTTCCACAGACCGGACAAAAGGAGTATCTCATTATTTCATTTCCTCAACAAGCTTTGCGATATTGTTGGCATATTCGGTGATAACACCTGTTTTTTTGCCCTCTATCATTACTCTTACAAGAGGCTCAGTCCCCGACTCACGAACAAGTATCCTTCCGTCGGAGCCGAGCTTGTCGGAATACTCCCGTATTGCAGCAAGAACAGCTTCGTCCTTTTCCCACTTGCCCTTTTTGTCAGGCGTTATCCTGACGTTAACGAGCACCTGAGGATAAGTCTCCATACACGAAGCAAGCTCGCTTGCCTTTTTCTTTGTATAACTCATTACGGTGAGAAGCTTGGTGCCTGTCAGCTCACCGTCACCGGTGTTTGCAAAATCCAGCATTATTATGTGACCCGACTGCTCGCCGCCGAGGTTATAGCCGCCCTTCTGCATCTCTTCAAGAACATATCTGTCACCGACCTTTGTGGTCGCAACGACAACGTTGTTCTCCTTGGCAAACTTAAAAAAGCCAAGGTTTGTCATAACAGTGACCACACAAGCATTATGCTTGAGCAGACCAAGATCCTTCATATAATTCGAGAAGATAGCAAGCAGCTTGTCACCGTCTATAAGTTCGCCGTTCTCATCGACAGCAAGACATCTGTCAGCATCACCGTCAAAAGCAAGGCCGACATCGCAGTGATTCTCAACTACTGCTCTTTGCAGCCCCTCAATGTGGGTCGAGCCGCAGTCTTTGTTTATGTTGGTGCCGTCGGGACGGTCGTTCAGCATCACGCACTTTGCACCCAGTCCTTCAAATATCTTCTGAGCACACACAGAAGCCGAACCGTTTGCACAATCAAGAGCGACTTTTATCCCTTTGAAATCGGAAGGACTCGACTTCATAATATGTCTTACATAGTCCCAGACAGCATCGTTCTCATAATAAACACGGCCGATCTCGGTGCCGCTGCAAAGAGAGATATCCCCGGGTCTGTCAAGTATGAGTTCTTCTATCTCGGCCTCCACGCTGTCGGGCAGCTTGAAACCGCTTCCGGAAAAAAGCTTTATGCCGTTGAATTCTACGGAATTATGAGATGCAGATATCATCACTCCCGCATCCGCTTCGTATTTATTGACAAGAAGTGCAACTGCCGGCGTCGGGATAACACCAAGTATATACGCATCTGCTCCCACAGAACAGATACCCGAAACAAGAGCCGCCTCCAGAACATCGCTGGATATCCTTGTATCCTTTCCTATGATGATCTTAGTCTTGCCCTTTTTGCCCTTTGAAAGAACAAGGGCCGCTGCTCTGCCGATCTTCATTGCCATCTCGCAGGTAAGCTCTGTTACAGCAACTCCTCTTGCTCCGTCAGTGCCAAATAATCTTCCCATTAAAAACTATCTCCTTCAAATATTTATTTGATGCGCCAATCCCACTGTCATAAGTGAGTCTGGCCGTCTTTAAGTATCCCCAAATGGTCGTATGCGAGCTGAGTGGCAACTCTGCCCCTGGGTGTTTTGGAAATAAACCCCAGCTGCATAAGATACGGCTCGCAGACATCCTCGATCGTTACCGAGTCCTCGCCTATTGCCGCCGCAAGCGTTTCAAGGCCAACAGGGCCGCCGTTATAGCCCTTTATTATCATATTCAAAAGCCGCTTATCAAGCTTATCAAGTCCGAGCTTATCAACCTCCATGCGGTTAAGAGCTATTTTAGCGATCTCCTCGGATATGATGCCGTTGCCCATGACCTCTGCAAAGTCTCTTACACGCTTCAGAAAACGGTTAGCTATTCGTGGTGTGCCTCTTGAACGCTTCGCTATCTCCAGGGCACCCTTGTCATCGCAGGCAACACCCAGGATGACAGCCGATCTCTTGACTATATCCGAAAGCTGCTCTGTGGTGTAAAGGTCAAGTCTCTGGATAACGCCGAAGCGGTCACGCAAAGGTGCTGACAAAAGGCCTGCCCTTGTGGTGGC
This sequence comes from Ruminococcus sp. UBA3800, assembly GCA_002368715.1. Classification (GTDB taxonomy): domain Bacteria; phylum Bacillota; class Clostridia; order Oscillospirales; family Ruminococcaceae; genus Hominimerdicola. The sequence goes on from DFEO01000107.1 coordinate 4,668, forward strand.
ACCGATAAGAGTGAACTTGTTGAGCTCTATCCTTATCGACCTTGCCGCAGGACCCTTGCCCATGATTATATCAAGCGCATAGTCTTCGAGTGCGGGATAAAGCACCTCTTCGACCTGACGTGAAAGCCTGTGTATCTCGTCGATAAACAGCACATCGCCCTTTTCAAGGTTCGTCAGCAGTGCTGCAAGGTCGCCCGGCTTTTCAATGGCAGGACCCGAGGTTATGCGTATGTTCACGCCCATCTCATGAGCGATTATTGCAGAAAGCGTAGTCTTGCCAAGACCGGGAGGGCCGTAAAGCAAAACATGATCCAGGCTGTCGCCTCTGTTTCTGGCCGCCTGAATATATATCTTCATATTCTCCTTGACCTTATCCTGTCCTATATACTCATCAAGTGTGACAGGTCTGAGGCTGACCTCGAAATCATCGGTGGTCTCAGATACGGTCTCTTTCGGAGTTACGATCCTTTCAATATCGAATTCGCCTTTTTCTATCATATCGGGTCTGATGCTTCAAAAAAGAAGCATATCCTCCTTCCCGTCCAAATCATCTGAATCTCGCAAGGCTCATAAGCGCCTTTTTGATAAGCTCCTCTGTCGGAAGCGTCGGATCGAGCTTTGATACGGCTGCCGAAGCTTCGCTGTCGGAATATCCGAGAACAACGAGCGCCGTCAGCGCTTCCCTTACATTATCGGCAGCAGCAGGCGACGAAGAAAAGCCTGCATCCCCTCTGACCGAGATAGTATTCTCCTTTGCGACCTTATCTTTAAGCTCCAAAACGATCCTCTGTGCTGTCTTGGCACCTATACCCTTGATCTTCGTGAACGATGCGCTGTCGCCCGTTGCGACCGCAAGCGCAAACTGTGAGGGAGTACAGGATGAAAGGATCGAGATCGCTGCCTTTGGACCGACACCCGAAACGCCTATCAGCATACGGAAGCTTTTCAGCTCTTCTTTTGTTGCAAATCCGAAAAGCTCGACAGCATCCTCCCTGACGGAAAGGTGAGTATAAAGCATCACCTCGTCCTTCCCGGCAACAGCCTGTATCGTTGAAAAAGAGGTACGACATTCATATCCTACGCCTGCACATTCCACAACGACAGTTTCATTCTGTGAATATATAAGTTTTCCTCTTACGGAATAGATCATATCTTTCTCCTGTTATTTCAGCTTTCCCATTACTCTTCTTGTATTTACGCTGAGCCCGTGAGTTATTGCGATAGCAACGGCATCAGCCGTATCATCGGGCTTTGGCACCTCTTTGAGGTGGAGCATTGTCTTTGTCATCTCCTGGACCTGCTTCTTTTCAGCCCTGCCATAGCCGACTATCGAGGATTTCACCTGGAGCGGTGTATACTCATAGATCGGGATGTTCTTTATGATCGCAGGCAGAAGCGTTACACCTCTCGCCTGTGCAACATCTATTGCTGTTTTCTCATTGGTGTTGAAAAACAGCTTC